>CASFMM010000060.1 GCA_949295765.1 uncultured Methanomassiliicoccales archaeon | reverse complement strand
GGCAATAGCTACCTCCATGATGAAGTATGATGCCATTTTCGCAGACCTGCTGTCCGCTTCACTCGGCATGACCATCGTAGCAGTCTTCGCATACTCATCCACCGCATTCTGCATAGGCAGCTTCATGAGGAGAGGATCCTCGATGGTCCCGTTCATCCTGATGACCGTCGCCCTCCCGCTGATATGCTCTCTGCTGTTCGCATACTTCCAGGCAGATGGACCCGACCTATCCGGACTGTTCCTGCTTCCTTGCTTCCTAGGCGAAGCCGCATTGGGAATTCTCGGAGCCCAGATGTCCGGATCTGTCGGAATCATAATCATGCAGTACATGGACCTTACCAATCTGGCCCTCAACATCACAGTCGGAGTAGTATGGGGCGTACTGTTCCTGTTGCTAGGACTGTTCAAGACGATGAGGAGGGAGATGTGATGAACGAGAAAAGGATTTTAACCGTAGTAGCGACGCTCCTCATGCTGTCGATTTGCATTGCCCCGATGGTGATAGAAGACTCTGATGCCGCGAACACTGAGAGAATATCGGAGAACTACCTCTACCACGCCCAGTTCGTTAAAAGAGATCTGGGAGATTGGTATGAGGAGTGGTATATGGACAACTATCTCTATTACATCGACGGATCAGAAAAGGACCAGCAGATGGAGAGATACATCTCAGACCCTCAAAGATACAGCATCTCTTCCACAGACGACCGCGAGAGGATAAACAACAGCCCTGCTGGAACGATTGTCAACGTGTATGCGTGTGACAGCTACTACTCCGAGGGTTACAGGTGGAGCATTTCCTACAACGATCAGACCCAGATTGCCGAAAAGGTGCTCGACCCATACGGCGGGATAAGCTTCTTCGTCACTGCTGGAGACACTCTGGAGATTACGATCAACAGCATCACAGTGAGCAATGGAGACAGAACCCCTCGCGCTTATGTGATGATAGACTACCAGTACAACTACATCAACCCCGGATTCACACATCACTACACAACATCGACCGAAGTGGATGTTGGCTTTGAAAGCGCATACCAGACCGTGTACTTCGATGTCAACTATGATGCCGAGGGGATGAGCAGTCCGAACGGATCCGCCACCCTGTATGTCGTGATATGCGCCGTGATCACAGTGCTGGTGTTAGCCATACTGATACTCGCAAGCATCAGACCAAAGTGGTCGAAGTGAACAAAACGAGGGGCAACCCTCACTTTTCCTTCTGATTCTAACCTGATGATGTGAAAAACGTGCCCGAAGGCACGTAAAATGTTTCAACGGCGACTGTTGACAAACAGCACAGCGATTGTCGCTAACACTGCTACCACGAATATCACGAGCACGTAGGTGGATGCATTGTTTGGCGAGTTCTCCTTCTGCCACTCCGCTGTCAAAACCATGCTGGTGCTGACTGTTGTATTCTCGGACACTTCCGAACCATTATATGTCCATCCAAGGAACGTGTATCCGTCACGACTGGGTGTAGGAAGATCGGAAATTTTACCGCCATAGTCAACCACCATACTATCTATGCCGAATCCAAGCCTTGTATCGAAGACAATGAGACATTTGCTGCCTGCATTACCCTTTGTCGGTTCAAGATAGATCTCATCCATCCCTCCGACATAGATCGAAGCTATCCCACCTCTGTAGAAACTGGTGCTCTGTCCCTTGTCAGTGGCGGTTTCGGAGTACGATACCGACGAATAACTACCTGAAAGAATCAGATTCTCCCCGTATAGATTCAGATCAACATCCTCATCACAGTGTACAAGGAATATTCCGGGGTTTCCGTTAACCTTTGTATCGATTCCGACTTTCAGCATCTCCAGGGAGGAGCAGTTGCTGAAAGCCCCCTTCCCAATGGAGATTTCCTTGGAACCGAGGGTTATATCGGCCAAACTCGAACATCCCTCGAAGGCATATTCCCCTATCGAAGTACATGAACCGATATCCACAGAGATGAGGTCGACACAATACCTGAACATCCTGTCGCTGATGGAATCGGCATCCTTCATGGTAACAGATCTGAGGTTGTAGCAGTTCGCGAACAGAGCATCGGAGAATTCCATCTCCCCCTCGACATCCAGCGTCGTTATGGCCCCATAGTTTCCTGAAGCCATGCTGGTGACTGTACATGCAGCCCCTCCGTTATAGAGAACGCTTCTCAAAACGGCGTCTGTATCGGAGCCTGTGTATCCCGTGATGGCGCAGGAGTAGTTCCTGATGTTCGTGACACGTCCATCATCATCCTTGTCGACTGTGAGCCCGGAAGAGACTGTTACTGACCAGCCCTCTATCTCCTTCACATCACGAAGATCGTCCTCGGTGATTGTAGCGTATCCGACTGGATAAACCATGTATCCGTGTCCGTTCTGTACATTGAACGATAAAGATGTGTTCGTCGCAGTGGTCGGACTGATCCTGGTGTTTCCGTCTTCGATGGTCGCGACTGTGGTGTTGACCGTCCAACCATTGTACAAGGTGTAGCTCAATGTGAACGTTGTTCCAGAAACGGCGGCTGAACTCACTTTGGATAGCGACTGTGTGGAATACGCTATACCAGATGCGTTCGCGCCTGTCAGAGTCTTGAACTCCACATCTCTGGAGTTCTGATTGTCCAGATTGATTATGTAATCGACGTTCGCATAATCCAGATACACAACGGACGTCGCACTTTCGATTGACGATATGGTACCGGTCTTCGCAGGCGGACACATGTACATCGTGGCGTAATTGTTTGTGTATATGAGGCCGCTCTTAGCCTTGTAAACCGTGTTGTTGTCAGAGACGTTGATCGTCGCGAGCTTCATGCATCCCTGGAACGCAGTCTGATCTACGCTTGTGGACGTGCCTATGGATACGGTAGCGAGATCATCGCAATTCCTGAAGGATCCGGCGGAATATTTCGCGGACGACGTGAAAGACGTGATGGATGTGTCCGCGAATGCCCCTGATGCGATGGAGGTAAGTTCATCTGCGTCATTGACCGTCTTCAACGACGAACATCCGTTGAACGCATCTGTTCCGACGCTGGTGACATGGTCCAGATTGGCTGTCGTCAGCGTCGTGCACTTCTCGAAAGCACCCTCCCCAATAGTTGTGGTGGAGGTCGTACTGGTCGTAGTAAAAAATACACTGGAGGCCCTGATGTTGGTGAACGCACCGTCGGATATGGATATTCCGACCTGGATAGAAACCGCGAAGGTGCCTGTACCGAAGATATCCGCTGGCGAGTAATCATCCTTGTCTACTTTCGTATCTGTGGATGACGAACCTCCCCCAGTAGTAGCCTTGGTGGTTGTTTCATCAGAATCTTCATCGGATGGCAACGTGACGCTGGAGAGGGCCCATGTGCTTCCCCATCCCTTGCTTCCTTTGCTGCTGCTGTCCGAATCCAACCCAGTAGCAATCGTTTTTGTACCGCTTGATCCCGCGGTGATTTTCAGCGTGGTGCCGTCAAACTCCCAATTGACACCGGAGCCTATCGTTCCGGATGCTGATTCAACTGTCGCTCCAGTAGCTGCATCCACATTGTCGGAATCGACCGCTAACACCGCACATGTCAGTGAGAGAACAACGGCCAGGGCGATTGATACGACTGATTTGCGGTTCATGACATCACCTCTGCCGTTTTGGACCTGTTTTCCAATATCACGGCTCCGATCTCGTTGACTGCATCTACGAAACCATCATCGGCGACGAGAGGCCTGATTCCCACAGCGTCATCCCCTGAAGACATGGATTTGATGAAAATACCACTGCCACCTGATGAACCGAGATTCATGAGGATCCAATCCTTGGTTCTGCTGGATATAGCGTACAATACACTTCCCATGACGAACACCACAGCGCCTACAACGGCCATCACCAGGACCGCCATGACGATGGATTCGCTCTTCATATGGTCGGTAGGCACTGAGAATCTGGCATCGTTTCTTAGATCTGATTCTGCGACATTTGCTCCGACAAGGATTCCTTCGGAGAAACCACGCTCGTATTCCGACGAGAGTATCATGTCGTCTGAATACTCAGGCGGGACATAGCCTGTGGGAATCGTGTTGTCTACATTTCCTGACTCGATGGCTTCGAGATATGTCTGATAATAGCTGTACTCGACCCCGTCATTGTATCCTCCGATGTAATCTCCGCTGTTCTGAATCACATCCGTTTCATACGCATAAACATACGGCGCGAATATCAGGATGAACCCGACGATGACCATCAGGATCGGGACCCTGAGGTCCCTGCCGAACTTCGCCATGATGGATGAGACTGAGGAGATGCTGTCGATGCGGGTCTCCTGATGGATGGAGCTCGGCTGTTTCCCGGAGGCTTCCATGTCGTAGATCACGCGCCTGTTGGTCACCGTGATGGTCCCCTGCGACTCCCTCTTCATCCTGGAGCCTTTGGGGATCACCGTGCCGGCGAACACGGCGCAGTTGTCGACGGCCGTGCAGCTGTACTGCCTCACGACCTCCTCGCCCTCGGCGAGTCTTAGCTCGGTCATGCGAACCCTCACTCGGAAGTCCACTTGGCTATGCAGGCGTCCCCGTTGGCCTGGAGGTCGATGATGAGCGCTCCGATCTCCGAGGCCATCTCCTTGAACTCGGGAGTGGGCATCATGTAGAAGGACAGCGCCTGCTCGTCCCTGCGGCTCATTCCGGAGACGTGGATCCCCGTCTCGGACGCGACGGTGTTGATCTTCATCATCATGAGCTGGTCGACGCCCTTCATGGAGAGGACCAGGAACAGGACGCCCAGGACCAGCACGATCACTCCGGGCACGAGGTACATGTACTCCATGTCGTCGAGGATCGCGAAGATCGTGACCAGAAGACCCACGATCATGAGCGCCAGAGGAAGCATGACGTTCTTCTTGGCGTCCGCCTGGATGAACTCGGTGGAGGTGATCCTGTCGATGAAAGCCTCCTGGAGGTGCATCGCGGGAATGTTGGATCCCTTGGACGGGGCGGCTGCCTCCGCGTAGTACAGGACCCTCTTGTTCGTGACGACCACGAGGCCGTCGGTGTCTGGCCTTTTCCTGACGAGGCCGGTCGCGTCTAGACTGTTGTCGGAGGATTTGTAGTCCACTACCGCACATCTGTACTTGCGGACGACCTGCTCCCCCTCGGCTAGCAGTAGTGACATTTTAATCGCGCGCGCATGCGCGAGTGACTATTAATGTCTTAGGATGACGGCAAATGGTACAGTCGGTGTTTGTTTTGAGACATCATCCCCGATTCCGTATGTGCCAGACATCCGACACAAGTGGACACTCGGATTGATGATCTCTCCGAATTTGCACGATGACAAGGCTTATCATAGTACTATCCGTTCCTTAGGATTAGGTGCAACGAATGAGATTCGGAGAGAACTCCAGAAAAGGGGCGTCCTCGCTGATCGTGGTAATGTTCGTCGCAGTCATAGCACTGGCTGGGACGGCGGTGTACGTGGCTCTTGACGAAACGGTGATGGCTGAGAATGGATACGCGTTGCCAGGATCCACATTCGAATATAGGGATTCCACCTCCGATGATCGTCTAACTTTAACGGTTGTTGGATTTGGTGACGGACTATACTACTTTGAAAATACCAATAGCGGAGCGAGAGCGTATGATGCTGTTGTGAACGAAATATCTTCAATCGGCAGTTATCTTGAATATTTCGAAGACAGAGGTATAGAGTATACTCGTGAAAACGTCAATGTTGATGTTCCAGATGTTGGTAAAACAAATGGAGTCAGGTATGTCGTTGAAATTGAACAGGAAGTTATGACTATCACCACAGTTCTTCACGGGATACCATACTCTGTCGAAGCAGCTGGCGAATCATTGATTATGACTGAATCTGACGCATCCATAGGCGAATACTCGAATCCAAACAACTGGCATAGGAACTACGTATCACGTGGAACCACTACGCCCGTGTATACTCTGGAACGCATAGGAAAAGCATCGGATGGCAATTTCATTTACAGAATGGACATATCGATGTATGATAACTTCACTTTTATCGGCGATTCGAATGGAATTCCGATAGGCGTGACAACATCAAGCTGTCAGATTTCAGATACTGACGGATACGAAACGGTCACGGCAACAATATCGAATGGACAGCTGATATCTATCGGCTCATATCAACTAGTATCCAGTTGATCAACCCTTTATCTTCCCGCAGAGCTCCGCCACCTTCACAAGGGTCTGCTCCCCCGTGGACATGTCCCTGAGGGTGACGGAGTCCTGCTCCATCTCCTTCTCGCCCACGATGACCGCGTACCTCGCCCTGGCGGACGACGCGAACTTCAGCGCCTTGGCCATCTTCCTGCCCATGATGTCCATGTCCGCGGAAACGCCAGACGCCCTCAGCGTCGCGGTGACCTCCGCGGCCTTGACCCTCATGCCCTCGGTCACCGGCACCACGTAGGCGTCGATTCCCTCGGGGTCGTAGGAGCTGCCCTCCTTCTCCAGTGCCAGCAGGATCCTGTCGAACCCGATGGCGAAGCCCGTGGAGAACACCTTCTCCCCTCCGAAGAGCTCGGACAGTGTGTACGATCCGCCTCCGCAGATCTGCTTCTCGGCGCCCAGCGCGGGGGCCTCTGCCTCGAAAACCATGCCGGTGTAGTAGTCCAGGCCCCTGACGACGCCCAGGTCGATCTCGAGGTCCTCCACACCCATGACCTTCAGGTAGGACACGACCTGCCTGAGCCAGTCCCCGGCCTCGCCGGGCACCCTGTCCAGGACCTCCACGCCGCCGACGGTCTCGGTCAGCGAGAAGATGTCGTCGATGTCCTCCGCCTTCACGCCCATGTCCTCCATGAGCGGCCTGGCCTCGTCGTAGAGCTTCTTGTCCAGCTTCTGCAGGACCTCCGCGGTCCTCTCCGCCGGGACGCCCGCGTCGGCGATCCTCTGCCTGAGGACCCCGATGTGGCCTATGCGGATGCGGTAGTTCTTGACGCCGATCTGCCCGATCATGGCGTACGCCAGGGCGATGGCCTCGGCATCGGTCTCGGGCGTGGCGCTGCCGATGATCTCGGCGCCGAACTGGAAGAACTCCCTGTACCTTCCGCTCTGGGGCCTCTCGTACCTGAAGCACTGCCCGAAGTAGAACACCTTGATGGGCTTGGGCTCGTTGCTCATGTTGTTGACGAACATCCTGACGACCGGCGCGGTCATCTCGGGACGGAGGGCGATCTGCCTGCCGCCCTTGTCCTCGAAGGCGTAGAGCTCCTTCAGCACGTTGGGCCCGGACCTCAGGATGAAGAGCTCCGCATCCTCGAAGATGGGGGTCTCCACCTCCCTGAAGCCGAACGTCCTCGCGGTATGCCTGAGCCTGTTCTCGTAGAACCTGCGTTTCTCCAACTCATCGGGGAGGAAGTCCCTCGTACCGCGCGGACACTGAATCATGGAGGTTGCGATGGACAGGACGCATATAATCCTTGTCCGCGCGCATGCGACCAGTCATATACGCGCGGACACGATAACATGTCATGGACGCCAGGACGCTGGCAGGGAAGTCCCTGTTCTTCGTGCTCATCTGCGTTTTCGTCTCGGGGTTCTCCCGCGCCTTCGGGCCGGAGAACAACCTGGTCGGCGTCATAATCATCGTCCTGGCCCTCACAATGCTCTCCAGGGACCTGTCCGTCAGGCCCGTGTGGAACCTCGGCGTGGTCGCCGCGTGCACCCTCGCCATGGGGGCGTTCTCCTTCCTGTCCGTGTGGACCGGCAACCCGTACATAGGTGCCGTCCTGAACTTCTCGTTCGTCTTCGGGGCGTGCTTCTACGCCATGCACGACCTGAACTCCCCGATGCACTTCCCGTTCCTCCTCGGATACGCGTTCATGCTGTCCGTCCCCGTGACGGCGGAGGGGCTCCCCCTGAGGCTGCTGGCACTCGTCGCCGGGTCCGTCTTCGTCGTCGGCCTCAACGTCCTGTTCCACTACGCGTCCAAGGGCAGGAGAGAGCGCGAGGGGATGGCCGCCATATGCGAAGAGGTGGCGTCGCTGTGCGTCTCGGTGAAGGCCGGCGCGGCGACCGACACGGGCAGGCTGGACGAGCTCTGCGGCAGGATGGACGGCTACCTCTACGAGAGGCTCAAGTCCAGATTCCTGTCCAGGCCCGGCGACCGCAGGATGCTGGACATCGTGGTCTCGCTGCAGGTCGTGGGAACCGTGGTGAGCCTCAGGGAGCGCGACCCCGCGGTTCTGGACGGCATCGCGGACATCGCCAACCGCATGTCCTCGTACCAAAAGGGGGAGGACATGCAGCCGCTGCTGGACTCCATCGATTCGTTCCTCAGGGACCGCCCGGAGTCCGACCCGGAGACCCGCGCGGCGCTGAGGCTGCTTAGGGACCAGCTGTGGAGGCTGTCCTTCAGCACCTCCGCAGACAGGTTCGACACGGCGGACATACCGGCGTCCTTCAGGATCGGGACTGTCCTGAGGGAGAGCCTGCGCCGCGACTCGGCCAGGTTCACGTTCTCCTTCCGCATGGCGCTCATGTTCTCGCTCTGCGCGTTCGTCTGGCAGTACACCGGCGACGACAACGCCAAGGCCCTCGCCTTCACAACCATAGCGATGGTCCAGCCCTACCTCGAGGGCACTGCCAGACGCGCGGCCCTCCGTCTGGTCGGGACGGTCGCGGGCATCCTGGCCGCCATAGCCTCCCTGGTCGTCGCCGGCGGCGACCTTGCCGTTCTGACCGTGATAATGCTCGTCTCCAACTACGTGTTCACGGTCGTGTCGCCCAAGAGGTACGACGTGATGATGGGCTTCGTGACGCTGTCCTCCCTGCTGACGGCGATAATGACGAACCCGCCCGAGACGATCCTGACGGAGAGGGTCGCGTTCATCTTCGCCGGCGTGCTGATCGCCAGCGTCGCCAACAGGATGATCCTCCCGTACCGCCTCTCCGACGAGAACTCCGTCCTCTGCAGGAGGTACCTGGGCATCACCCTGGAACAGATCCGGTGCCTCGGCGAATCGGCTGACGGACGCCAGGACAGGCTGACGGAGACCGCCCTGATTCTGAAGGCCGCCACGGTGTCGTCCAAGATCAGGACCAACCTGACCCAGAGGGCCGACCTGCCCATCCGCGTACTGCTGTCCAGGCAGGACAGGGTGACGACGGGCATCGCGCTGGTCTCCAGGTCCCTTTCCACGGCCGGCTCCGAATGCAGGAGCCTTGTCCGCGGGATGGTCTCGGGGTTCGACCTGGGTTCACGCACGGACGTCCGGGTGCCTGACACGTCCGGACTGGATCAGAAGGAGTCGGACCTGGTCCGCCAGACCGCCGACGTCCTGAACGGGTACCTGCGCGACTCCGCGCTGCTTGAAGTGGTCGCGGAGAGAGGACGCCAATTATAGGCTCTTCGGGATTTAGCGTAGAACGCATGCATCCCATGTCGTCGGGTTCAACACCGACGGTTCAGCGCTCGAGCGCAGGGTTCCCATGCCGGAACCC
>CASFMM010000059.1 GCA_949295765.1 uncultured Methanomassiliicoccales archaeon | reverse complement strand
ACCCGTCGCCGTCGGGGCTATGCACGACGCGGCCTCGGACTGGGGGCCAGGCATACTGTTCCTCGTATGCGTCGCCGCATCGCTCGTCGTGCTCGGATACCTCATCGGGAGGGACGTCGTCATCGGCGCTCCGGAGGCATAAGCCAGCACCCGTCGGGACGGTGCTTCGGAAGAGTTAGATTAGGTAGACCTTAACTATAAATAGGGATGCCTTAATGATGGAGCAATGACTACAGGAAATCGCGAGGACTATCTGATCAACATCCTCAGGCTGACAGAGGGGGAGGGCGTGGCGAAGACCACAGAGCTTGCCACCTACATGAACGTCTCCCCTGCGAGCGTCAGCGAGATGATCAAGGTCCTGGCGAAGGAAGGTCTTGTGAACTACGAGAAGTACAAGGGCGTCTCACTCACCGAGGAGGGACTCACATACGCCAGGCAGCTGCGCAAGAAGCACCACGTCCTGGAGAGGTTCCTCACGGACTATCTCAACATCGACCACAAGACCGCGCACGAGGAGGCCTGCAGGATGGAGCACGCGATCTCCGACGAGTCGGCGATCAAGATGTGCCACATGATGGGCACCCCCGTCGACTCGGACTGCCAGAGCTGCAAGAAGCCCTGCAAGGCCGTCTCCGAGGGCATCACGAAGATCACGCCGCTGAACAAGCTCGCCCAGAGCGAGTCCGGGAGGATCTCCCACATCACGTCCGACGACACCGAGATCGTGAAGAGGCTCATCTCCATGGGCTTCGTCCCCGGACGCGAGATCTCCATCGAGACCATCCTCTCCGACGGCGGACCCCGCATCGTCAGGATGGGCAACGCCACGATGGCACTGGACTACCATCTGGCCTCCCACATATTCGTGGACACCGCCACCGAGTCCGAACAATTCTGATGAGTGAACCTCTTGGCAGGCGGTAAGACATACAAGGTCGCCCTTGTCGGGCAGCCCAACGTGGGCAAGTCGTCGCTTTTCACACGTCTCACCGGAGTGGGCGTCATATCGTCCAACTACCCCGGGACCACCGTCGAGTTCGACGAGGGAGTGGTCACCAGGAACGGGAAAACCGTCAGCGTGCACGACCTCCCGGGGACATACAGCCTTTCTGGGAACTCGGACGACGAGAAGGTCGTCCTGCGTGACCTCTGGGAGGGCCGCAACGACACCGTCGTCCTGGTGGCGGACGCCACCAACCTGGTCAGCAGCCTGGTCCTGTGCTTCGAGACGCTGGAGCTGGGCCTGCCGACCATCATCGCCCTGACCAAGATGGACGAGGCCAGGAAGAGGAACAGGATCGACATCGACGCGCTCTCGGGCATCCTGGGGGTCCCCGTCATGCCCGTGTCCTCCAAGACATCCGAGGGCGTCGACGCCCTGGCTGACGCCGTGTGCGAGGGCAAGGCCCGCGCCCCGGTGTTCAGGGTCGAGTACATGCCCGATGTCGAGAAGGCCATCGTCGCACTGGAGGACGGCCTCCCCGACAACCTGAAGTTCAACAAGCGCGGAGTGGCGGTGAAGCTCCTGGAGGAGTCCGAGCCCTTCGACGAGATGATCGGCACGGAACTGAGGCACACCGTGGCCGTTATGAAGAAGCTGTACCGCGACAACACCGGCCAGGGCCTGGGGGTCGGCATCGCCACCTCCAGGTACGCGAAGGCCGAGAGCATCGTCAGCGAGGTCGTGTCCGAGAGCGACACCAAGCCCTCCCTGGCCGACAGGATCTCCGACGTCATGATCACCCCGATCACCGGGATACCGATCCTGCTGGCCGTCTGCCTGGCCATCCTTACCACGATAGTCTACGTCGGGTCCTTCCTGGACGAGGTCGTGTCATCTGTATACGGCGCCGTGGTGGGGACCGCCATTATAGACCTGGGCGGCGACAGCGAGTTCTGGACCGCCGTGCTGACCGGAATCGACGGCAGCATCCAGGCGATCATGTCGCTGGTCATCCCCTACATCATGGTGTTCTACATCATCCTGGGCATCCTGGAGGACTCCGGTTACCTGACCAGGGCGGTCGTGCTCCTGGACAAGACCATGCACCATTTCGGGCTGCACGGCGGATCCTTCATCCCCATAATCGTAGGGCTCGGATGCAACGTCCCCGCCATCATGGCCGTACGCACCGTCCAGTCCCGCAGGGAGAAGATCATCCTGTCGTCCATGATCGTGATGGCCGTCCCCTGCTCCGCCCAGATGGCGATCATCATGGGGGCGACCGGACAGTACTCCGGCATAGTCTACGCCTTCGGCATCCTTGTGATGCTCGTGTGCCTCGCGGTGGTCACCGGCGTCCTGATGAACAAATTCATGAAGTACGAGCCCAGCAGCCTCGCCATGGAGCTCCCGGACCTCCAGGTCCCCAGCGCCAAGAACGTCCTGTTCAAGACATGGTACAGGATCAAGGACTTCTTCTACATCGCGTTCCCCCTGCTGGTCGTGGGCTCCATCGTCGTGGAGGTCATGCTGCAGTACGAGCTCCTTGACGTCGTCGTGGAGCCGTTGTCCTTCATCACCGTTGACATGCTCGGACTGCCCGCGGTGTGCATCATCGCGTTCATAGTGGGCATCCTGAGGAAGGAGATGGCCCTGGGGATGCTGGCGATCCTCTTCGGCAGCACCGCCCTGGAGCTGTTCATGACCCCGGACCAGTTCGTGGTGTTCGGAGTGGTCATGGCGGTGTACATGCCCTGCGTCGCGACGCTGATCACCATGTGGAGGGAGATCGGCTGGAAGGAGACCGTGGGCGTCAGCGTGCTCTCCATAATCGTGGCGATCATCCTGGGAACCGCGACGAACCTGCTGCTGCAGGCGTTCTGACAGGTTCTTCTCCGATTGTAAAAGTTTAAATCATGTCGGAGATGTATGTGATTGGGTGACTGAGGATGCACTATGAACTCATGCACAAGAACATCGGAGTCGCTACTCTGGATATCGATGAGTCTGAAGGCAACCTGAACTCAGTCGTTTCCGTTGTGAATAAAAACCATCTTCCTGTTGGAACCTTTGTCAACGGTTTTCTAGATGGTATAAAACTCAAACAATGGTGGAAAGGACGTTCCATCCCAGCGAGCCGTTCAGGTATCAAGGACGTGCTTGAGACCTTGGATATTCCCGATACGGAGGCTCTGCTGACAAAATCCCTGGGATTGAGTCTATCGGACCAATATTGGATAAGGCCTGTCGATTCTGACTTGCAATGGGAGTCCGTGAATTACTTTGACAACGAGTTCTCAGAAGATGTCGGAAACCTATTATTCGGCAATCCGACAGACAGCGAGACTATCGATCTTTCATCTCCGGACAACACATCCGACGGAGTCCTGAGAAAGAAATGGAAAATCATCGACGGACGGAGATGTCTCATCAAAGGAGGAGAACCGCCCTTCATTCAGGAACCCTACAACGAGGTCATCGCATCCAGGATAATGTCGGCTTTGGACATCCCTCACGTCGAATACAGTCTGATCGATGTCAACGGGCGGACCTGCAGCGTCTGCGAGGACTTCGTCACCCGCAACACCGAGCTGGTCAGCGCTTATCATATCATGATTTCCAGGAAACAGCGCAACGATGTCAATCTGTACAAGCATTACGTCGACTGCTGCGCAGACCTGGGCATCGACATAGTTCCTTTCCTGGACAGGATGCTGGTTCTGGATTTCATCATCGCCAACGGCGACAGGCACACGAACAACTTCGGCCTCATCCGCGACGCCGACACGCTCGAATGGCTGGGACCTGCACCTATATTTGATAGCGGTTCGTCGCTTGGGCACAAAAACCTGACTAAGTTAATCAGAACAGAGGCTCCGATAAGCTGCAAGCCTTTCGCCAAAGTGTTCGATGACCAGCTGAGGTTCGTGTCCTCCTTCGACTGGATCGACTTCGACGCCCTCGATGCCGCAGTAGACGGGTGCCGCGAGTTACTCGATGGGGTCTGGGACGACACCGAACCCGGACGTGCCGACGCCATAGTGGGGCTGATGAGGGACCAGACGTCCAGACTCAGGTGCCATCAGAAGGCCTGATCGCATCCCGGTCAAGTCGTAAACATTCGAAACAAGAAAAGTGTTGAAGAGGGGATGGTCCCCTCGTTTCAGTGATCAGCGGTGGGCGAAGACCATCGAGACCTTGCCGGGCTCCCTCTTCTCGATCCTGGCGAAACCGATCCTCTCCAGCTGGACCATCTCGCCGGGCTCGTCCATGAGCGCCCTCTCGGCGAGGCCGGTCCAGACGGTTCCGTCGGGCATCAGGAGCTCGGCGTCCTCCGAGTCCCTGCCGACCCACTGCACGGCGCGGACACCCTGCTTGAGGATGGAGACGTCGTTGCCCGCGTACTTCGCGGGGAGGCCGTACTCGAGGTTGCACAGGTCCTTGAGCCTGATCCTCTTGGCCTCGGCGAACAGCTTGGAGTCCTCGCCGGACAGGAACACGGTCCTGGGCTCCTCTATCCTGTACGCCCTGTCGCCCCTCTCGAGGTGGTCCGGGTGCTTGGGTGCGGAACCCTCGATCACGTCGACGCCGTCGATGTCGTACCTTACGGGGTCGTGGACGAAGAAGTACCTGTTGCTCTCCGAGTCGATCAGGTCCCTGTTCATGCCGAACAGGTTGTCCCAGGAGAACTGGATGTCCACGGCCTTCATGCCGGCCTCCACCCAGTACCTGCGGATGGCCTCTGGCCTGATCCCCCTGCGCTCCATCGCGCGGACGGTGCCGGTCCTGACGTCGTCCCATCCGGAGTAGGTGCCGTTCTGGATCTCCCCCTTGATGATGGAGGTCTTGAGCACGGTGTCCGGGATGTTCACGAGGCCGTAGTGGTAGTACTCGGGCTTCTTCCATCCGAAGTAGTCGAAGACGTACTCCTGGCGGAGGGTGTTGTTCAGGTGGTCCTTCCCGCGGATGACATGGGTCATGCCCATCTCGTGGTCGTCGATGGCCACTGAGAGGTTCATCATCGGGTACGCGATGTACCTGTCCCCCGTCCTGGGATGGGGATGGGAGACCAGCCTAAGGGCGACGAAGTCCCTGACGGCGGGGTTGGGGTGGTTGAGGTCGGTCTTGACGACCACCACTGCCTTCCCCTCCTCGTACTCCCCGGCCAGGAACCTGTCGTACCTGTCCAGCTGCTCCTCCACGGGGAGGTCGTGGCACGGGCAGGCCTGCCTGTGCTCCTTCAGGTCCCTCCAGTGGTCCGCGTCGCAGGTGCAGACGTACGCCTTGCCCATCTCCAGGAGCTTCCTGGTGTAGTCGTAGTACATCTCGAACCTGTCGGACTGGATGTAGGTCCTGTTGCACTTGACGCCGAGCCAGTCCAGGTCCTCGGGGATCATGTCGTACGCGTCGGGGTCGATCTTCTCGGGGTTGGTGTCCTCGAACCTGAGGACCAGGTCCCCGCCGTACCTCTTGACGTACTCGTCGTTGAGCACGGACACCCTGGTGTGGCCGATGTGCAGGGGCCCGGAGGGTCCGGGCGCGATGCGCATGACGACCTTCCCGTCCACATTCTTGAGTTCGGGGAGCTCGTAGTGGCGCTCCTTCTTCTCCTTAACCAGCATCGAGGAGTCGATCTCCTCCAGGGCCTTCGTCTGCGCCTCCAGACCCATGGCGTTGACCTCCTCCACGATCTGGTTGATCAGAGGGGTGACCTCCGCGGCCTTGGACCTGAGCTCGGGGCATCCCCCGAGGATCTTCCCGACGACGGCCTTGGGGTTGGCCTTGCCTTTGAAGAAGACGGCGTTCTGAAGAGCGAATTTCCTGATCGTATCCTCGATCTGGTCGGACATAGCCGTTCATCGCTTACCAATATTTTACACTATTCAAGTGCAGGCATGCATTCTTTTGGAGAACAGTGGAGATGATGTGGCGAAGTCGATTATTCGTCGATCAATAGAGATTGTCTTTTTGTTTGTCTTGATTGTTCCAAATATGGAAATTATACGAATAATCCTTGGAACTGGAGTAGAAATACTGCCTCCATCACTCATGTTTCATTCAATTTTGATTGTTTTCGATTGTTTGGATTATTCTATTGTTCGTATCGATTATTCTGAAAATCGATTTATTGTTTTTCTCGTCAACTCGATGGAACAATCTGCAGAGGGTCAAAGGTCATAACCGCGGATGACCATGCCTCGACGATAACATGGCCCTGATCGAGCTCTACTGCCCGCGCTGCGGCGGCGAGGTCCGCATGGACCAGTCCATGATGTTCGGAACCTGCCTCAACTGCGGGGCGAGATGCCTGCTGCAGGAGATGATCCCGAAAAGGACCGAGGTGACCGTCGAAGGAACCCCGACGGTGGACGGTCTGGTCGACCTCGCCCTGAGGATGTGGTCGATAGGCGACGAGGACTCCGCGTACCGCGCGGTGGGCGACGCCCTCAGGCAGTCGCCGGAAGATGTCAGGGCCTGGATACTCAGAGGACTGATGGACGACGCCGACGTCCCCTCCGCCCTGGGAGACAGCATGTTGGATCCGGCGAGGGACCTGAACTTCTGCCTCACGGTCCTGAACAGGAGGCCGGACGCGATCAGATGGATCTCCGGCAGGATGGACCATCCCCTGATACGCTCGATCGAGGCCCTGCGGCGCGTCTCCGGATACTGCCTGAGGTCGGGTCAGGTCATACTCACCGTTTTCGACGACGAGCTCGACACCGGATACGAGAGGGTCGTCAGGGAGTTCATGGAATCGGTAGGAGGAGCGGACAAGCACATCGAGACGATCAGGAATGAGCCGCGCCTGCACGACTACGCATCCTCCATCGACGGGACGACACTCGGGAGACTACATTCATACTTCGAGTGGCTCGATAGTCATCCCCCTGTGGATTCCCAGATGGTCTCCGTCAGATACGACGGTATATCGCTTTTCACCAGCTTCGAGCACATCCACGACGGGAGGACGGAGCCGCTCCGCGCGAGGGGCGGGAGGATGGACGTCAGGGTGGGGCCCGGGAAGCACGTGTTCCGCTGCGGCTCCGAAGGGGGTTTCATCGCCTTCATCCCGAGGATGCCAGTGACCGCGTGCGAGGGGACGCTGGCACCCGGAGCCTGTGTGGAGGTCCTCCATACCTTCGAGCTCACCGACGGGCTCTTCCTCAACGTGAACACCCGCGACGGGTCGCTTCCGGCCACGTTCGACATGTCCGACAAACTTGTCCCCACCACCGGCAACGCCTTCCAGCTGGGCAGGTTCCTGTGAACCGACCCAGAAAGCTACAAACCCCTGTAACGGCTACGGGTGCTCATGTCAGTCAAGGAATCCATCTCCGGAGACGTCGTGACCGTGCAGGGCCCCGTGGACCCCGACACCTGCGACGTCACTAGGAAGCTCATGGAGGACCAGTCGAAGACCGTGGTCTACGAGGACCTCAACGGCGGGAAGGCCGTCGGCAACCTGTTCTCCACCAGGGAGAAGATCGCCGCAGCCCTCAACGTGCCGATGGACGGCATCGTGGAGCACCTCCTCCACGCCATCACCAACCCCGAGCCCTGCGAGATCGTCGACAGACCCGAGTTCAGGGAGGTCTCCGCCGAGCTGGACCTCATGAAGCTGCCCATCCCCAAGTACTTCCCCGAGGACGGCGGCCGCTACATCACGTCCGGCGTCATCGTCACCGACTACAACGGAACGAAGAACGTCTCCTTCCACAGGATGATGATCATGGACCGCAACCACATCGCGGTCAGGCTGGTGCCCAGGCATCTGTTCACCATCTACAACACGGCCAAGAAGAACGGCGAGGAGCTCAGGATCGCCATCTGCGTCGGAGCAAGGGCGGAGGTCCTTCTGGCAGCCGCCACATCCATGGACTTCGGCGCCGACGAGCTGGAGGTCGCCTCCTCCATGTTCAGGAAGGGGCACGGCACACCGCTGAAGGTCGGCAGGTGCGACAACGGCCTGCTGGTCCCCGCGGACACCGACTACGTCCTGGAGGGAAGGATCACCCTAAACGAGACCAAGGAGGGCCCGTTCGTCGACATCACCGGGACCTACGACTTCGAGAGGCAGCAGCCCGTCATCGAAATCGACCGCATCTGGACCAGGAAGGACCCCATTTTCCACGCCCTCCTGCCCGGAGGCTGGGAGCACTACATGCTCATGGGCCTCCCCAGGGAGCCCATGATCCTGAAGACCGTCAGGCAGGCCGTACCCAGGGTGAGGAACGTCAGGCTCACCGAGGGCGGATGCTGCTGGCTGAACGGCATAGTCTCCATCGCCAAGAACAAGGAGGGCGACGGTGTCAACGCCATCATGGCCGCGTTCACCGGGCACCCCTCGATGAAGCAGGTCATCATCGTGGACGACGACATCGATATCTTCGACGACAAGGAGGTCGAGTGGGCGGTCGCCACCAGGATGCAGGCCGACAGGATCCTCATGATCCCCGGAGCGGCCGGGTCGTCCCTGGACCCCAGCTCCCACGGCAAGACCACCTGGAAGGTTGGCTACGACGCCACCATCCCCATGGGCGCCGACCTGTCCCTGTACAAGAAGGCGACCCTGGACTGAGGTTCGTCATAAAAGAGGGCCGTTCCGGCCCTCACTTTCATAGTTTCAGGCTTGGTACTCAGCTAGACGAAATACTATCATAAGGCAAGTAACGAATAGATGCCTTTGTAGTGACCTTTCATCCTTAGAACATATACCACCTTGCAGCCATCAGCTTGACGAATCTCATATACCACACGGTCCTTGATAGTTATACGTCTCGAGTACTTGCCGCTAAGATTCAGAGTTAATTTCTCATATGGCTGATAGAACGGATCATCCTCCATCCTCTGAAGCATATCAACAATCTTATCATGATGGCCTTCCCTGATAAGCTCCTTCATATCCTTCTGAGCCTGTTTGGACAAGATCACTCTGTATCCTTCAGACACTCTCTCCACTCCACACAACCGTTTGGATACTCAGATTCAGCTTCCTCTATGGAGGATAACATCTCAGGATCCGATAAGATGTACAGTGTCTCCATCAGACTGTTCCATGCCTCCTCGCTCACGATGACGGCGTTCCCGCCCTTGGTGGTCACCACACACCGCTCGTTGTCCCTGACCACACGGTCGAGGATCGAGAGCAGATTCTCCTTGATATTGAGTGGCATTCACGGCCATCATGGCATCGATACCCAAGCCCCATTATTTCAACGCACATAATCATCAGTTTTTGTTGTAATTTTGTGTATGAATCATACACTTTTTACAGGAAAAAGATGCAATATTTTGATATATCCATCAGACGATACATAAGACATGTGGCGCAAGGCCTACGATCTGCTGCTCGAGTGGAAGGACCGCGAGGACAGGATGCCCCTGATCGTCCGCGGGGTGCGCCAGTGCGGCAAGACCTACATCCTCAGGAGGTTCGGGGAGGAACAGTACGGGAACATGGTCTACGTGAACCTCGAGTCGGAGAAGGGCATGCACCGGGTCTTCGACCGCGACCTGGACCCCAGGAGGATAGTGCGCGACATAGCGTCCATCAAGGGCGTCGACATCTCCGAGGGCGACACCCTGCTCGTCC
>CASFMM010000058.1 GCA_949295765.1 uncultured Methanomassiliicoccales archaeon | reverse complement strand
AAGTTCGACCCCTACCGCAACGCGTTCCCAGTGGTCTACATCGATCTGAAGGATGCCGACCCGAGGGACTACGACCTCTTCATCGAGTCACTGAACTCGATCATCATCAGGACCTTCAAAAGGTTCGGCACGGAGTTGAGCTCAGACGTCGTCATGAGAAGCGAGTCGCTTCTGCTAGACAGGATATACAGCAAGAAGGCATCCGAGGACGACCTCCGCGACTCCGTCCTGACGCTGTGCGAGATCCTGCAGAGGTACCACGGAAGGACGTCCATCGTGCTCATCGACGAATATGACCGTGCTCTGACAGATTCCTTCGGCACCGAGACGCAGAAGAGGGTCATCGATTTCCTCAGCGGGTTCTTCTCCACCACCCTCAAGAGCAACCGGAACCTCCAGATGGCGTACGTCACCGGGGTCATGCAAGTGGCCAAGGCGGGGATGTTCTCGGGACTAAACAACATCAGCATCAACAACATCGCATCGACCACCTCTGATGAGAGATTCGGGTTCACCGAGTCGGAAGTAAGGGGGATACTGGACTACTTCGGTAATCCGGAGAAGTTCGAGGAGGTCAGGGAATGGTACGACGGCTACCGCTTCGGCGATGCCGAGGTGTACAACCCCTTCAGCGTGATGCTGTACGTCCAGAACGGGTTCGTGGCCAAAGGCTATTGGGCGGGCACCAGCAGGAACCTTCCCCTGAACTGGATGGTAGGGAGAGCAGACAGCAGGAGCATCGACACAGTCTCCAGGCTTATAGCCGGGGAAACCGCCGAAACGGACCTGCACTTCGAGATCACATACGAGGACCTGATCCATCTCAGGGAAAGGGACCTCTACTCCCTGATGGTCATGACCGGCTACCTGAAATCGGTGTCCACAGAGGGAGGGTACCTGGTATCGATTCCGAACAAGGAGGTCATGGAGGACCTGGACACCATCATGTCCAACAACAGCCCGCAGGTGAACGACAGGCTGTTCCCGGAGTTCTGCCGGGCGATGCTCGAAGGAAGAGCCACGGACATGGAGCCTCTGCTTAACGACATCCTGGCCGGAGGAAACTACCTGAACCTGAACAAGGAGTACGCTTACGAACTGGTCCTCATGACCATGACGCGCGGAATCATACGGAACTACGACGTCAGGACCGAGAGGCAGGAGGGCAACGGCCGCACCGACATGATCCTGACTCCGAAGACCGACGGATACCCGCCGATAATCATCGAACTGAAGACCACGGACAGGATCGATGGGTTGGATGCAGCCGTCCAGGACGCGTTGCACCAGATCCACGACCGCAGGTACTACAACGGCATGAACGGCAAGGTCATCCTGTACGGGATCGCGTTCTGCGGGGTGGTCGCGAAGGTGGGGACGGAGACGCTGGAGCTCTGACCCTCAGCCCCTGATCCTCTCCCTGAGCGTGTCGAGAAGCTCGCAGGACTTGCACCTGCTGCCCACAGTGGGCTCGCCGCACCTGGGACAAGGGTGAAGGGTCGCACCCTGGTACTCCCTGTGGAGCATCGGGCGCAGAGTGTCAAATGAGGATAGTATGCCGAACTTCGCCCCCGGCGACCTGTCCTCCAGCCCGTCGACCATGTCGCGGTACTGGTTCCTCAGGGCCTCCTGCCAGTAGGGGCAGACCCCGTCCCAGAACTCCATTCCGGACACCAGAGCGTAGAGCAGGGTCTCCTTCTCCGGGATCATCCTGAGGGGCATGAACCTGGGTATCAGGCCGGGTTGGACCGTCTCGTGCGGACCCATCCTGGCCAGCCTCTCCACGTCGCCCCTGACGAAGTTCATCATGACAGACTGGGCCATGTCGTCCAGGTTGTGGCCGGTGGCCAGCCAGTCCGCCCCGATCCTCCTGGCCTCGTCGTTCATCAGCCTCCTGCGGAACACGCCGCAGTATGTGCAGGGGCTGGAGTCCCCGGACACCGGGGCAGCCTCGTCCATGGTCACACCGAGCTCGGTGAACGACCTGAGATGGAAGTGCACGCCGTTGGACTCGCAGAACCTCCTCACGATGTCCACGCTGGGCGGGCGGTAGCCCTCTATCCCCTCGTCTATGGTTATGGCGTGGACCTCCACGCCGTTCCTCGGCCCGAACACCGAGGAGATCATCTTCAGGGCGACCATGCTGTCCTTGCCGCCGGAGACGGCCACGGCGATCCTGTCGCCGTGCCTGACGTCGATCTGCTTCCTGATCTCGCGCTTGACCCTGCGGTCCACATAGCGCATGAAGTGCCTGTCGCACAGGTGGGAGCCGTTGTACCTCACGAAGGTGACCGCCTCGCGGTCGCAGAGATCGCACCTCATCCTCGTCGTCCTCCCTGAGCCTGTCCTCGATTATGGTCTCCATCTTCGCGGCCAGCACCTTCGAGGGGATGTCCGGCAGGGAGACGGTCGCCACCTTGCCGGTGACCTCCGTGACCACGCCGACCTTCAGCACCCCCATCCTGTCCAGGTCCTGGAGGTACGTCCAGAACTGTGTGTGCTTCCTGGCCTTGACCCCGTACTCCTCGCAGACCACCGCGTATGTCCTCTCCGCCGCGGCCGCCGGGATCTGGGGGTTCTGCTTCATCGCCCTCGCCACCGCCAGGACCACGACCATCCTGTTGATGTCCAGGGCCCTGAGCCTGTTCTCCGACACCGAGCTGTATATCATGGCCTTGGCGGCCCTGACGTGCTCTATGGTCACCTCGCCCTCGGCGTCCTCCTCGGCGATGTTCGCCGCCCTGTCGAGCAGCTCTATGGCCACCCTGGCGTCACCGTACTCGGAGGCGTGCTCCGCTATCAGGTCCAGGGCGTCCGAGGTTATCCTGCCGGGGTACAGGGCCTCCTCCGCCCTGGCCCCGGCGATCTCCCTCAGCTCCGGCTGGGAGTAGCGGTTGAACCTCACGGTGTTGGTCCTGCGGAACGTCGACTGCGACGCCTCGTCCAGGAGCGCGTCCAGCGGCTCCTGGGAGATCATGATCACGCACACCGGCGCGGAGCGCGGGGTGTCGGTCCTGGTCAGCTGGTAGACCACGTCCACGGAGCCCTTCTTCAGGAGGACGTCCACCTCGTCCAGCACCACCAGCATGGTCCTGGTGTTGGAGGCCAGATGGGACACCATTGAGCGGGCCATCTCGTCCGTGGAGAACCCCCTGTCCGGGTACCCCCTGTCGAAGTGCCTGAGGATCTGCAGCAGCACCCCGGCCTCGGAGCTGTTGCGGCAGTTCACGTAGACCGTGTCCATGGCCTTACCCGACCTGGACATGTACTCCGCCAGGTCCGAGCTGAACCTGGACGCCGTGGCCGTCTTTCCGGTCCCGACGCTCCCGGTGAGATACGCGGTGCACGCGCGGCCGGACTCGGCCAGCGGCCTGAACAGGGTCTCCAGCCTGGACATCTGCTCCTCCCTGTGCACCAGGTTCTTCGGCACGTAGGAGTAGTCCAGCTTGGACCCGTCGCGTATGATCGTGGAGGCCCTCTCGAACATGTCAGTTCCTGCTGAAGCGGGTGAACCCGGAGCACGGGAGCACGTCGATGCCGTGCCTCTCCCAAACGTCGCATATCAGGTTGACCCCCAGGGAGTCGGATGACATGTGCCCGGAGATCACGATGTTGACGTTGTGCTTCCTGGCCTCCTCGATGTGGCTCTCGGGGAAGTGCATCCCCACGACGGTGCCGACCCCGGCCTGGGCGAACTTCTCGTAGATCTCCTTGGGCCCGGAGGTGCCTCCGGTCATCTTGCACACTATCTTCCCGCACCTGCCGTTCTTTCCGCCGACGATGATCTCCGGCGGGCTGTTGTACCTCGCGGCCTGCCTGAACTCCGGCTCGGTGTACAGCACGTCTATCAGATCGCCCAGCCTCTTCGGCTCGGTCCTATCGAAAAACTCCGTGAGGTACCTCTGCACCATGTTGTCCGCAGGAGAGTGGATGTTGAACAGCGGGATGCCCAGAAGCCTGGCCGCATCGGCGCCCTGGTTGTAGTTGGACCCCATCACCCCGCGGAGGACGTCGTCCATGCGGGGCTTCATCAGGCCCTCCGTCACGTTGATCGGCACGCCCATCTGGTGGTACATGTCGGTCTGCATCCACATGACCTCGGGGAACTTCGTCCTGGCCGTCCCGATCGGGTGGTGGGCCACGACCGCGGAGATGCTCCTCCCCTTCTCCCTCAGCCTGTCGGCCAGCAGGACCTCCGCCGGCCCGATGTCTATGCCCCACATGAGGCACTCGGCCTCCGTGTCGCGTGCCTCTTCGGCCATCACGGAGAAGCGGGAGTCGGTGTACGGGTTCCAGAGCCTCTCCTGGTCGAACAGCTCCCTCCTGTCCTCGGGGAGCTTGTCGTAAGCCTCCTTCGCGTCGTCCAGGACCTTCCGGACCTCGTCCTGCGGGCGGGGGTCCGCCTCCATTCCGGTCCTGACGGCCAGCTCGTAGGCCTCGTAGATCTTCATAGCTGGGGATTATGCCGAATGGGTAGACAATGGTTCCGACTCACTCCCCGTCCCCGCAGGATGCCTTCCTCTCGTTGACGACCCAGGAGAGCACAAGCGCGACCACCGAAAGCACCACCCCGAACACCATGGCGAAGTGGAATCCCTCCAGGAACACCTCGCCCGTGAGCCCGGCTATGTCCTGTCCGGACGACCCGGAGCCCATCCCGAACAGCCCGGCGAACATCGCGGTCCCCGCGGCGCACCCGAAGTAGATGAAGAACGAGTTCAGGGACGAGCTGGATGGACGGTCCTCGTCCGGGACGTTCTCCAGCATCCTGCTGGACACCGGCCCTCCGCCAATGCCCCACATGACACCCATGCACACCAGACCCAGGATCAGCATCCACACCGCGTCCGGGTCTATGAACGCGAACACCAGCATGGACGCCAGCATCACGACGCAGGAGACGATGGCGAAGGGACGGTTGCCGTACTTGTCCGCCAGCCTCCCTATCCATACGCAGAAGGCCAGGGTGGACACCGCCGGGATCAGCAGGTACGACCCGCTGGCGATGCTGCCCATGCCCATCTCGATCTGCAGGTAGTACGGGATCAGGTAGATGCATCCCATGTAGCACATGTTGATTATGACCATCGTCACGATGGCGGCCAGCAGCCTGGGAAGCCTGAACAGGCGGAGCTTGATGACCGGGTCGGCCGACCTGCGCTCGACCATGACGAAGAGGACCATCCCGACCGCGAATATCGCCAGGCACACCGCAGAGACGGTGTCGAATCCGTGGGAAGGCGCGGACTCCAGCACGTAGAGCCCGCAGACCATGGACACGAACAGCAGCGCCGCTCCCTTTATGTCGAAGCCCTTCGCGGTGAACTCCCCGTCCCCGGGGACTGCCCTCATGGCCAGGAGGATCGCGAAGGCGCCTATGGGCACGTTGATGAAGAACACCAGGTGCCAGGACATCAGCTCGGACAGGACGCCTCCCACGGCGGGCCCCATGGCGCAGCCGATGGACATACCCAGGATCCCCACGGACAGCGCGAAGGCCGCCATGGACTTGGGGAGGAACTTGACGCACAGCATGAACGCCGACACCGCGAGCATCGCGGCGCCCACTCCCTGAACCGCCCTGAACGCCAGGAGGATCGGGAGCGTGGTCGAGAGCCCGCACAGCAGGGAGCTGACTGCGAACACCGCCATCCCGCCGATGAACACCCTCTTGATGGCCCCTCCGTCTGCCACCTTGCCGAATATCAGTATCAGGCCGGCCATCATCAGGAAGTACACGGTCACGACCCAGGAGGTCGTGCCGGCGTCGGTACCGAAGCTGTCGCTGATCTCAGGCAGCACAACGTTGACTATCGTCCCGTCCATACCGTCCAGGAACATGGCGGCGGCCATCACGGCCATGAGCATCCACTGCCCCCTCCTGTCCTGGATCACCCTGGACTCGTCCCTCGTGACCACTCTGTCCCCGCTCATTCGCGACCGCCCCTGATACTGACCTCGATGTCCTCCGACAGGGCGTCCAGCACCCTGCAGAACGCCGACACCTCCGCTTCGGAGAAGCGTGAGACCACGCGGTCCAGGACCGGGTAGAACACGTCGTCCATGCGTCTGGCTATGCCGCGGCCCTTGTCCGAGAGGCCTATCGTCTTGACCCTGCCGTCGCCCTCGCTCCTGGCCCTGGTGACGAACCCGCGCTCCTCCAGGGAGTTGATGCGCTTGGTGACCGCGGGCAGCGACACGCCTATGGTCTCCGCGAGCTTGGACACCGTGCAGCCGTCGGTGAAGTCGATGAGGTAGATGTACATCATCTCCTTGTAGGTTAAATTAACGGTCCCCCTGTTCTCGTCGAAGCACTGCTCCAGTATCGTGAGGGCGCGGTAGATCCTGTCGAAACTGTCCCTGGCGCTCATGCCCTCGACCTCCCCTCGTTGACGACCCATGACAGGACCAGGGCCACTGCGGCGATGGCCACGCCGAACATCATCGCGAACCCGAAGCCGTCCATGAACACGGCCGGGTCCAGGTCTGCGATGGGCTGTCCGGCCGATGCCGAGCCGAACCCGAACAGGCCGGCGAACAGCGCCGTGCCCATGGCGCTTCCGAAGTAGATGAAGAACGACAGCAGCGCCGATCCGGAGCCTCTCTGGTCGGCCGGCACGTTGTCTATCAGCCTGCCTCCCACTGGACCCCCCGCCACGCCCCACATAGTTCCCAGCAAGGCAAGGCCCAGGATCAGGACCCAGGTCGGCATGGACGCGTCCATGACGGAGAACAGCCCCATGGCCACCACCATAAGGAAGCAGCCGGCGATCACGAACGGCCGGTTCCCGCGGACGTCGGCGATCTTCCCGACCTTGAGACAGAACATCAGGGTCATGACGGCAGCCACCAGCAGGAACAGGCCGCACATGATGGTGTCGAAGCCCAGCTCCACCCTCATGTAGTACGGGAGGAGGTAGAGGCATCCCATATAGCAGGCGTTCATCACCAGGAACGACACCGAAACGGCGACGAACCTCCCGCTGCGGAACACCCTGAGGTTCAGCACCGGGACGGCCAGCCTGCGCTCGTACACCACGAAGACGGTGAAGAGGACCACGAACAGCACCAGCGACACCACGGTCATCGTCGTCACCCCGTGCGAGGGGAAGGACTCCAGCGCGTACAGGCCGGTGACCAGCGACAGGAACAGCAGCACCGACCCCCGGTAGTCGAAGGCGCTCCTGTCGAACCCGGTGTCGGCGGGGATCGCCCTGTGGGCTATCAGCGCGGCGGCTATCCCCACGGGCACGTTTATGAAGAAGACCCAGTGCCAGGAGAGTGTCTCGGCCAGGACCCCGCCCAGCGCCGGACCTATGGCCGCGCCTATGGAGGAGCCCAGCAGCCCCACGCCCAGACCGAAGCTGGTCATGTGCGACGGCAGGAACTTCACGCTGAGCATGACGGACGAGGCGGCGAGCATCGAGGCCCCCACACCCTGCACCGCCCTGGCGGCCAGTAGGACGACTATGTCGTTGGACAGCCCGCAGGCCAGGGAGGCCAGACTGAATACCAGGAACCCCGCTGTGATTATCTTCTTGATGGCCCCGCTGTCGCAGAGCTTCCCGAATATCAGCACCATCCCGGCCAGCACCAGGAAGTAGACCGTCACTATCCACGAAGACATGCTGGAGTCCATGCCGAAGGACTCCGAGATGTCCGGCAGCGCGACGTTCACTATCGTCCCGTCCAGACCGTCCAGGAACATACCCAGGGCTATGGTCACCAGCAGCGGTATGTGCGCCCGAGCGTAGCTGTTGCTCTTCGCCATGACCGGGCGATAGTTTCCGTTTATTAATTAGTTTTGGTTAAGTAATTTCAGGGTTTGTATGTATACCCCAGTTGTTTTATACCCCAGGTGATATGTGGTATACATGAGCACCGAACCGGAACAGTGGGCGAAGGACTGGCTCGCCGAACAGAGGTCGCAGGGGAGGACCGGGCTCACGGTGGAGAGGAGGGGTAACTCCCACATAGTGAGATGGGCCACCACCTGGTGGGACTCCGTCGCCAAAAAGAGGCACAAGGAGTCCGTGTACTGCGGGGTCCTGTCGGAGGACGGGACGATCGTCGAGACGCGCATCGACCACGAGAGGCGCACGAGGTACTGCGCGCACGTGATAGACCTGATGAAGGGGATGGGCGTCCAGATCGAGGACAGACCCATCATGTGGAGGTTCCTGAAGAGCCACCCTGGCGTGGAGCAGGAGTTTAAGAGGATACACAAAATGGCGCAGAAGGAACTGCCAGGGTGCATCGAGAGCATAGCCGTGGTCCCTGAATCCGAGGAACATTACGTGAGGTACTCAATATACACCGAACCTATGACCTATGAAGAAATATGGAAGGTTGTAGAGATCAACAGGAAAGTCAAGGAGGATGATGTCGTTGTCAACTCAATCTGATAATTTCGATTGGCACGGATTCTACGAATTCGCCGAAGAAATCTACGAACGTGATGACAAAGACGAGATCCAGTGCAGGGTGGCCATAGGCAGACTCTACTACTCGGCGTTCAACATCGTCAGGGAGTATGCCCGCGACAGATATGGATTCTGGAGTGATTCCAATGTCCATTCATCCCTGATAGAATTCTTCGCCAAGAACGGCTACAACGAATACGATTCGTTTTCCCGGGATCTCAGATACCTCAGAGACAATCGTGTCGATTGCGATTACAAGACTATACGTCTTAGGAACCCCGAAGGCGTTCTGACAGCATGCAGGAAGATGTCCGAAAGACTGATAGACTTCGTCGACAACGCATCGGCATAACCCCAAACCCTTTATCGTGCCTCGCCATCGGAGTGGACGATCGCCATGAACGAGATCTGGACGGAGAAGTACAGGCCGAAGACGCTTTCGGAGGTTGTGGGACAGAAGCACGTCACAGCTAGGCTGGAATCCTACGTGCGCTCCCGCAGCATGCCGCATCTCATGTTCACAGGTCCCGCGGGCACCGGGAAGACGACATGCTCCCTCGCGCTAGCCAGGGAGCTCTTCGGAGACGAGTGGAGAGGCAACTTCATCGAGCTCAACGCCTCCGACGAGAGGGGTATCGAGGTGGTCCGCGGCAAGATCAAGGACTTCGCCAGGACCGCACCCATCGGCGACGCCGAGTTCAAGATCATATTCCTCGACGAGGCGGACAACCTCACCTCGGACGCCCAGGGCGCCCTGAGGAGGACCATGGAGAAGTACTCCGGCATTTGCCGCTTCATCCTTTCCTGCAACTACTCATCCAGAATCATCGACCCCATCCAGTCCAGGTGCGCCGTCTTCAAGTTCAGGCCGATCTCCCCCGAGGACATCTCCCAGTTCCTCGGCATGATCGTGGAGAAGGAGAACGTCAACATCGACGATGAGGCTATGGCCGGTCTGGTACGCATCGCCCGCGGGGACATGAGACGCGCCGTCAACTCCCTGCAGGTGGCCGCTTCCCTGGGCAAGCCCATAGATCTTGACCTGATCTACCAGACTGCGGGACTCGCCAACCCCGAGGCGGTTAAGTCCATGCTGGAGACCGCCCTCGCAGGCAACTTCATCAAGGCCCGCGACTCGCTCGACGAGATCATGATCACGTACGGGCTGTCCGGACAGGACGTCATAAGGCAGATCCACGC
>CASFMM010000057.1 GCA_949295765.1 uncultured Methanomassiliicoccales archaeon | reverse complement strand
CGACGACCTCTACAACGTCGTCAAGGCGTACGCCGCCGAGCACGCCT
Organism: uncultured Methanomassiliicoccales archaeon; assembly: GCA_949295765.1. Lineage (GTDB taxonomy): Archaea > Thermoplasmatota > Thermoplasmata > Methanomassiliicoccales > Methanomethylophilaceae > Methanoprimaticola. Next base: position 9,594 of record CASFMM010000057.1, on the reverse strand, counting down.
CCAAGTCGCAGAGGTCCGCAAAGACCGCCCCCAGGAAGGCTCCCGCGAAGAAGCCCACCTCCAAGAGCTGCCCCTCCAAGTCGAAGTCCAAGGCTCCCGCGAAGAAGGCCCCTGCCAAGAAAGCGGCTCCCAGGAGGCGCTGACATGTCCGGAGGCTACAACGGATGGCGCAACAGGGCCACCTGGTGCGTCGCCCTGTGGTACAGCAACGACGAGGGCCTCATGGATTACATGAACGCGACGATCCAGGAGTTCGCCGAGGACGGCATGACCAAGGGCGAGGCTCGCGGAGAGCTCATGGGCGTCATCGAGAGCGATGTCAACAGGATGTACGACGACTGCTTCGATGCGGTCGAGCATGTCGGCGGAGGGTTCGCGACCGACCTTCTGCTCACCTCCCCCGACTGGCTGGACATCGACTACTACCACATCGCCGACTCGATGCTGGAGGACTACGACGAGATCCGCTCCGAATCCCTCAGGGGTTCCGCCAAGGCAGCCTACGGCAAGACCAAGGCAGTCACCCAGAAGGGTGTGCAGAAGGCTAAGGCCGGAGCGTCCAAGGCGAAGACCAAGGTCGCTCCCAAGAAAGCCCCTGCCAGGTCCGCATCCAACAGGGCAAAGGCTCCTGCGAAGAAGACACCTGCCAAGAAGTCCGCTCCCAGGAGGCGCTGACATGGCTAAGTGGAAGATCAACGGCAAGGTCGTGAACGAGGAGGACGTTCCGTACTACCTCGACGCCTACGAGTTCGACTTCCTCAAGGATGAGTTCGAGGAGCAGTTCAACAGGAGGAACTCCGCCGCATCGGTCCTCTTCGACTACGTCGGCGAGGATGCGTACCACGACGAGTTCCGCGACTGGCTCAGGACCAGGATGAAGTTCGATCCCTCCTACCTCGAGAACATCGACGGTGTCTCAAGGGTATCGGCATCGGTCAGGACCAGGTCCGCTAGCTGCGCCTCCAGGTCGAAGTCCAAGGCACCCTCTAAGAAGGCACCTGCCAAGAAGACCGCTCCCAGGAGGCGCTGACATGTCCTCGAGATTCACATGGGATCCCGACAGCGAGGACCTCAGGGATGCAGTGTTCGAGCATATCGCCGACAGGCTGACCGACCTCGGGTTCAACGACGAGTACGCGGACTCGGAGGAGTACGACATCTCCGACTTCGCCTACGCGATGGTCTACGACAGACACTACTATGAGTCGACGTACCTCAAGGACCTGGCCGAGATGGACCCCGGATGCGCGAAGGTGCTCCGCCTCCTCTACGGGTACGAGAAGTATTCCGAGAACGTCCCCAGACAGGCTTCTGTCAGGAGGGCCGCTGCGAAGAAACCCGCGTCCAAGAGCATTCCTGCCAAGGCCAAGTCCAAGGCCCCGGCTAAGAAGGCACCCGCGAAGAAGCCCACAACCAGGAGACGCTGACATGCCCGCAAGGAAACTTTCGGGCTACGTCGGCGACTACGACTGGTTCAGGATGCTCGAGCGCCTGCTCGACGCCTACCCCGAGGAGTACGGACCGACACTCGAGAGGTACGCCGACGCCGGTGCCGACGCGAGACTCCTGACCAGGTTCGTCAGCGACAAGTCCATGGAGCTGATGAACAGGGCTCTGGCCGAAGCGGACGACCCTATCCTCGAAGTGCTCGCCGAAGCAGGGATCGATGCGATCCAGGCCGACTTCAACGAGACCGCCTCCACATTCGTGAGGAACTACCTCGATGCGAGGGCTCCGAACAGGTCCAGGTCCGTGAAAGGGAGGAAACCCGCTAAGAAGACGCCTGCAAAGAAGCCCGTCGCCAGGAGGCGCTGACATGGCCGGGACCGCGAACCGTGACGCCATGGAGCACAACATGAAGAACTACATCCCGGCGGCAGTCGTGAAGCTGCTCTACTTCCGGGACGAGCCGTTCATCGACACCCGTTCGACCGCATGGACCAGGAGGATCCTCGAGGTCAGGGGACAGCTCAGATCCGCCAAGGGCGCTAAAGAGGTCAAGTCCATGCTCCGGGAGCGCATGGACGACGGCTTCTTCGACGACACGGACTACGAGCAGGCCCAGGAGATCGTCGGGATGATCGACGACATCATCGCCATGCACCGCTCCGACAGGACTGCCCTCAACGCTGCCAAGAAGTCGAAGGCGGCACCCTCCAAATCCGCCAGGTCCGGGACAGGGGTCCAGATGAGGATACCGAAGGCAGTCACGACCGGGGATGCGCGGTACAGGTGGGCGAGGACGTCCGAGTACACCAGGCCGAAGGGCCGCACTCTCTACGCGGTCTACGTGGACGGTGATCGCTACGATATGTCCCGCGGCGAGGTCTACATCGACATAGTCGGCGGCGGCTGTTACACCGACAGGGACAAGGCGATCAGGCATGCATGGTGGATCCTGGACGACAACTGGGAGGACCTGGTGGAGAACAGACCGTACGATTCCTTCGGCGAGTACCCCGTGTCGGTCGTCGAGATCTACGAGGACAGGGCCAAAAGCCCCGATGCATACAACCGCGATCCCGAGTGGTACGAGGGCAGGTGGACGCACCTGAAGTACGGCGAGGAGCCCTGGAACACCGGATCGGAGAGCAGGCGCTCCGGATCCTCCAAGGAGCGCCCGAGGAGCCCCAAGGGCAGGTTCCTCAAGGGGAAGGGGTCCGGGAGATGACCGAGTCCAAGCCATACGGCTGGGCGAGGAAGGTCCAGGCCGGACGCTCCGCCAAGGCGAGGGAGATAGACGCCAGGCGCAGGGCGGTCAGGACCTTCGGGAAGGACCTCGGCACCAGGGAGTACGCCCTCTGGAAGAGGGACCCCGGAAGGTACGACATCGAGGGTATCGACACCCCGGATGGGGAGGTCTCCTCCGCTCCCGAGGTGGAGTACATCGTCGAGGACGAGGTCGAGATCCCGGTCGTCCACCTGACAGAGCCCATAGACGGCAAGCCCGGCGGGAAGTGCCCCTACTGCGGCAGGTCATCCTGGGGCAGGGCCACAATGGAGTTCGTCCCCAGGGGCGTCCTCCGCCGCTCCAGGTGCCGCTCATGCGGCAACGAGGTCCTGTTCCTCGAGGACAGGGCGTTCGACTGGATCGACGACTCAGGGGAGTGGGCCGTCGGCCCCGTCCCCGACGGGACCGTCACGAGAACCGAGAGGAGGGCCCAGAAGGCGGTGTTCCACGTGATAGACAGCTGGGGCGTCCCCGAGCTCTACACCGTGTGGAGGGCCAACATCGGGGCCGTCTCCCGCGCCGCGGGGTTCCCCGAGCCTGTCCGCGAGCAGGCCGCAGCCCTCCTGGACTCCGAGAGGGAGAGGCTTTCCGGGAAGAGATCAGGACTGGCAGGGAGGTTCCGCAGATGAGGGGCAGACCGACCCGTCCTCCCGAGGCTCCCGAGCTGATCCCGATCCGCAACGGAGGGTTCAGCGACTTCGGCGACTGGTACGAGGCCCTCGGCGACGCCGTGTTCCTGGAGAGGGACGTCTGGAGCAACTACTGGTACGTCCTCGACGCCAGGGGCCCCAGGGGCTACCGCCGCGTGTTCTTCAAGATCCCCAGCAGGGTTTTCCTGAGCGAGCACGGCCCCAGGTACAACCAGGGGTTCCCCTGGGGGAGGTACGTTGAGGACCACGAGGGCATCCCGTCCGAGAGATGGGACTCCCGTCCGAAGGGGTACGCCCTGAACTACTCAGTCAGGGAGAGGTTCGGACGTGCGAGGACAGGGAGATCGAAAACCAAGAGGCATTGAGGATGGGGCGCGCGGTTCTTGCCAACTGGCAGAACTTGGCTACGCCCCTCTCAAACCCATTATCTCCAACGCTGTGGGAATATAAGCACTTTCTATTCGTATTATCGATTCCTGACACCACAATCTTGACATGCGGCCACGTGGAACGGATGATAACATGTGGTCCTGTCAGAAAGATTCGCAGAAGACGCTCGTCTACCATCCCTGGTACAAGCACCTGGCCGTACTGGATGCCGTGGCCATCGCCATACCGATGGTCGCGTTGCACGATTCGCTTGGAGCAGCGGTCCTGCTGCTGTCGGCGCTGATGGTCGTCTTCGAGCTCTGCAGCGTTCGTTGGATGAGGGCGATGGAAACCGACCGCAGGTCCATGCATCCTGCGTACCTGAACATGTGCTCTACACTCACGTGGACCGCCCTGGTGCTCGTGCCGATGGGGATGTTCATCCTGTTCCTGTTCGTCGTCGGCGACACTTACCTGTCCATGGTCCCGCTGGCCGTGGGAGCGTTCTTCGCAATCGTCATGATCTACGTGATGACGTGCGATGAGAGGTGGTGGGCCGACTTCAAGAACACGATCCGCGGACGCTCTGCATGATTGAGGAGTAGAACCGATGCCGGAGGGTTCTCGACTTGGGACAACCGATTCCGGACTTGCTCGGTACTGGAGAATCGAGACGATGTCTATATGACTGTATGCATAATTCGCCAAATTAGGAATTCCCACGAACTGTCGGCACCGGCACATAATGCCCGTATCGTGGAGTTTGTCACGGCGTTCCCTTCCATTGATACGCAGCTCGTGTGCCTGCTCGGTCATCGCTGCGCCGGCCCCAACCGACCCTCTGTTGGCCCTGACAGGCATCCCAATCGTCTGGACATAGATAAATAATCCAGGTTGAAGGAAGGCTATGGCAAAATCGAGATGGCGAATTATGCACAGAGCCATATAGACGCCATCTCGCACCTTTACCTATCCGAAGGTATTTGATTCATTCTGAGTCCGACGTCTGTTTCGATTGGTCTTGCCTGATTTCTCTCTGTGGACAACCACCTCCATCTCATGATTTCGACCCAAATGAAGGCGATGGTAGACTTCGTATAGTTGTCAGAATCCCGGGATATTGTGGCTCTAGAAAAGGCATGTTCCCTGACATGACTCTGCTCTATGGATGATGTAGAGAGGATGCCCGTGGCTCACAGTTATTACCTGCACTCACGTTACTATTATTAGGAGCTGCAATCGGCAGCCTCGGAGGTGAACACACGACCACCAAAACGACCACATTATTGGCCATCCTCATCATGGCCATTCTGGCCGTCACGGCAATCTCGTCTGACGCGGAAGCAGCAGGCGATCCCGCCGACCCCGATCACCCTGTTAATCAGAAAGTGGCGGAGTATAACGGAGAGAAGTATACGATCGCAGATGCCATCTGGGTTGCCAACGGATCGGACGAGCCCATCAAGATGGTCGCCAACTACGAGTGGCAGATTACGATTCCGTATGGAAACGTGGTGACTATCGATCTGAACGGACACTATGTGTATCCTCAGGATAGCGGCAACCCGTTCTTCAATCACGGCACCCTCGTTCTTACCAACTCGAGCCCTACAACAGCAGTGATTGGAGGAGAATACACTGAAACCGCGATTTCCAATAGCGGATCCCTGACGTTATCTCCCGATGCGGCATCGGGCGGGATCGAGATTCATGGTTCCGTCAGCAACGACAAATATGACGAATACTACGGATACGAGGAGTTCATCAACATCCATGACGGGGTGTCAATTATCGGACAGGGCACGTTACCAGCACTTAGCTCCATCAATGATGTTGCCTCGATCAACATCTACGGTGGATCCATCACCCACATCGGGGAATCCGCTCTCATCGATCTCACGGAAGGTGCCGTAAACATCTACGGGGGAACCCTGAAGGGAGCGGACTACCAGTCAATCCTGACAACACGCGACTACAATAACAACATCGTCATCGGCACCTCAGACTCCGACGGCCCCACGATCAGCGGTAACACGAACGGGGACTACGGTCTGTTCTTCGACGAACTCTTCCACACCCGTGACAACTCCGGGGCGATTACCATGTACAGTGGCTCCGTCACCCAGTATGGAAACGGGATGCTGTTCAGGTGCGACCTCAGTCTACAAGGTGGAGAACTGGTACGCAAAATTTCCGACGAGATTTATCCGATGATCTATGCCCATTCGGGGCTGTGGATCGGAATATCCATCGAGGGAGCATGCAAAGCGCCCCTGGTCCAAAGCGATGGGGAGGTCATGCTGTACGAGAACGGTTCCGTCGTGCAGAAAGGCTCCGGATACGCGATAGAATGCGGCGGCCTCAACACCTCCGGAGGAACAGTCAAGGCGGTGGGGGATGCGATCCTCTGTCATGGACACATAGAGATCAACGGTGACACGACGAAGCCCATCATCACATCCGAGACGGGATACTGCTTCGTGGCCAAGGACGGTTCGTTCGATGGCGGTGTCTACAACCACGCCGAGAACGCCAACATCGTGAAGCTGGACGTATCTCTCGACGACAACACCGACATCGGCTTCGACAATAACTGCATCGTCAACAACGTTCCCATCACGTCGCTCGAGGGGCCGATGGTGAGCGCCGACGACATCATCCCTACGGAATACACGTACGCGTTGGAGTCCGAAGAGGCACACATGAACGTTTCTCTGTTCGTCTTCGACACCGGAGATTACAGGTGCAGTGTGACCCGCGAATCCAACGATTCTGCCTTTACCGCCCTGTACAGCTCCATGGTCAACAACACGAAGGCACTGTTCGACAACCTGGATGCGGTGGCAGCTGCATTCCCGGATAACGATGAGGACATCTGGAGGATGGTCACCCTCCTCGACTATGTAGACGAGGCACGTCTGACTATCCCCACCTCGATCAGTATCAATCTCGCAGGCTTCAGCATCGATTCTCTGATTATTCCCTATGGGGCCGTCATCACAGTGTCTGGTGTTGGATCCGTCTCGTCCGTGACCAATGACGGCCATCTTAAGATCAAGGAAGGGACCTTCGGCAGCATCGTAAGCAATGAGATGGAAAGCCTCGAGATCGAGGGCGGGACGTTCGCCAATGTTCCACAGGGAGCCATCATCCCCGATGACCTGTCCTTCATCCAGGGTATCGACGGGATGTGGACACTCCAGAAGGTATACGTCATAGATGTGGACGGCACCCAATACTACTCCTACACTGAAGCATCGAGTAACATCAGAACCGGATCCACTGTGACTCTACTGATAGACGGGTTCAAGCCGCTAATCATCGGCTACGGCGAAGACGGCATCCGCAACGTCACCATAGACCTGAACGGACACTACATCAACTGTCAGAACGCCGAAGGCATCACGATATTGGGAGGAGTGGTTGCTACAATTGTGGATGATGATCCCTCCGATACCGGAACGATGATCCTGAACGCAGGGAATCTCACGATAACCGGTGGGACGTACAGCATGGTGATCAACTACGGCTACGAGAAATCCAACAGCCTCACAATCAGGGGTGGCGATTTCCTCGGAACCGATATCGATGGAAACACCTCGGCATCCCTTATAATCGGCGATCCGGACGGCGCAAGCACCGTCAAAATCACCGGAGGAACATTCTACGGCCCCACGATTTCCTATGATGTCCATCCTGAAGACAACAGGACTCCGAAGGTCTACATCGGCGGAGGAACGTTCCACAACGCCCTAGCCGGCATGTCCGGAGAGGACTTGGAAGGCCCAGTCCTATCCCTTAAGGATGCTGGATTCATGATCAGTGGAGGGAAGTTTATCGAGATCTCCGAGGATGCCATCCAGACAGGATACACTCTGAGGCAGTCCGAAGGGATGTATGAGGTCGTCCTCTCCGAATCCGCCACGACGTCCACGGTCACCCTGGACAGTGGTTATGCCGATGCCGAGGAGGTTATCATCGAGCTCCCGAATCAGACAATCGTCTCCAACGGTGGCGAGCTGGTCATCCCGACCCTTGAGGACGGCTTCCAGAACATGACCGTCGAGGTGGACGGCAAGAAGTTCACTACAGTCGTGGAGGTCTCCAACGGTGTGATCGTCAACGACGTGGACATGACCATACCCGACGGTACGACCACTATCGACAACCAGAAGCTCGAATCGGACCCGACTCTGAGCAAGACAGTTGTCAGCAACGTCAACTCCGTCCTCAACGAGATGACCGGTACCGACAAGCAGGTCGAAGTCGTCCTGAGCGTACCGACTGATGAGGACACGAACGATATTCTCAACCAGTCTGGAGGAGAACCCTCGTTCAGCATCGAAATCACGGTCAACACGATGGCGAACAACGTGGCAGGGGAGAATAACGAGTTTTCGACCCTGCTGGAGTTCATAATCCCCGTACCGGAGAAGGACCTCGGAAAGAGCATTCAGATATACCGCAACCACAACGGCGAGATCTCCGCCCTTCCCCAGCTTAGCTCGAGGAACAACGTCACGACGGAAGGGTTCCTGGTCGAGAACGGATACATCCACATCTTCGCCCAGAAGTTCTCCACGTACACCGCCGTTACAGGAGCGGAGGCCGTCGAGGACGATGACGACGTCATCTTCCCGCCATGGGGATGGGACGATGATGACGACTACGTCCCGCCGATTGTCCCCTCTCAGACCGACGACTCCAGCGATGACAACACCGCATCCATCGTCGCCTGCGCCGCCGCAGCGGTGGTCGCAGCCCTGATGGCCGCCTACCTGATAATCGACAGGAGACGCTGATACCGAACGGGAGCCCGGCTCCCTAAAACCCCTTACCCGATGCTACTCATGGCATCGGGGCATCGAACGTTCTGCTCCGCGCACGATACGATACTTAATTACTTCGTTCCGAGTATCCCCTTACGGTCATGGGACGCCGATCCCATGACGGGCACAGCCCGGCACCGTATAGGAACACCCTGGCCACGGGGAGTGGCCGAGCATCCGACGTCAGGGAGGCGCGGATGCATTTCACACAGAGGATACAATGGAAGTGAGACAGAGGGTGTTCCCGGAGCCGGGGGCATTCTCATGAACGAGGTCCTTTGGAAGTCCCGGAGGGGCGGATGGAGGATCGAGGAGACGGACTTCGGCAACGAGGTCCGCATGACCAACGGCAGGGTCACCGGAACCCTGTCGATCGATGTCCACGGCGACTTCGAGGAGGACGGCACCGCCAAGGTCCCGAAGTATGTGATGGAGGAGGCCAGGAGGATACTGGACCGTCGCCACAAGGACTTCTGGGTGGAGGAGGAGTCGCCGTTCTACCTGCCGGATCAGAAGGACATCCGCCCCTGCCCCAGGTGCGGGTCGACGGATGTGGAGTTCGTCTGCGACGAGGTCCAGACGGACATCGACCGCTTCGAGCCCCGCCCTCCGGGATTCGTCGTCTGCTACGACTGCCGCCTGGCCACGTCGGAGTCCTAGGACACGGACGCCGTTCTGAGGGAATGGAACACCACCGTCCCTAAGTACGTCCTGGACGCGGACACGAGGATGATCGTCCCGAGGGTGAACAGGCCGACCGTCTCCAAGACGGCATGGTACAAGCCGAGGTCCGAGAGCAGGAGGTCGAGATGATGAGGTATGTATCGGACGGACCCGTTCCGGTCTCGGTGGCTGTGGAAACACCTCGCAGTAGGGAACGTGGTGGCTCCCACACAACCACTGCCTGTTCTAAAATCGGAGATGCCCGGTTGCAAATCTTAGCCGAAGACCAAGCAGATGCGTTCGGGCATATAACAGACATGGACACCATGAGAAGGATTGGAGACGCTGCGGT
>CASFMM010000056.1 GCA_949295765.1 uncultured Methanomassiliicoccales archaeon | reverse complement strand
AGCTCGTGGCGGTCCCCAAGTATCAGGAGATTGACCCTTCCGTCCTGATCGCGATTTTCTTCCCTCTCTTCTTCGGATTCATGGTCGGAGACGTGGGATACGCTATCCCGTTCATCATCCTGGGTGCGTACGGACTCAAAGTCACGCACAACAAGGACTGGCGTGCTATCGCCACCGTGTTCTTCTTCGGAGGAATCTGGGCATTCATATTCGGATTCCTGTTCTTCGGAGAGTTCCTGGGTATGCACTTCGTGGGCATGCCCGAAGAGGGAGCGGTCACGCACACATGGCAACAGATGTTCGAGGTCTACTTCGGAATCTCCGGAGCCGGTCTCGAGGAGTTCTTCGGCGGAATCCTGCCTGCAGGACACGGTGTCGGTAAGATCGACGCCGAGTGGATCGGCTTCCTCATGAAGCTGACCGTCTACATCGGTATCGTCCACCTGCTTCTGGGATACATCTGTTCTATCTACAACAAGACAATCCAGCACGGTTTCAAGCACGCGTTCCTGGAGAAGGGCGGATGGCTGTTCGCCTTCCTGGGAATCGTCATCATGTGTTACGGATTGGCCAACTACCTGATCTACGGAATACCCACCGGTGCGGCCATCAGCACTATCGAGATGGCCTGTCTCATCGTGGGTGTGGTCCTGATCGTAGTCGGAACCGTCCTGAACCGTCACGAGGGGGCGCAGGCCATCCTGGAGCTTCCCGGAATTGTCGGAAACGTACTTTCGTATGCCCGTCTGGCAGCTATCGGAATGTCCAAGGCCGGTATGGCTCTGGCGTTCAACTACATCGCCATCGACATGTTCTACGGATCTGTCGGCGGCATCGGAGGAGTCATCCTCGCTATTGTCATGATGGCTTTCGGGCATCTGATGATATGGGTACTTGCCATCATCTCCGCGGGTCTGCACGGACTCAGGTTGCAGTATGTGGAGTTCATGGCCAAGTTCTTCGAGGGAGGCGGAGTCGAATTCGAGCCTCTCAAAATCAAACGCAAGAAAACCATTTCAAATGCAAAAAATGCAACAAGTGAGGTATAAAAATGGCACTTGAAGGAGATGTTGGAGCAGGACTTGTAGCAATCGGAGCTGGACTCGCCGTCGGTCTCGCCGGTATCGGATCCGGTATGGCTGAGGTATGGCTGAGAAAGACATCGGAGCTGCCGCCGTCGGAGCTATCACCGAGGACATGTCCCTTTTCGGAAAGGCGCTGATGTTCACGGTTCTGCCCGAGACTATCGTCATCTTCGGACTGGTTATCTCTATCCTCTGTATCTTCGTGATGTGAGCCGTCGAGAGGTATTCTCATGGCACTAGCGAACGTAACTCTGGAGATCCTCAGGGACGCCGACGACAAGGCTGCCGCCATCAAGGCGGAGGCCGATGCCGAGATCGTCAAGATCAACGCCGACGCGGACGCGAAGATCGCCGAGTTGAAAGAGAAAGAGGAAAAGAGGCTCAAAGAGGCAATTGAGCGTCTCGGCCGCCAGGAGATGTCCAGCGCTGAGCTGGAGAGCAAGAAGATCGTCCTGGCCAAGAAGAAGGAGGTCCTCGCAGAGGCCTTCGACAGCGCCCTCGACGGACTTGTGAAAGCCCCCAGCGACGTCAAGCTGAGGCAGTACAAGGCCATGGTCGAGAGCGCCAAGAAGATCATCGAGAACCCCACCGCCCTCATGTCCCAGAACGACAAGTTCACAGCTGAGGAGCTCGGTGTGAAGGCCGTCAAGACCGACGGCAGGATCTCGTCCGGACTCATCCTCCAGAACGAGGATGGGACCATCGAGGTCGACATGCAGTACGAGACCCTCCTCCAGACTATCTGGGACCGCGACGTGAAGGCTGTGTCCGACATTCTGTTCGGGTGAGACCCATGTTCAACCGCAGCGGAAGAACAGGAAACTACGCGTACACCGTGTCCAGGGTGAAGGCCAAGAAGGCCCAGCTCCTTAAGGAAGAGGACTACAACAAGATGTTGCAGCTGAGCGTCCCCGAGATCTCCCGTTACATCAGTGAGACCGGCTACCAGAAGGAGGTCGTCGATCTCGCCTCGAGGTACGAGGGTATCAACCTCGTGGAGCACGCGACGTATGCCAACATGGCTAAGGTGTTCGGCAGTATCCTTGGGTCATCACAGGGTGAGCTCAAGACGATGGTGGCAGCATATCTCGAGAGATGGGATATCTGGAACCTCAAAGTCATCCTCCGCGGTAAATCCTACGGTCTTGACGTCGAATCCATCAAGGACGACCTCGTCCCTGCTGGAAGTCTCAAGATGGAAGATCTGGATAAGCTGGTCTCCCTCGACTCCAACGAAGACATGCTCACGAACTACGCCCGCATGGTCGGTATCCCCCAGCATGACATTGTCAATGCTTACAAGAACACCGACAACGGCGTCGGAGAGGTTGAGGACTTCCTCGACAAGTACTACTACATCAGGCTACTGTCGAGCATCAACCCCACATCCAGGCCCGGACGTATGTTCCAGGATTATGTCAGGACGGAGATCGATGCGAAAAACCTCGAGACCATCCTCAAGCTGAAGGCTGAGGGGGTCTACGGAGAGATCGTGATGAAGTACATGATCCCCGGAGGCAAAGAGATCGACAAGAGGGTGGCGACACAGCTCGCCAACTCGGAGACTATTGCGGCCGTCGTCAACGATTCGGCCCAGCTGCAGTTCTCGGAATTCGTCAAACCCCTCGTCGAGGACGACAGGGTCCTGATCAGGGACGTCGTCCACGAGATGAAGAAGTACGAGATCGCACAGGCGAAGAAGTTCGCTCACATGTACCCCCTGTCCGTCGTGCCTGTTATCGACTACATGATCCACAAGGAGATTGAGGTCAACAATATCAGGACGGTCGCCCGGGGAATCGAGAGCGGACTGGACAAAGACATCATAAAAGGACTGCTGGTGATCTGATGGATATCGCAGTGATTGGAAGCGACGAGTTCACGCTCGGGTTCAGGCTCGCCGGAATCAGGCGTGTGTTTGTGGCGAACTCAGAAAACTACCAGGAGAAGATCCTGGAGGCACTATCCCAGTCCACAATTGGTATCCTCGCAGTGGATGCGAAGGATCTCGACAATCTCTCTTTCCAGGTCAGGAACAAGGTCATGGACTCTATCCAGCCTGTGGTCGTGCCCGTAGGTGGTGACGAGAGCGATCTTCGTGAGAAGGTCAAGAGAGTGATTGGCGTTGACTTATACAAATCAGAGGATGAATAAATGAGCACTGAAGGTGTAATTTACAGGGTCGCCGGACCTGTGGTGACTGCCACCGGTATCTCGCCCAAAATGTACGATGTCGTGCATGTTGGAAACGAGCAGCTGATGGGAGAGGTCATCAAGATCGTCGGCGACTATTCCATCATCCAGGTTTACGAGGACACCTCGGGAATCAAACCCGGGGAGCCGGTCACCAACACCGGTAAGCCTCTCTCCGTTGAGCTCGGACCCGGTCTCCTCACATCCGTTTACGACGGAATCCAGAGGCCCCTTCCTGTCCTCAGGGAGAAGATGGGTGACTTCATCTACCGTGGAGTCTCCGCGCCTGGACTGGATCACGCGAAGAAATGGGACTTCGTTCCCGCAGTCAAAGTAGGGGACACTGTCACCGCTGGACAGGTCCTCGGTACCGTCCAGGAGGGACCCATGGTCCACAAGATCATGGTCCCCGTCAGCATCGAGAAGGGAAAGGTCGAGTCCATCCTCCCCGGATCCTTCACAGTCGACGAGACCATCGCCCTGATCGACGGAAAAGAGGTCTCCATGATCCAGTACTGGCCCGTCCGTGTTCCCAGGCCCGTCGCTGAGAAATACCAGCCCGACGTCCCCCTGATCACCGGACTCAGGGTCCTCGACACCATGTTCCCCCTCGCCAAGGGAGGAGCCGCGGCCATCCCCGGTGCCTTCGGAACCGGAAAGACCGTCACACAGCAGTCCCTGGCCAAGTTCTCCGATGCGGACATCGTCGTCTACATCGGATGCGGAGAGCGTGGAAACGAGATGACCGAGGTTCTGACAGAGTTCCCCGAGCTGGACGACCCCAGGACCGGAGAGAAGCTCATGAAGAGGACCGTCCTCATCGCCAACACCTCCAACCTGCCTGTGGCCGCTCGTGAGGCTTCCGTCTACACCGGAATGACCATCGCCGAGTACTTCAGGGACATGGGATACAACGTGGCTCTGATGGCCGACTCCACCTCCAGGTGGGCCGAGGCCATGCGTGAGATCTCCTCCAGGCTCGAAGAGATGCCCGGAGAAGAGGGATACCCCGCGTACCTGGCCGGACGTCTGTCCGAGTTCTACGAGCGTGCCTGCCGTGCCAAAGCTCTGTGCGGCGACGACGGATCCATCTCCGTCATCGGAGCCGTCTCTCCTCCCGGAGGAGACCTGTCCGAGCCCGTCACGCAGAACACCCTCCGTATCGTCCGTGTCTTCTGGGCGCTGGACACCAAGCTGAGGGAGAGGAGGCACTTCCCCACCATCAACTGGCTGACCTCGTACACCATGTACGACAAACAGCTGCTCCAGTGGTACAAGGACAATGTGGCCGAGGACTTCCCCACACTGAGGGCCTGGGCCATGGGAATCCTGCAGAAGGAGTCCGAGCTCCAGGAGGTCGTGCAGATGGTCGGATCCGACTCCCTGCCCGACGAGCAGAAGGTCACTCTCGAGGTCGCCAAGATGATCCGTGAGATCTTCCTGCAGCAGAACGCGTACGATGAGGTCGATATGTACTGCCCCATCCAGAGGCAGTACGTCATGATGAGCCTCATCAGGAAGTACTCCGACCTGGCCGACAAGGCCCTCGCCGCCGGAGTGCAGGTCGACAAGATCGCCACCCTCCCCGTCAAGACCAGGTTCAACCAGGCCAAGTACGAGAAGACGATCGACGAGGAACTGAAAGCCGTGTCCGAGGACATGGACAAGCAGTTCGCCGAGCTTGGAGTGTGATTCGAATGGCAGACATTACCAAAGAGTACAAGACGATCTCCCAGATCGCCGGACCTCTGGTCTACGTCAAGAACACCGACCCCGTTGGATACAAGGAGATGGTCAACGTCAGGCTGTCCGATGGATCCATCAGGAGGGGACAGGTTCTGGACACATCCGATGACATCGTCGTCATCCAGGTGTTCGAGGGAACCACCGGTATCGACAGGGACGCATCCGTGCGCTTCCTGGGCGACACCATGAAGATGCCCGTCTCCAGGGACATGATCGGAAGGATCCTGTCCGGATCCGGAGAGCCCCTCGACGGAGGAGCCAGGATCGTTCCCGAGAAGGAGCTGGACATCGAGGGAGGAGCCATCAACCCCTGGGCAAGGGACAGCCCTTCCGATTTCATCCAGACCGGAATCTCCACCATCGACGGAATGAACACCCTGGTCAGGGGTCAGAAGCTGCCCATCTTCTCCCAGTCGGGACTTCCCCACAACGAGATGGCTCTTCAGATCGCCAGGCAGGCCAAGGTCCGCGGTGAGAACGAGGAGTTCGCTGTGGTGTTCATCGCCATGGGTATCACCAACGAAGAGAAGCAGATGTTCATGAAGGAGTTCGAGAGGACCGGTGCCCTGAAGAGCGCCGTGGTCTTCCTGAACCTGGCCGACGACCCCGCTGTCGAGAGGACCCTGACACCCCGTCTCGGTCTGACCACCGCGGAGTACATGGCCTTCGACCTCGGAATGCAGGTGCTGGTCATCATGACCGATGTCACCAACTACTGCGAGGCCCTCCGTCAGATCGGAGCCGCCCGTGACGAGGTGCCCGGAAGGCGTGGATACCCCGGTTACATGTACACCGACCTCGCTCAGCTGTACGAGCGTGCCGGAAGGATCAAGGGCAAGAAGGGTTCCATCACCCAGATTCCCATCCTGACCATGCCCAGCGGTGACATCACCCACCCGATCCCCGACCTGTCCGGTTACATCACCGAGGGTCAGATCGTTCTGTCCATGGAGCTCCACAGGGCCGGTATCTACCCGCCCGTGAACGTCTCCTCGTCCCTCAGCAGGCTGATGGGAGGAGGAACCGGAGCCGGCAAGACCCGTGAGGACCACAAGAACGTGTCCGATCAGCTCTACGCGTCCTACGCCGAGGGTAAGGATCTCCGCGGTCTCGTGGCCATCGTCGGAAAGGACTCCCTCTCCGCCAAGGACAGGAAGCTCCTCGACTTCGCCGACATCTTCGAGGACAGGATCGTCCGTCAGGGAATCGACGAGGACCGTTCCATCGAGGAGACCCTGGACATCGCCTGGGAGATCTTCACCGAGCTCGACCTCGACCAGCTGACAAGGATCAGCCGCAAGTACCTCGAGAAGTACCTGCCCAAGAAGTGATTGCCATGGCTGCACACGATGTCACCCCCAACCGCTCGGTCCTTCTGGACCTGAAGAGGAGGATCAAACTCACCAAGAGTGGATACAAGATCCTCAAGATGAAGAGAGACGGTCTCATCATCGAGTTCTTCGAGGTCCTCGAGAAGGCCAGGAAGATGCGTGAAGGAGTCTCCGCCGACTACGATGTCGCGATGGAGAAGATCACCATCGCCAGGGCTGTCGAGGGAGAGATCGCCGTGAGAAGCGCGGCATACGCCCTGAAGGCAGACCCGCAGGTGAAGCTCAGCAGCAAGAGCATCATGGGAATGATGGTTCCCAAGGTCGAGGCAGACTGGGTGCACACGAACATGACCGAGAAGGGATACGGAGTCATCTCCACATCCCCCTACATCGAGGGTGCCTCGAACGCGTTCGAGAAACTCCTCGACACGATCATCCGTGCCGCCGAGGTCGAGACCACGATGAAGAAGCTGCTGGATGAGATCGAGAAGACCAAGAGGCGTGTCAACGCCCTTGAGTACAAGATCATCCCCGAGCTGCAGGAGGCAGAGAGGTTCGTCAAGTTCAGTCTCGAAGAGATGGACAGGGAGAACACCACCCGCCTCAAGCACCTGAAGAGCAAAGGAGCCGCGGAAGAGTGAAATCCATCGAAGAGCGTCTGGAAGAAATACAGGACGATCCCGTCAAGCTGAAGAGGTCGTTCAACTTCATCTGGATCGTCTCTTACGGGATGCTCATGCTCGGCGCCTTCATCATCATCGCGGTGCTGATCCAGGATCGTCTCTAAACCCCTTAAGAAACTCCATTTCAACCCGGGCCTTCGGGCCCGGTCCATCATAACTTGTTCTGAGAGTAAAATAGGGTTGCTTTTGTTTGTCAATCCATTTGTAATTTTACCAATGGATCAAAATCATCGTCTTAGTACTTCGGGTGCCGTTCACTGGTGGAAGTTGTGCATCCTAATCTGGCCGTTGCCAAGGTCGACGACAGGCATTATCCCGGGGTCAGGGTTGAAGTTGTGCTGCCTCTGATACTCGGTCTGGGACTGCCACGTGGACGCGTTGATCATCCTGACTCCGTTGTAGATTTCCTGGCCGACTCCGTGGACGTGTCCGGTGACGAAGATGTCGGGCACGTACTCCATGGCCATGTAGTCCTTCTTCTCGGGAGCCAGTGCGTTTCTCTGACCGTAGATCGGGGCCAGGTGTCTCCTCACGCACATCTGCTTCATTGTGTCCAGAGGGTTCTCATAGGTCAGGAACTGCACCGCCGCGATCCAGTCGTCGAGGCTCTTCCCGTGATACGTCAGCACCGTACGGCCCTCGACGTTGAGGTACACCGGGTTCCCCACCATGATGATGTTGGAGTCGAAGTTCTTGGTGAACCTGAGGTTGAGTGCGGGTTGCGGTTCCGCCAGGCGTGCGGCGTCGTGGTTGCCGGGATGCACGACCATCTTGATGTGGTCTGGGATCTCCTTGAGGTTCTCGGCAAGGGTCTCGTACTGCTGGTCGATGTCCTTGATGTTGAGTTCCTTGTCCTGGTCCGGGAACACGCCGATTCCATCGACGACATCCCCCGGGAACACCAGGTAGTTTATGCATTCCGCTTCCGCATTGTGTTTGAGCCAATCAATCATCCTATGCCAATCGTTTTCAAGGAACGTTGCGCTTCCGACATGCACATCGGAAAGGAACGCGATCTTGGACGGAGTGTCGGTGATTTCCCACGTGTGGTTGCGGGGGATGTCGGGACGGTAGATCTTCTCGGGGATGATCATGGACCTCTGGACGTTGGGCCTACCCAGCACACCGATCACCTCGTCGTTCACGAAGGTCTCGGAGCTGAGCGGGGAATCCTTGGAGATGAACACCTTCGCCGTTCCGGTGTCGTCCTCTATGGTCAGCATCGTGTGTCCGTTCTTGGTGGTCGAACACTCGTAGACTATCCCCGTGATCTTGACATCCCTGTCAAGCGTCATCGCCCTGGAGATGTCCATTGCCTTACCGAAGTCGTTGCGCTTCTCGACAAGTCTCTTGAGTGTGAAGAAGCGGCTTCTGAAGTAGTTGGCGAAGTCGTTGATCTTGCCCTCGCAGGTGGACTCGCCGGTGATGTCCGTCCCTTTCATGACCGTCAGGTCGGAGGTGAACCTGTTCTTCGGTTTCACCTCCTTCGGGGCCTCGAACAGGATCTTGTCCCCGGCGATGCAGTCCATGATGTCGTTCTTGTTGACGAACATCATGTTCGACGAGAGGTGGGAGAACACCGTGTTGGTGAAGCCCATCGGGTCGCTGTTGGAGAGGATCATCTCCATGGCGTCCGGAGAGAAGAAAATCTTCCTCTTCGCTGCGGCTGACAGGATCTCCTCCTTCATGTCCGAAGGGATGTTGCACTAGGCTATATTCGTTTGCGCCCCACCATAAACCATGCATGTCGGGCAGTTCCGACCATGTTTCCCGTAACGCCCCCTTGCCCATTTTAAATACAATCAGATGTCTAAAGAGGGGTATGACCTCTGTAACAATCTCCTGTCCGGTCAACCCGAGCGAGGACCCCGAGAAGGTCCGCTCCGCCATCCTGGCCATTTTCCCCGATGCGGAGCTCGAACTGGGAGACAGCGGCTTCGAGGGCACGGTACCGTCACTCGACAGCTTCGGCAAGCTGATCCGCAGGCAGAGGATCCTCGACGCCGCGCGTGCGGTCCTGATCTCGAACATGCGCGGCCGCAGGACAAGGATGAGCCTCAACAAGCAGGTGGCCACCGTCGGAAAGATCTCCTTCGCCGACAGGAACCCCGTGCTCGGGGCCATCGAGGTCTCGGTCGAGGATGACGACCTGGTCTCGCTGATCGACAGGGTGGCCCCCATGACGGTCGACGGCGAGGAGGTCAAGCAATGATCGGTATGTCCTGCACCCATCTCAGCAACAGCCCGCTGGCGGACTGCGTCGGGCCCGTCTCCGAGACCTTCCGTCACTGGGAGATATTCTCCGAGATCGACCATTCCGTCGTCGGGAGGGAGCGCGAGATCGAAGAATTGGTCTCCGCAGCAGGTCTGTCATGTTCCGTCCACGCCCCGATATGCGATCTGAACGTCGCCGCCTTCTCGGACAGGCTCATGGAGGCCTCGGTGGCCGAGACATGTGCCGTCATCGCCTCCTCGGCGGAGATCGGCGCCAAGACGGTGACCGTCCACCCGGGTCTGGCATCCATGTCCGTCAACGGCACCGCGGAGCGTGCGACCGAGAGGGCAAGGAGGTCCATGCGCGTATTCGACATGATGCAGAGAGAGTACGGGGTCCCGATAGCGATCGAGAACATGCCCAACGTGCCGATATTCCTCGGGATAACCGCCGAGACACTGGCGTACATTGTCGACGGCACCGACCTCAGGATATGCTTCGACATCGGCCATGCGAACACCTCCGGGCAGATTGACGCGATGATCGACACCTTCGGCGACAGGATCGCGAACATCCACATCCACGACAACAACGGCCAGAGGGACGAGCACCTGACCATAGGGGACGGGATCATAGACTTCCCGGAGGTGCTGGCACATCTGTCATGGTACCGTGGGAACTACATCATAGAGGCCAAGAGCCTCGAGTCCGCCAGGATTTCTCAGTCCCGTCTGGAGAAGATGCTCTCCTGATCCGGCGGGACGATGTTCGGCATCTCCCTGATCGCCTCGGGGGCATGGACGAGCCTTCTGGCTATTTCGATGATCGCAGGAATTCCCGAGACGATCACGACCATCAGGATCACCGAGGCGAGGATAGCCAAGGGGCCGTCGACGAGCACCGCCATGTAATCCACGATGAAGTGGAACGCTATCGACGCATGCACCCCGAAGCGGACGTAGAGGTAACCCATCGCCAGGCCGGAGATGAACGTCGGCAGGACTTTCCACAGCCCCCATCCGGACAGGTGGCCGAATCCGAAGACCACCGACGAGACGACTATCAGAATCAAGGCGGCGCGGCTCATGCCGAACCCGCCAACCAGGTATCTCAGAGCGCCCTTCTTCCTGCAGAGGAGTCCGAGCACCGTCATGGGGATCCCGATCCAGACTATGCGGGTGATCACCTCCTCCCAGACCGCGGCGTTGGCGTAGGCGTAGAGGGCCTCCGGAACGAATCCGATTCCGGTGTCGTCGGGCAGGGTCATGTCGTCAATCTGCATCAGGGCGCAGATTATGTTGAGGAAGAGCGCTGCGCCTAGCAGCAGCGCCACCCAGTAGAGCGGAGTCTTCGAGAGTCTCTCGGCCACCTCATTTCTGGGGGCCCTCAGGGCCGGAAGGCTCTGGTACAGCAGCAACGCCACGGAGGCAGTTATTGCGACGACTATGACGATCCAGAACAGCTGGAGCCCGGTGCCGCCGAGAAGGCCGACGGACGTGAGCTTGGGGACGAGGAGGAGCACATCGTAGTACGAATGCGATGCCCATCCCCAGACATCGCCGATACCGAGAAGCATGGCGCAGAGCTCCGTCAGCATCAGCAGGGTGACAAGTGCGGAGACACCGATGACGATGCTCCGGATGACGTTCCATGAGGAC
>CASFMM010000055.1 GCA_949295765.1 uncultured Methanomassiliicoccales archaeon | reverse complement strand
TATAGAATTTCATTTTCGGTGCATCATCGACGAAGGCATTTCACCTTTGATGCGACTATGAATTCGTGGTCGCCTAATTCAGGAGGATGGTTTATCCCATGCTCGAAGACATATGGATGGTGATTCTGGACAACAGTCTGGTCAGGTTCATGAGCGATGAGGGTGAGGGGAGCCTACTGCGGGGTCAGTCGTCCATGAGCCTGAATGATTTAACGATTATCGTTAAATATCAATCCTCGGATGCCCCAGCATGAAGGATGGGAAGAGCAGTCTCTTCAAAGTCGACGAGAACGGCCTGACCTCGGACGGATACAGCGTCCTGGACAGGGACTGTCTCAAGTCGATGTACATCTCCCGTGTCATCGGGATCCTGATCACCGCTGTGATCGTCTACCTCATCTGCGACTCCGCTGAATCGCAGGGCTGGTACCCCGAGGAGGTCAGATTCTGGCTGGGGGTGCTGTTCATCGTGCTGATCGCGTACTGGGCGGTGAGCCCCATAGTGTTCTACAAGCGCTACAGGTACAGGATGGACGAGGACAAGATAGACATCCGCAGGGGTATCGTCTACATCACACACGAGATGGTCCCCATCGAGAGGGTCCATCAGGTCGATGTCAACGTCGGTCCCATCAACCGTGCCTTCGGGCTGGCCGATGTCGGAATCACCACCGCCGGGGGAGAGGTTAAGATCCAGTTCCTCAAGGAGGATGTCGCCGAGAGCATAGCCTCGAAGCTGAACGACAAGATCGTCAGGATGCTGAAGGAAAGGGTCTGAATGCAGCAGGATGAGAGTAACCGTACTTTCCGCAACCATCCGTCGGTGATAGTAGGCTACATGCTGTCGACGGTCATCGTCCTCGGCGTCATCCTATTCAGTCTGATGAGGGACGAGATTTCAGGGAACGTCACAGAGACCCTGTTCGTGTTCGCAGCACTGATGGTTTTTGTGTTCCTCTGGTCTTACTTCTACTGGAAGAGGACGTTCTACATATTCACGGACACCGAGCTCCACGTCACCCGCACGGCCATCGCCAAGTCGGACAAGCACATCCAGTACACCAGGCTGGCATCCGTCGGTGTCACCAGGACCCTCATCAACAGGGTGTTCGGAACCTCCACGCTGACCTTCAACGTGAACTCCAGCATGAACGCGCAGGCGGCCGAGGCGACGCTCGTTCTCAAGAAGGACATGGCGGACCGTCTCCGCAACCAGCTGAACAGTCTGATCTTCGAGAAGGAGAACACAGTACAGCAGGACATGGAGGTGCAGACCCTCGTTCATGTTACCAACTCGGACGTCGTCATCCACGCCATACTTGGGCAGCCCACGTACCAGGCGGTCTTCGGACTGCTCATGCTGTTCTACGCTGTGGTCATGCTGTTCTACGACAACGGCGGAGGACTCCTCACCGCGGTTGTGCTCTTCGCGGCCAGCGAGGTCCTTCCATTCATCTCGGCGATCCTCAGGTACTACAACTACAGGATCTTCCGCGTGGGCGACACCATCACGGTCGAGAGCGGCCTCATCACCACCAGACGCAGCTCCTTCAAGATCAACAAGGTCAACAGCGTGAGGATCAGGGAGCCGCTGTTCGCCAGGATCTTCGGCAAGGCCATGATCGAGGCGGAGGTCGTGGGTATGGCCGGTGACGAGAACAACATCCCGCTGCTCTGCCCGCTGAAGGGCAGGTCCGATGTGAGGGAGATGCTCTTCCGTCTCATCCCGGAGCTCGCGTTCGAGCCGGAGCCTGAGCGTCAGCCCAGAAGGGCGCTCATCCCGATGCTGATCACGGACACCGTGTTCGCCGTCGTGGTGATCGCCGTCTTCATGGCGCTGTTCTTCACCGCAGAGTCCTACCTGGTGGGCGTCAGCGAGACCTGGACCCTGGTGATCAGGTCTTCAGAGGTCTTTTTCGCCGTAGCCATCCCCGTGCTGATCTACGGACACTCCGGAATGGCGCAGAGGCATCGCACTTTCGACATGGGCGAGAACTCGTTCATGTTCGTCTACGGCGGATACGACACCGCGACCGAGTTCATCAACTACGACAAGGTGCAGTACGCCAGTATCACATCTGGACCGTTGCAGAGGGCATTCGGTGTCGCCGAATGCTCCGTGAACATGATGTCCTCCACGGGATACAAGAGGATCACATCCGGACTCTTCGAGCCGGAGGACCTCGAGAAGGTCTCGGAGGAGGTCATGTCCAGGATCAGGGACGGAAGGTACGACTACCGGAAGTACTACTGAGGAAACATCTTCGGGGCCGAAGGCCCCGCATGTATCGATACAGAATCCTGGTACCTACCAAAACAGCTTTTATTCATACGTTTTCTGGTAACTAGATCACATGTCGGACAGATACTATCTCGGATTCGATGCCGGCACTCAGAGCGTCAAGGTGGCCGTCTACGACGGCGCCGGGGAATGCGTCTCGCAGGTCTCGCACCCGACCACGATCCGCTATCCCGCGCCCCGCTGCGTCGAGATGGATCCGGACGAGTATCTGCGTCTGACTATCCAGGGGATCCGCGAATGCACCGAGGACATGCTGTCCAAAGGCCTCGATCCCCTGGAGATCCGCTCCGTCATGGGCGATGGGATCATCTGCGGGATCACGGGCGTCGACGAGAACGGCGATTCCATAACCCCCTACATCAATTATCTCGATTCCAGGACCCAGGACGATGCCGATCGCATCAACTCCATGAACCTCGACATATGGGGTCAGGAGACCGGGAACGCGGATGCGAGCTGCATGTTCCCCGCGTTGTTCGCCAGATGGTTCCTGGAGAACTCGGAGGATTTCAGGGAACGCGGATGCAGGTTCGTCCACAACGCCCCGTACATCCTCATGCATCTGGCTGGGCTGAAGGCCGCGGACGCGTTCATCGATCAGGGGACCATGTCCGGATGGGGCCTCGGCTACAACGTCTTGGAGAAGAGATGGTCAGGGGAGCAGCTGGACATCCTGGGGATCGACCCGGGGTTCATGCCCCGTATCGTCAAGCCGTGGGATGTGATCGGTCACATTCCCTCTGACATCGCGGAGGCGACCGGACTGAGGGCCGGAACCCCGGTCTGCGGGGGTGCGGGGGACACCATGCAGTCCATGCTCGGATGCGGTGTGTTCAGACCCGGCATGGCCGTGGATGTTGCGGGGACATGCGCGATGTTCTGTGTGTCCACCGACGGCATAGTGCCCAAGCTGAGCAGCCACGGGACCGGACTCATATTCAACAGCGGGTCTCTGGACGACTCGTACTTCTACTGGGGATTCATCCGCACCGGAGGTCTGTCCCTGAGATGGTTCAAGGACAGCGTCTACGGAGGGAACGTCGGATATGAGGAGCTCAGCCGCGGGGCGGCGGAGATCCCTGCCGGTTCCCGCGGAGTGACCTTCCTCCCGTATCTCACCGGAGGTTACGGGGACATGATGGACGCCAGCGGCGCGTTTCTCAACATGACGCTGGACACCGACCGCTCCGCGCTATGGAGGGCGGTCCTGGAGGCCATCGGCTACGACTACATGGGAGTGACCGACGAGTACCGCGAAGCCGGCGTGGACATGTCCAGGATCACAATCACCGAGGGCGGCAGCGCCGACGACGTGTGGAACCAGATCAAGTCGGACATGATCGGCAGCGAGGCCGTCGTCATGAAGACCCGCGGAGGGGCGGTCATGACGGACTGCGCCATGGGTGCGTTCGCAGTCGGGGACGAGAGCGATCTCCTGGCGGTCCTTGAGAGGTCGGCAGAGGTCGACCGCACCTTCCTGCCGGACAGGGCGAACACGGAGCTTTACCGCAGGTTCTACGATGAGCGCATGTCCGTTGTAAAAGGGATGAAAGAGGTTTTCAGCACGCTCAAGGGTATGGGCGGGCTCAGGTGAAGTACTCCCTTCCCCTGTCCATGAGGTCCTTGAATGCGCGAGGGTCGTCGCTGAGCGCCGCATCGACGACGTCGTGGACGGCGGAGTCGAACTCCCTCAGCATCTGCTCCCTGTTGGAGTTCAGGTGCTGGATCTCGTAGTACAGATACGGGTCCTCCAGGGCGACGGACTCGTTGGTGTCCATCAGCTTGTTGAAGGTGGTGGATGCGACGGACTTCATGTCCTGGAAGTCTATGCCGCTCCTGTCGAGGACCGTGAAGAACGCGATGTTGACCGCATGGCTCAGTCCCAGGACGTAGGACATGTACATGTCGTGCTCGTCCACGGGCATCCTGCGCACATCCGCTCCATGGTTTCCCAGGAGCTCCACGGCCTCGTCCACGGCCTCGTCCGAACCGCAGTCGCAGACGATGACGTTCCTCTCGTACATCGACTCCGCCGAGGGTCCGAACATTGGGTGGACGGAGCACACGCGGCGTCTGGCGCCCATGTCCTTCAGGACGTCTATGAACGGCGATTTCAGGGACGCGACATCGAATATGAGCGCATCGGGCTTGCAGATCTCGTCGAGCTTCCTGAGTATCGGCCCGGTGCGCGATATGGGCACCGAGACGATGACGGAATCGGCCCACTTGGCGTCCTCCAGGACCAGTCCGTTCCCGGAGGATGGGTCGATGATGTCCACGCGGTGGCCGGCGCCCTTCAGCAGGTCGGCGAACCAGCGTCCCATCTTCCCGTATCCGCCCACGATGGCGATGTGGCGCATCCTGGCGGCCGTCCTGGGGAGAGAGGCCTGTATCTCGATGGACTCCTGCATGAGGATCCTGCATACCTGCTCTGCGTACACGGGGTTCATCCCGTTCTCCAGGGCGTATCCCCTGTACCTGTCGATGACCTTGTTCTCCTGGGGGATGTTCCTGACCGCGGCGTTCCTGGAGACCTTGTCCTCGCCGACGAGCCTCGCGAGCTCCAGCCTCCTCCTCATCAGATCCAGGATCCGAAGGTCGATGTCCTGGATCTCCGTGCGGACGTCCTCGAGCGTCATCGCAGTCTCCTCGCCATCTGGTCTGCGACGGTGAGCGCCGCCATGGCCTCGACGACCGCCACGGCCCTGGGGACTATGCATGGGTCGTGCCTTCCCTCCACGGTGACGGTGTCGTCCTGTTCTGTCCTGAGGTTGACGGTCTCCTGCTCCCTGGATATGGACGGTGTCGGCTTGAACGCCACGCGGAAGCACACGGGGGCGCCGTCGCACATCCCGCCGACGATGCCTCCGAGGTTGTTGGTGGCCGTGACTATCCTCCCGTCCTTGAACCTGTACGCGTCGTTGCTCCTGGACCCTCTCATGCGGGCGAGCCCGAAGCCCTCTCCGAACTCCACCCCCTTGCATGCGGGGATGCCGAACATGGCCTTGGCGAGCTCCGCGTCCAGCGCCTCGAACCATATGCCGCCGAAGCCTATGGGCAGTCCCGTGATGAAGCACTCCACCACGCCGCCCACGCTGTCGCCCTCGGCCGCGGCCGCTTCAATGACCTCGGTGAAGGCGGCGTCCATCCTCCTGCTGCAGGACCTGGTGGGGTACTGCACGGACATGCGGGCCTCCTCGGGCACGCGGACCCATCTGTCGTTCTGCTCGCCGACGGATCTGGTGAAGGCGTCTACGCGGACCCCCTTCTCCTCGATCAGCTGCTTGGCGATGGCCCCTGCTGCGACGATCGCGGCGGTGAGCCTTCCGGAGAACTGGCCGCTTCCGCTTAGGTCGTGGTCGGGGAACTTCAGGAGGGCCGGCAGGTCGGCATGGCCTGGGCGGGGGGTCTCGTAGAACTTCTGGTACTTCGAGCTGTCCGTGTTCCTGTTCGCTATCCTCATGAGGATGGGGTTGCCGTCCGCGACGCCGCCCCTCACCCCCTGGACGAACTCCACGTCGTCATCCTCCTTCCTGGGCGTGCCGATGCCGCCCGTGGGCTTCCTGAGGGCCATCTCGGCGGCGATCCTCTCCATGTCTATGGGGGATCCCGCGGGCACCCCCTCGAGGATGCCCCCGACGAAGGGTCCGTGGCTCTTGCCGAACAAAGTGAACCTGAACTTCTCTCCTGTGGAATACATCAGATAACCTCCTCGCGCATCCCTATGGCGGCCATCTCCTCCGGGAATCCGGGGTAGGAGACCGCGCAGCACTCAACGTCGTCCATGGTGACGGGTCCGTCGCAGACTATCGACGCCACCGCGGCGGACATCATGATCCTGTGGTCGCCCCTGTGGACTATCGCGCCCCCTTTCAACCTGGGCCTGCCGTGGATGATGCAACCGTCGTCGGTCGCCACGGCGTCCCCGCCGATGGCGTTGATCATGTTCACGACGGTCTCGATCCTGTTGCTCTCCTTGAACTTGAGCTGGGGTGCCCCGTACAGGCGGCTGTCCCCCTCCGCGGTGCTGAGGAGCACCGCCACTACGGGGAACAGGTCCGGGACGCTGCCCATGTCGACCTCGCACCCCTTGATCCTGGATTCCGACACGGTGATCTCCGTGCCGTCGACCTCGACGTCCGCGCCGGCCTTCATGAGGATGTCCACGATGGCCTTGTCCCCCTGGGGGTCGTCCATGTCCATCCCCCTGACGGTCACGCGTCCGCCCAATGCCCCTGCGACAAGGGGGAAGGCCGCCGAGGAGAAGTCCGCCGGCACCATGTAGTCGTAGGGCCTGTAGCCAGTGCCCCCGCGGACTTCGAAGATGTTCCCGTTCCTCTCGGCCGTCGCGCCGAAAAGGCGCATCATGTGCGCGGTGACGTCGAGGTACGGTGCGGAGACCATGCTCCCCTCGACTGTGATCTCCGAGTCGTTCTCCAGCATGGGCGAGACCATCAGCAGCGATGTGATGAACTGGGAGCTGACCCCTCCGTCTATGGAAACCTTCCCTCCGCGGTTCGGCCCTCTGATCCTGACCGGCGGGAGGCCGTCTCTGGACGAGCACGCGGTGCCCGTCTGCTCGAGCGCCGCCAGGAGCGGCCCCATGGGCCTCTTCCTCAGCGAGTCGTCTCCCGTGATCTCCGATTCCCCGTCGAACATCGAGCAGATGCCCGCGAAGATCCTCATGGTCGTGCCGGAGTTCTCCGCGTCAACGAAACCGGGCGCATGGAGGTCGCCGCCGGTTATGACCATGACGTCCCCGTCCTCGGTCACCTCGGCGCCCATGGCCCTGCATGCGGCCAGCGTGGCCTTGGTGTCCGCGGACATGAGCGCGTTCGACACCCTCGACGTGCCCTTCGCCATGGAGGCGAGGAAGAACGCCCTGTGGGTGTGGCTCTTGGACGGCGGCGGGGAGACGGTTCCCTCCAGCCTGCCGCCGTGGAAAGCCATGGATGTCATTCTCCGCACCTCGACTCTGTCAGAATCGTCTCTTCGGCTGTCATGCCCATATCCTCGGCGAAACTCTTGCCGTCCCCTCTGGCGACCACAATAGCCACCGCGGGGCCGGAACCGGACATGCCCGCCCCGAGGGCGCCCATGTCCATGGCCCTCTCGGCGATGGAGTTGTCCACGCCCGAGGCCTCCGAGATGATGCGACCGTTCATGGTCATCGCCTTGAAGGGGTCGCTCATCGTGATGTCGATCGCCCTCTGTATGAGCGGGGCGACCTCGTGGAGCCTGTCCAGCGGCAGGCCCATCTTCCTGATCTTGAAAGCGGGGACGTGTATAACGACGTCGTAGTCCCCTATGTCCGCGCGGTCGATGATCTCGTCCTTGCGGTTGTCCGTCATCACCAGGCCTCCGAGCCCGCATCCGCAGGCGTCGTCGAAGGACCCTGTGACCGTGACCTTCGCCTCCCTGGCGCAGCCGACCCCGAGCCTGATGAGGTCCACGGGGTCCATCTCCACACCCAGGTGCGAGAAAACAGCCCTGAGGATCGCGTTGCAGGCGCAGCTGGAGCTCTTCAGGCCCCTCGACACGGGAATCTGGGAATCGGTCTCCAGGGACCATCCCTCGGGTTCCCCTACGCCCGCGTGCTCGTATGCGCGACTGACGCATATCCGCGCCATGTTCGTGTCCTCGGACACGTCGTTGTTGATCCTCACGACCCTGGTGTCCCCGGTCTCGGAGAACCGGGCCGTGGTGTTCAGTCCCACCCCGATGGTGGCGCCTATGCCGCATGGCATGGCGTTGATGACCGTTATAGAGCCGTGGGAGCTTCCCTGACCGCTCATTCCAATTCCTTCCTCATGACGTCGAACGAGTCCTTCACGCCGGTCCACAGCTCGAACGAGGCCGCACCCTGTCCGGCGAGCATGTCCGCACCGTAGGCGACCCTGCATCCCGCCTCCTCGGCCTTCCTGGTGAGCGGTGTCGGTCCGTAGACCATGTCGAACACCGCGACGCCGTGGTCCAGTGCCTCCGTGCTGACCGGGTACGGTCCGTCGGAGTACATGCCGACGGGCGTGCAGTTGACCAGCAGGTCGTGCATCCTGAGGGACACCGAGCTCGGTCTCCTGTAGGTCTGGCCGAACTCCCTTGCAAGTGCGGTTCCCGTCTCCTCGTTCCTTGCCGCGACGGTGACGTCGCAGCCGTGATCGTCCAGGTACTGCATGCACGCCCTGGCCGCGCCGCCGGAGCCCATGACCGCGACACGCCTGTCCGTGACGTCGATGCCCGCCCTTTCCAGGGCGGTGCCGATGCCCACGATGTCCGTGTTGTATCCGGTCAGGACGCCGCCGTCGTTGACCACGGTGTTCACGGCGCCGATCCTCTCGGCGACCGGGTCGATGCGGTCCAGGTGGTCCATCACCGCCTGCTTGTAGGGTATCGTGACGTTGACCCCGCGGATGCCGTATCCGCGGATGACGTCCTCGGCCCTGTCCAGGTCCGGTGTCTCCAGGGGAAGGTACGCGCCCCTGATGCCGTT
Source organism: uncultured Methanomassiliicoccales archaeon (assembly GCA_949295765.1). Taxonomy (GTDB): domain Archaea; phylum Thermoplasmatota; class Thermoplasmata; order Methanomassiliicoccales; family Methanomethylophilaceae; genus Methanoprimaticola. Next base: position 5,397 of record CASFMM010000055.1, on the reverse strand, counting down.
GGCCCTCAGGGCGGCGTTCTGCATCGCGGGGGACCTGCTCTTCCCGAGCGGGTTCCCGAGGATCCCCAGGACGGTGCATCCGTCGCCCAGCGCCAGCATCTCGGAGACGCTGAACTGCCCGGGTGCGGTGGGCTCGCCCACGTAGCCGAATGAGAACTCGTTGCCGAGCACGTCTGCCCTGATGCGTGTGACGGCGCCGAGGGCGCCCATGCCAAGGAGCACGTGCCTGCCGTCCACCGCCTTGGATGCGTCCAGGATGGACGCCAGGTCAGCGAGCCTGTTGACCCTGAACGCCCCCTTGCGGATGTCGGCGTCCATGGAGTTCAGCTTAGAGACGATCCACTCGGACTCGGGCGTGGACTCGTAGTCGTGGTAAGACCCCACGACGGTGAGGTCCGTGTCGGGCCTGGGCTGCTCCCCGACGTCGATCATCCCCGAGTAGTCTTCCGGCAGGAGCGACAGGTCCACGGGGTCGCGGTAGGTGACCAAAGTGTCCTTCCCGTGCGTGTTCGGGACGGTCCCCAGGAGGTCGAGGCGGACCTCGACCATGTCCGCGTCCATGGCGGCGTCCATGTCGGACGCGCGGCTTAGCGAGGCGCAGACCCTCATCAGATCTCCCTTATGGTCTCGTCGATCTTCATGCCGAAGTGCCTTCCGCCGGACTCCAGCCTGGCCAGGACCCTGTCTCCCTTCTTGACGGCGGAGACCGAGATGGACCCGTCCTTCGTGACGAGCCTCACGGTCTCGGCGTTCTGGAGGATCGTGGAGTACGTGCCCTCCCCGTCGGTGGCTGTCAGGAGGATGAGGGGCCTCTGCTCGATCTTGCACCTGCCGACGGCCGAGAGCCTGGTGGTGCCGTCCCTGTTGACCAGGACCACGGGCTCGCCGGACTTCAGCTCGCCCAAGTACCTCGTCCTTCCTTCCCATGACGTAGGCGTGCACGGCACCGGCGTTGACCCTGAAGGGCCTCGCGGCGACGTAGCCGTTGTCCTCGCTCTCGGACTGGATGAGGAAAAGGCAGGATGCCTGGGATCCGATGAGCATGCCCTCCCCGGGGACCATCAGCGACACGGTGTCGACGCACACGCGGTCCCCCATCTCGATGTTCTTCACCGAGAGGACCTCGAGCTCCGTGAGCTCGACGTCGGAGGTGCCTGAGACGATCCCGGCGAAGCCCCTGATGGCGTTCGGGTCGGCGGTGGACACGACGATGCCGTCCACTCCCTTCTCCAGCGTCTGCATGTACAGCTTGGCCTGCTCCTTGTCGGCGGCGCAGGCGAAGACCTTGGTGCCGGAGTTCCTGAACTTGGCGATGAGGTTCTCGAGGGGGATGACGGTCCAGTCGGACGAGTCGAGGATGACCCCGGACCTCTTGCCGGCCATGGCCATCGCCCTGTCCTGGTCTTCGGGGGTGCTGAGCTCGACGATCTCGTATCCGTCGGAGAGGTCGCCGTTGTCGTTGACGCGCAGGGTCACCTTGCCGAGCTCGGCGAAGTCCTCGTCCCCGGGCCTGACGATGGCGGTGTCGATGCCGCTCTCGAGGGCCGAGAGGACCAGGTTCTTGCGCTCCTCCTTGCTGTCGGGCACGTCGGCCCTGACCCATATCTCCTTCTCCATGGGTATCAGCTCAGGTTGTCCTTCTTGGCCTCCTCGACGGTGTATCCGCGGAGGACGATGTCGGAGATGGCCCTGGTCATTCCCTCGACGTTCCTGTGCTGGAACACGTTCCTGCCGATGGACACGCCGTGTCCTCCGGCCTGGATGGAGTCGTAGACCATCTGGAGGATGTCGTCGTCGGAGTTCATCTTGGGTCCTCCGGCGATGACGACCGGCGCGAGGGTTCCCTTCACGATCTCCCTGAAGGAGTCGATGTCGCCGGTGTAGCTGCATTTGACGATGTCGGCGCCGAGCTCGGTGGCAACCCTCGCCGCGTGCGCAACGGCCGCGGGGTCATAGGAGTTCTTGATGGTGGGTCCGCGGGGGTACGCCATCACGAGGAGGGGCATTCCCCACTCGTTGCATTCCTTGGCGACCTGTCCCAGGTCCGCGAGCATCTCGGGTTCCGTCTCGGCTCCGACGTTGATGTGCACGGAGACGGCGTCCGCTCCGACCTTGAGCGCCTCCTCCACGGTGGCGACCAGCACCTTGCTGTTCTTGTTTACGCCTATGTCGGTGGAAGCGGAGAGGTGGAGGATCAGACCGATGTCGTGTCCGCTGGTGCGGTGACTATAACGGATCAGTCCCTTGTGCATGACCACAGCCGTGGCCCCGCCGTTGGCCACATCGTCGACCGTCTTCTTCATGTCGATGAGTCCCTCGATGGGTCCCGCGGAGATGCCGTGATCCATGGGAACGATTACGCAGTTCCCGGTTTTCCTGTCCATTATCCTCTCGATTCTGATGCTTTTTCCGAACATAGGGTTCACCCCGTGCTACATGTTAACACGCGACATTGTATTTCAACATGTCGAGGGCGCTCGCGTGCGCCCGCGTGCGTATAAGGGGGCGTATGCACGCGTGTTCTTTAAGGAATCGGTTAGAGTGTTCGAACATGCTCAAACCGATAGACATATGTGTCCTCAAACCGCAGGATTCAAGACATACGTCTTGGCAAACCGTGACGTCATGGACGCGCCGCTCTGAGGGAAACCGCGCTCTGACAATGTCCGGCACGATAGGTTTATATCAGTGTCCATTTTACAGCAGTTCCAGTGGGCTGGTAGATCAGCTGGTTAGATCGCTGGCTTTGCAAGCCAGAAGTCGCGAGTTCGAATCTCGCCCAGTCCACCATTCTGATCATCCATTGTGTCTTTCAACGCTTGGCCGCCACAATCGGTTCCTCCGGCTGAGCTATCTCGAAGTCCAGGCCGGCGACCATCATCAGGGTGTACACGCCTTTCCTCCCGTACGGCACCATCCCCTCCACGCGCCTGTCCACGACGACCTCGCCGCCCGACGGCACAATGTCTATCCCGCGGAATAGCTCCCTGTAGAATTTCTGGAGGTCCATGCTCCACGTGTACACCTCCAGCCTCTCCGTCGGGCCGGCCGGCACATGCAGACCATCGTCGTCGATCCACGCCGTGTTCCCGGACGGTTCCCGGATCCCGGGCGGCTCGCCCCTGTCCGCGGCCTCCGACCCGTACACGAGGTCCGGGAGGCGCAGCTCTATGTTGGACAGCAGCGCGAAGTCCTCCAGCGCGGAGCCCTCGTCCGTCTGGATCAGTTCGACGGATCCCGGCGACATCTCCAGGTTCTCGGTCTTACCGTACGGCACCCTGGCACCCTTCGGCAGCGGGGTCTTGATGGCGTTGAAGCTCCTGAAGCCCCTCACGAACTCGCACATCGTGTCGGCGTCCACGGTCCTGTCCTGGTGGACTATCATGACCTTCAGGATGAAGTCCCTGACCCGGGGTATCCCCTCGGGGAGCGTGTGGATGAAGGAAGGGTCAACCGCGGACCTGAGTGCCAGGTCGGTGATGTGGTGTCCCAGGCAGCGGTCCAGCGACGCCTTGGAGAACGCTCCCCCCATGGGTCTGGCATTGATCTCTATGAGCACAGGGCCCTCTCCGTCGCACTTGATCTCGATGTGTGCCGGCCCCTGCTCCATCTCGGTGGCGCGGAGGACTTCCACTGCATAGTCCGCCACCGCGTTCTCCTCCTCGGACGGATCCGTGACGGACATGGCGCAGTCGTACGCCATGCCGATCCCGACGTTCTGCTTGTGGTAGACCCACATGTCGGTGATCCTGTGGACGCCGTCCCTCGAGAGGGTGTTCACGATGTACTCCCTTCCCTCGATGTAGTCCTGGGCGATGGGCTCGCTGTCCCTGCCTCCCGCCCAGTCCGAGGAATCCCTCACGGAACGGTAGGCGGCCACGCACTCGTCCAGGGTGCGGCAGAGGTGGAACCCCACGGTGCCCCCGGACCGGGACGGCTTCACGATGACGGGGGAGCCTTTCCAGAACGCCCTCATGTCGTCATCCGAGGCTATCGGGGCCGTCCTTATGTGGCGCAGGCCGGCCCTCTCCAGGGCCCGGTGCATGTGCAGCTTCTCGGTGCGGTCCCTGGTGGTGGAGGGGTCGTTCCCGGGAAGACCCAGCAGACCCGCCAGCTCGTCGGCGAATGGGACGCCGTACTCGGAGCCGGCCATGACGCAGGCCACGTCGCACCCGTCCAGGCGGGCGGCGACCTCGCGCATGTCGGTCACGCGCATGATCTCGGCCCTTCCGGCGATCGCGGCTTCCGAGGACTTTCTTATCTCCCCTATGAGGCTGTCCGACTCGTCCGGTATCGGAGGGTAGATGACGACGGGTTCCAGCCCCAGATCGACGCAGTCGTCTATGAGGAACGTCCCGTTGGAGCTGCACTCGCAGATGATGGCCTTGCGTCCCATGCATCGGAGAACAGCTTACAATCTTAACTGGATTGTGATTTCCTTCTGCCACTGACCGCGAGGGATCCGACGAGTGCCACCACCGACAGCAGCAGCGAGAACCAGCAGCATCCGTGGAAACCGTCCATGAATGCCTCGGACCCCATGGAGCCGGTGTCGGTGGTCCCGGGGCCCAGGACGGAGAAAACGACGGCGAAGGCGGCGAGGCCGAGTGCATAGCCCACGTAGTTGACGGTCATCGCCATGGACCCGGCCTCCCCGGCGTACTCGACGGAGGACTCCTCGACCATCCTGGCGGACTGGGACGTCCCCGAGATGCCGAACGAGATCCCGAGGATCAGCAGGGAGATGACGAGGTAGGCGATCCCGAGCGCGGGCTCGATGAGTGCCAGCATGGCCGAGAACACGATCCTCAGCACCAGGGACACCGATGCCGGGACGCGGCATCCGCGCTTGTCGCACCATCTCCCCGCGGGGATGGTGATGAGGACGGTTACGGCGGATGCGACCGCGAGGACGATCCCAGTCTCCCCCGCGGAGAGCCCCTGCATGGTCTGCATGTAGTAGGGCAGGACGTACATCACGCCGGCCCCGGCCATGGTGCTGATCAGGAAGACGAGGGTCACGGTGGAGAACCTGCGGTCCCTCAGGAGCTCCCAGTGGACGAGCGGGTCCTCGGCCCTCCCGGACCTGAGGAGCGATGCCAGGACGAGCGCAGCTCCCAGGACGCAAACGCCGACGGCGACTGCGTCGGCCATGACCCCCTCGGTGAACCCGTAGAGGCCGACCATGACCAGACCCATGCCGATGGCCATCAGCAGAACAGACGGGATGTCGGGGAGCCTGCGTCCGGGCTCCGGTTTTTCCGCGGGGAGGAGCGCCAGGGTGGCGACGATGATGAGGGCGCATATGGGGATGTTGATGAGGAAGACGGCGTGCCAGGTGAACAGGTCGCCGAGGACGCCGCCGACGGTGGGGCCGGCGATGGCGGATATTCCGCT
>CASFMM010000054.1 GCA_949295765.1 uncultured Methanomassiliicoccales archaeon | reverse complement strand
AGCATCTTCACCGGAGCCAAGAAGTCCATCGTGGGACCCGTGAGCACCAAGGTGCAGGTCCCCATGATCGACAAGAGGAAGGGCCAGGTCCTTTCCATCACGGGCAACGAGGCCCTCATCATGGACCTCGAGACCTTCGAGCAGATCCCCATCGAGATCAACCCCGACCACGAGCAGCCCGTCGAGGAGGGAGCAGAGCTCCTGTACATCGTCGCGATGGGCAGATACAAGATCATGTGAGGTCTGAAACCAATGTCGTACGGGATAGGCTACGCCGGTGCCGAAGCTGATTACAACGACGCGGATGTCGTAATCTTCGGCATCCCGTACGACCACACCGCCTGCTTCAAGGCGGGCGCCAGGGAGGCCCCGACCGCCATAAGGCGGGCCTCCTACAATTTTGAGGAGATCCACTTCGAACACGGCATCCACCAGCCGCACCTCGAGGTCTGCGACTACGGCAACTGCGACGACTTCGTCCTCCCTGAGGACATGTTCGCGGAGGTCGACTTCGCCGTGGGCCCCGCGATAAGGGACGGCAAGTTCACCATCGCCATCGGAGGGGAGCACTCGGTCAACATCCCGATCATCAGGAACTTCGAGAAGGACGACATCGCCCTGATCTCGATCGATGCCCATCTGGACTCCAGGGACGAGTACCTCGGGACCCCCAACAGCCACGCCTGCATCACACGCAGGGCCGCCGAGCATCTGGGGCTCGAGAACGTGTTCGTGCTCGGTGCCAGGGCCATCGGGGAGGAGGAGCTCGACAGGGACGACGTGGTCCCGTTCATAAGCTCCTACGAGATCATAGACAGAGGCATCGAATGGGCCATCGACAAGGCCCTGGAGAGCGTCAAGAACGAGCGCGTCTACCTGACCCTCGACATCGACGGCGTGGATCCCGCTTTCGCCCCCGGAACAGGTACTCCTGAGCCGTTCGGACTCATGCCGATGGACGTGAAGAAGGTCATCAACGCGATTGGTGACAGGCTCGCCGGATTCGATGTCGTCGAGGTCTGCCCTCCGGCCGACCCCGCCGGGATCACATCGATCCTCGCGGCCAGGTACATCAACGAGGTCATGGCGGTGCACGCCAAGAACCTCAGGTCCTGATTCAGGAACTTCCGGCCAGGAAGGACCTGGCCTCCGATTCGTACTTCTCTGCCCTGCTCTGGGCGACAGCCTCGTCCCTGGACTCGGAGTATATCCTGAAAAGCTCCTCCGTCGTCGAGGGCCTGAGCAGGACCCAGCCGTCGTCGAAGTAGACCTTCAGACCGTCCACGGTCTCCACGCGGCTCCCGTTGGTCTGCTCGTAGAAATGGTCGAGAAGCTCCGATTTCCTGGAATCGGGACACTCGACGTTGCATTTGACATCATGATAGGTCGCGAATTCGGAGATCTGCTCCGACAGGGGGCCGTTCTTCGCTATGCACTCAAGCATCTTCGCCAGGGCCATGAGTCCGTCCCTGCACATCTGGAGCTCCGGGAAGACCATGCTCCCGTTCTCCTCCCCTCCGAAGACGGCCATGTTCTCGGCCATCTTCTTCACGACGACATGGGACCCGACTGCCGTGTACTTCAGAAGCCCGCCGTTGGCCTCCACCACGTCCTCGACGATCGCCGAGGAGCTGACAGGCGTGATGACCTTGCCCTTGTGCTCCTGCAGGACCGCTTTGGCTATGAGTGCCAGACTGACATCGCCCATCACGTAGTCGCCCTTGTCCGTGACGAATATCGTGCGGTCGCCGTCGGCGTCATGGGCGGCTCCGAGGTCGGCACCGACCTGTTTCGTGAGGGCCATCAGCGGGACGAGGTTCTCCTCGGTCGGTTCGCTGGAACGGCCCGGACTCTCGCTCTGAGGGTCGGCGTTGATGGTGAACGCCCTCACATTGAGGAGCTTGAGGAGAAGAGGCGTGGCAGTGCATGTGGCGCCGTTGGCGCAGTCCAGGCAGACGGTGAGGTTGGCGGCGCGGATCGCCTCCGCATCCACATGTGCCAGCACCGCATCCACATGGGTCCTGATCGCTCCGGTGCCCTCTGTGATCTCCCCTATCTCGCTCCAATCCGCCCTCGCGATGTCGGTTGTGCAGAAGCTCTCTATTGACTGCTCGTCCTCGCGGGTGGCCTCCACCCCGTCCTCCATGATGAACTTGAAACCGTTGTGCTCCGGAGGGTTGTGGGACGCTGTGATCACCACGCCTCCGGTGACATCGTCATGGGTCCTGACGTAGTACTGGAGCGTCGGCGTCGGGAGCATGCCCAGGTCGATGATGTCGCATCCCACGGACATGAGACCCGCGGACACCGCGCTCTTGAGCATGTCCGCTGAATCGCGGGCATCGGTGGCCAGGGCTATCCTCCTGCCGTATGTCCTTCCGACGGCCTTGCCTATCTGCAGGGCGGTCTCGGGACTGAGGTCCCTGTTGGCGGTGCCCCTGACACCGTTGATCCCGAAGAGCGTCATCGGACGGTCAAACCCTCTTCGCGTAAAAAAGGATGTTTATCGTGTCGGCGCAGCCCTTGCACGTATCGGCCGCCTCCTCCAGCGAATCCAGCATCCTCATCGAGAGTATGACCGCCTTGTGGTCCATGTCCGCCGTGAGGATCTCCTTCATGACCGACATGTACGCGGCGTCGATCCTGCGCTCCTGGTCCTTGACGCCCTGGATGCACTCGTCGATGCCGACGCCGTCGGTGCCCAGGATCCTGATGGCGTTCATCAGGCCGTTCACCTCGGACTCCAGATCGGAGACCGTGGCGGAGAACATGCCCCACACGTTGATGGGTATGGATGCGCCGGTGTCCAGCACCAGCTGCAGGTGGATGGCGGCCTCCTTGCACCAGTTGGCGATGCTGTCCGTCTTCTTGACGAAGTGCATGAAGTCCTCCCTCTCCTGAGGGCCGAGCTCGCCTATGCTCATCTGGTTGCACAGGTTGTCCTCCAGCGCATCGGCCTCGTGCTCCGAGGCGTAGAGCCTCTCGATCGCCTTCAGGGCGGCCTGGCCGTCCCCGGTCTCCATGCAGCGCATGGCGACACCCAGTTCGGTGACGCAGTCCAGAACCGAGAGCGCGTGCGCGCGCATACCGTTCTGGATGACGTCCTCCTTCCTCTTGCCGAACCATCCAAGAAGTCCCTTAGCATCCTCACTCAAGTTTAATCTCCTCCTCTATCCCGCCCTGCGGCCTCGCGAAGACCACCACGGCCTTCTTGTTGAACACCAGGTACACCACATCACCCTCCTTCGGAACCTCCTCGTCGGCGGGAACGTTGAAGTCCACGTAGTCGCGGCTGTCCGCCATGGTGCGGACCCTCCAGTAGGTACCCATGAAGACGACCGACCTCACCTCGGCCCTGAGACCGTCGTTGGCCGTGTAAACATGTTCGGGACGCACCGAGATCACGACGGGGTCCCCGACCTTGAAATCGGTCTTGGACGTCCTGACCTCCTGGCCTCCCCTGAGCTTGACGCGCGTCTTGCCGTTCTTAGTCTTGTCCGAGACGGTGCACTCCAGCAGGTTGGTCTCGCCGACGAAGTTGGCGGCGAACACGGACCTGGGATGCCTGTACAGCTCCAGCGGCGTGCCCACCTCGGCGACCGAACCGTAGCGCATCAGGACGATGCGGTCCGACACGGACATCGCCTCCTCCTGGTCGTGAGTGATGTGCAGAACGGTTATGCCCAGCTTCTTGACCAGCCTGCGCAGCTCGTAGCGGAGCTCCACGCGGACACGGGCGTCCAGCGCGGAGAGCGGCTCGTCGAGCATGAGCATCTTTGAACCGGACGCCAGTGCCCTCGCGATGGCGACCTTCTGCTGCTCGCCACCGGAGATCTCCTTCGGGAACATGCCTGCGCGCGAGAGCATGTTCACCAGGCTCAGGTACTCCGTGGAGAGCGACTCCATCGCCTCGTCGCCCTGGTCCTTGACCCTGGGGCTGTAAGCGACGTTCTCCTTGAGCGTCATGTGCGGGAACAGGGCGATGTTCTGGAACACGTACCCCACGTCCCTGTCCTCCAGAGGGATGTTCGTCACGTCCATCCCGTCGACGAAGACCTTGCCCTCGGTGGGGGTCCAGATGCCGGATATGACCTTGATCAGGGTGGTCTTGCCGCATCCCGACGGACCCAGTATCGTGACGTACTCCCCGTTGTTGATGTCGAGGTTGATGTCCCTCACGGCGTAGAAGTCGCCGAACCTCATGGAAACATGTTCGAGCTTGATCCTTGCCATCTCAATCCAACCTCATCTCTTCCTCCAACCCTTCCGGAGGCATCGGGAACACGGAGGCCTTGGACGGGACCCATGTGATCCCCACCCTGTCCCCCACGGAGTAGTCGTCGTACTTCCTGTTGGGGAGGCTCGCGGATATCAGGCCCAGACCCTCGACCCCGACCTCCACCGTGATCGTCACGCCCTCGTACAGGACGCGCTCGACCACGCCTGTGGCGAACACCTCCGGGTCCGTGTCCGCTATCAGCTTGACCAGCTTCGTGAACCCGGTCTTGACCGTGACCACCGCCTCAGACCCGACAGGCAGGTCGGAACCGCGTGCGGACATCCTCAGCCCGGAATCGGTCTCGACCACCGTGACGTCGCCGTTGGACACGACCTTCCCGACGAGAGTGTTCGAACGTCCCACGAAGTTTGCCACGAACGGCGTGGCGGGGTTCTCGAACACGTCCCTGGGCGTGCCGAACTGGATGATGCGGCCGTTGCGGATGACCGCGATCTTGTCGGCCATCTCCAGGGCCTCGTCCTGGTCGTGGGTGACGTGTATGCATGTGAGGTTCATCTCCTTGGCCAGGGACCTGAGCTCCTTGCGGAGGTTGATCCTCAGACGCGCGTCCAGGGCCCTCAGGGGCTCGTCCAGGAGGAGCACCTTGGATCCGGACGCCAGCGCCCTGGCGAGCGCTATACGCTGCTGCTGGCCGCCGGAAAGCTCGTCCGGCCTCCACTCGGCCTTCTGCTCCAAGTGCACCATGTGCAGCATGCTCCTGACGATCTGCTTCGAGCTGTCCTCCGGCCACCCCTTGATGCGGGGCGCGAACATCACGTTCTCGTACACGTTGAGATGCGGGAACAGGGCGTAGGTCTGCGACAGCATGGTCGCGTTGCGGGAGTCGACGGAGTCCTCCGTGACGTCCTTCCCGTCGAGGTACACCTTTCCGGAATCCGGATGGGTGAGGCCGCAGACCATCCTCATGCATGTGGTCTTCCCCGCCCCTGTGGGCCCGAGGATGCAGACGTACTCCCCGTCCGCTATCGTCAGGGACAGTCCGTTGGCGGCGACGACCCCGTCGAAGCTCTTGCAGAGGTTGTCGAGGACTATCTCAGGCATCGCGCTTCGACCTCCTTCCGGTGACGGCCCTGAGACCGAACATTATGATGAAGCATATCAGAATCAGGACGATGGAGCACATGGCGGCCTCGGTGTACAGCCCGTCCTCCACGAGATGCGTGATGTAGATCGGGACGGTGTTCACGGTGTCGCTGATGGATGTGGTGGCACCGGTCTCCCCGAGACTCCTCGTGAACGCCAGGATGCCTCCCGCGATGACCGCGGACTTGATGATCGGGAACAGGACCTTCCTGAACGCCTGGAACGGCTTCGCGCCCAGCGTCATGGAGACCTCCTCGTAGGCGGGGTCGACCTCCTCGATGGAACCGATCAGGTTCCTCACCACCAAGGGGTATGTGAACGAGATGTGTCCCAGGATGACGAGGAGCAGGTCGAACGAGCTGTCGAGGCCCAGGCTGCCCCAGAACAGGAACAGCGAGAACCCGAGGGCGGTGGTCGGGATGATCAGGGGGACGTTCACCAGCCCGTCCAGGAGCTGTCCGAGCTTCCCCTCCCTGTGCCTGGCGATGTACATCGCCATCGGCACGCCTATTATGATGTCGATCGCCACGGCTATGCCGGCTACCAGGAACGACGTCCCTATGGATCCGAACAGCTGTCCGTAGTCCATCGTCGGTATCGGCTGCGTCAGATAGAGGAAAATGTAGAACGTCGGCAGCAGGACCACCACGATCAGGAACAGGATGGTCAGGAAGTCCTTCGCCTTCGGGAGGGCTCCCCTGCTGACCTTCCTCCCCAGGTCCGGCCAGACCTTGTTCATGGGGAAGCGGAACTTGGCGATTATCTTCCTTACGACCACCAAGAGGATCAGCGCCAGCACGATCATGATCACACTGATCAGGATCTGCGCGCCCATCATCTCGTCGCTGGTGTACCAGCTCTCGTCGCTCTTCAGGAAGCTGATGAAGGACGGTCCCGTGAAGAACGATGTCTGGACTCCCATCATGGTGAGGGCGATGTAAGTTCCGCCGGTCTCCGAGAGGGACCTTGCGAAACAGAGGATGAAACCCGTCGCGAGTCCCGCCCTGAACAGCGGGATCGTGATCGTGCGCACGGCCGTCCACCTGGACGCACCGAGCGTCATGGCCGCGGTCTCGTAGTTCGGCTCGATCTGTTCGAGTATGGCCGAGAGCGAGCGGACCATGTACGGGTATGTGAAGATGATGTGCAGGAGGATCACGAGCATGTACGGGGACAGGCTCAGACCCAGACCGGGGATGTTGATCCCCTCGGGGGAGATCCAGAACATCACGACGGATATGCCTATGACCGCCGTGGGGAACGCCAGGGGCATGTCCAGGAGCGTGTCCAGCCACTTCTTCCCCTTGAAGTTCTTGCGTACCATGATCCAGGCCATCGGCAGCCCCACGAGGATGTCGATGACGGTCACGATGAGGGCGATGCTGAACGAGTTCGCCACGGCGCTGACGACGGTGTTCCTTATCCCTTCGTTGTTCAGGACCAGATCCACCAGGTCCCAGTCCGTGAAGAGATGCGTCACCACGAAGATCGACGGCACCGCGATGACGATGACGAACACGGCGCACGCGAACGCGAACCACGCCCTGCGAACCTTGGAGCTACCGGAGAGCTCGTCAATCCTACTCAGCAGCGACAAGGGAACACCCTACCGTCAGAGAACCGCGATGCTGACGACGTTGCTTCCGCGAAGGACGACCTTTCCGAGACGCCTGCCATCAGAGCCCTCAGCCCCCGACTCCATGGTGTCGTCGAGCACCATGTTCATGTATTCGTCGAATCCCGTCAGTTTGCCCTCTAACGACCTCCCGTCTTTGAGAAGCAGTGAGATGCGCTTGTCCAAGGAGTTCTCGAGCAGGGCCGCTGGCATCACCATATCAATCGTCCATTACAGCCCTTTCTTTTGTTATATAGATTTGGTAGATGCCCGTAATCTACCTACTGGCCACAGGGACTGATGACTCACATACATTGTATGAAACCGGCCTATGCAGCACATATGATTGTCAACACACAACTATATACCGGACCTTCGAGAGACCCCCGACATTCGAGATCGTTTCCCGACTTCCGTATCCTGGATGACGGTTGCGGAACAGCGATTTCAATGTCAACGAAAACTATATGACAATTGTTCATATGCATCCGTCGGTCCGGCGGGATGGGAACGGCCGCCGGGCCGGGATGCGGGTCACTCGTCCTGGCCCTGGGGCGAGTTCTTCGCCTGGGCCTCGATCCAGGCTCTTATGTCGGACTTCCTTGTGGAGCCGATGCCGAAGTACTCGGAGAACTTGTTGGTGGTCGTGAGCTCCAGGGTCTGCCCGGACTTCTTGCCGGACACGAAGCCCATCTCGATGAGTCTGTGGACGTCGTCGTAGGTGCGGGGCCCGCGGGTCTTGAGCAGGGCGGACTGCAGCACCGGCTGGTTGTAGGCGATTGTGGAGAGGGTCCTCATGACCCCTGCCGGCATCTCCGCCTTGGCGAACTTGCCCGTGAAGTCGGAGTACTCCGTGCGGAGCATCATCCTGTACTCGCTGCCGACCTTGGAGATCATTATCGCGGAGTCGCGCTCGTCGTACTCCCTGCGCAGGTCCATGACCGCGGTGCGGATGTCCTCCTCGGGGATGCCGGTCCTCTGGGAGATCTCCGATATCCTCAGACCCTCCGCACTGGAGAACAGCGCGGCCTCCGCCGCGCGCTTGGCGTCCAACTCAGATCACCGCCTCGGGGATCCTCCCCTCCGGGGAGTCCTCGATGGTCCCGGAGGTCCACTCGGTCTTGATCTCGATGTAGATCTCCCCGTTCGGGAGGTCGTCCTGCCACACGGCGAGGCGCCCGTCCCTGACCAGGTGGAGGACGGACACAAAGACGGTCAGGTTCTCGTCCAGGCTCCCGGTGTACAGGTCGCGTATGCTGATCTGCCCGGTGCCCAGCTTCTCGATTCTCTTCCACACGGCCTCGATGTCCTGCTCGTCGTCCTCCTCGTGGGCCTTGTTCTGGAAGGTCTTGGGCTCCTTGGCCCTGAGCTCGGCGCGGACGCGCTCCCTCTCCCGCTGGATCTCGATCTCCTTCCTGGCGTCCTCGAACGCGTCGATGAGCTCGTACATGGTCACCGGCCTGACCGGCTCCCTCTGGTATGCCTCCCTGAAGGAGACCTCGGGCACGTACATCGGCTCGTCGTCGTAGAAGAAGCTGTCGTCGACCTCCTCCTCGAAGACCTCGACCGGCGGCTCGCTCCTCTCCCTGGTGGACTCCGACTGCATCCTCAGGATCCTCCAGGCCATCAGCAGCAGCTTCCCTGCCACGATCATGTCGAAGCTGTCGGACGAGACCTTGGCCTCGTACATCCTGACGAACTGCGACAGGTCGATCTCCCAGGGGTCCATCCCGTTCTCCAGCACCAGGCTGAAGACGGCCCTGATCGACTCGTCGACAGGGTCCTGCAGCCTCTCGCCGGACTCCGCCCGCGAGAGGATGTCCATGTATCCTCCCAGGCGCCTCAGCGACTCGTCGTCGTCTGCGAGCGCCCTGTGGAACAGCAGGTGCTGCTCCAGTTCCTCTATCCTTGTGTTCCCATCCATCTCACTGCGCCTCCTTCTGCCTCTTCAGGGCCTCCTCCTCGTAGCGGGAGACCTCTGCCAGGTCGGGCTGCATTATGACCCTGCTTATGCCGCTTGGCGGCCTGGTGACCCCGATGAGGTGGTCGGCCAGGGCCAGCGTGACCTTCCTCAGGGACACCTGTATGAACTGTGCCTTCGCGGAGCTCTCCTTGACCCTGCGGGCCACCATCTCCGCGTTTATGGAGTCCAGGAACATGTCCACCTCGTCCAGCACGTAGAACGGCGACGGCTGGTGCTCCTGGATCGCGAATATGAACGACAGCGCCGTGAGGGACTTCTCCCCTCCGGAGAGCGCCTCCAGCTTCAGCAGCTTGCCGTTCCTCGGCTTCGCGTTTATCATCAGGCCTCCGGAGAACGGGTCGTCCTCGTCCTCCAGGCCCATGTACGCCTCCCCTCCTCCGGAGAGCTGGGCGTATATCGCCTTGAAGTTCTCGTTCACGGCGTCGTAGGACTGCATGAACAGCCCCTTCTTCTTGGAGGTGAGCGCCGCCATGAGCTCGGTCAGCTCCTTGATGTGGCGGTTGAGGCTTTCGACCTCCGCGTTGAGCCCGTCCAGACGGGCCTTCTTCTCGTCGTACTCCTCTATGGCGCGGAGGTTGACGTTGCCCAGCTTGGATATGACCGACTCCTGGACCCTGATGGTGCGCCTGATCTCCTCCTCGGAGGGGATCGGCTGGACGACCTCGATCTCTATCGCGTCGACCTCGGCCATCAGGACCTCGACGGACTGCTCCAGCTGTATGGCCTGCGCCCTGAAGGACTGCAGGGTCGCCTGGGCGTTCTCGATGTCCTTGGCCTTCTCCCTGATCTCGGAGTCCAGGCGGTACTTCTCGGCGACCAGCGCGTCCTTCTGGTTGCGGAGGTCCTCGATGCCTCCCTCCATCTCCGCCTCGATGGCGCGGAGGGCGTCCAGGT
>CASFMM010000053.1 GCA_949295765.1 uncultured Methanomassiliicoccales archaeon | reverse complement strand
GACAAGGTCGTCCTCGCCTACTCCGGCGGACTGGACACCTCCGTCGCCATCCACTGGCTCCAGGAGAAGTACAACGTCGACGTCATCGCCATCGCCATCAACGTCGGACAGCCCCCCAGCAAGGACGACATCGTCGCCCGCGCCCTGAGGAACGGCGCCATCAAAGCGGACTACATCGACGTCACCGACGAGTTCGTCACCGACTACGTCTGGCCCTCCCTGAAGGCCAACGCCCTGTACCAGAACGTCTACCCCCTGAGCACGGCCATCGCCAGGCCCCTGATCGCCAAGAAGCTGGTCGAGGTCGCCAAGGCCGAGGGCGCCAAGTTCATCGCCCACGGATGCACCGCGAAAGGAAACGACCAGGTCAGGTTCGACGTCGGAATCGTCTCCCAGGACCCCAACATCAAGATCATCGCCCCCATGCGCGAGTGGATCACCACCAGAGAGGAGGAGATCGAGTACGCCAAGCAGAACGGCATCGAGATCATCGTGAAGAAGGAGAGCCCCTACTCCAGGGACGAGAACCTCTGGGGAAGCTCCTGCGAGTGCGGAATCCTCGAGGACCCCTGGGCCGAGCCCCCCGCGGACGTCTGGGAGAACACCGTCGACCCCGAGAAGGCCCCCGACGAGCCCGAGTACATCGAGATCAAGTTCGAGCAGGGAATCCCCGTGGCCCTCAACGGAAGGAAGATGGGCGGCGTCAAGCTCATAGAGAAGCTGGACAAGATCGCCGGAGCCCACGGCGTCGGAAGGATCGACCACGTCGAGGACCGTCTCATGGGAATCAAGAGCCGCGAGACCTACGAGTGCCCCGCAGCCGTCACCCTGATCAAGGCCCACCAGGCCCTGGAGGCCATGACCCTGCCCAGGGACACCATCGAGTTCAAGCGCGGAATCGAGCAGAAGTTCTGCCAGCTGGCATACGACGGACTCTGGTTCGGAGGACTCATGGAGCCCATCCAGGCGTTCGTCGACAAGACCCAGGAGTTCGTCACCGGAACCGTCCGCGTCAAGCTGTACAAGGGAAGCGCCACCGTCGTCGGCAGGAAGTCCCCGTACTCCATGTACGACGAGGGACTCAGCACCTACGCCGAGGGAGACGTCTTCGACCACAACTCCGCGACCGGCTTCATCTACGTCTGGGGACTCCCCGGCAGGACCGCCGCGAAGAGCCACGCCGTCAAGAAGAAGTGATCGCCTTGCAGCAGGCCCTGTGGTCCGGAAGGTTCTCGGCCGGGATGGACGACTCCACCCTGGCCTTCACCTCCTCCCTGGACGTGGACTCCCACCTGGCGTTCTACGACGTCATGGGGTCCCTCGCCCACGTGAGGATGCTGAAGAAGTGCGGGGTCATCCCCGCCGAGGACGCGGACAAGATCATCGCCGGTCTCAAGGACATCCTCGTCAAGGTCAGGGACGGGTCGTTCGAGTTCGACTACTCCCTCGAGGACGTCCACACCTGCATCGAGTTCAGCCTCACCCAGGCCATCGGCCCCGCGGGAGGCAAGCTGCACACCGGCAGGAGCAGGAACGACCAGGTCGCCACCGACTTCAGGATGTACCTGAGGGACGACGCCCTGAGGGCCGCCGAGGCGGTCAACGGACTGATGATGGCGCTGGTTAAGGTGGCCGAGGACAACGGCGACGCCGTCATGCCCGGCTTCACCCACATGCAGCACGCCCAGCCCGTGACGCTTGCCCAGCACATGCTGGCCCACGCCTTCAAGTTCTCCCGCGACGCGGACAGGTTCCTGGACGCGTTCAGGAGGATGGACAAGTGCCCCCTGGGCGCGGCTGCCCTGGCCGGCACCACCTACCCCATCGACAGGAGGATGACCGCCGAGGCCCTGGCCTTCAGGGAGCCCACGGAGAACTCCATGGACTCCGTCAGCGACAGGGACTTCGTCACCGAGCTGGCCTACTGCGCCGCGCAGACCGCGATCCATCTGTCCGGTCTCTGCGAGGAGCTCGTGCTGTGGTCCTCGCAGGAATTCGGGTTCATCGAGATGGACGACAGGTACACCACCGGGTCCTCCATCATGCCCCAGAAGAAGAACCCCGACATCGCGGAGCTCGTCCGCGGGAAGACCGGTTCCGTCGTCGGAGCGCTCATGACCATGATCACCATGACCAAGGGCCTCCCGCTGACCTACAACCGCGACCTCCAGGAGGACAAGCGCCCCGTCATGGAGTCCATGGCGACGGTCATCGCCAGCGCGCAGATGATGTCCAAGGTCATCGCGACCACTGTGTTCCACAAGGACAGGATGCTCGAGGTCACCAGCAGGGGCCAGATCAACGCCACCGACCTGGCGGACTACCTGGTCACCAAGGGCGTGCCGTTCCGCGAGGCCCACGGCATCGTGGGTGCGGCCGTGAGGCACAGCATCGACTCCGGAAGGAACCTCGAGGACATGACCCTCGACGAGCTGAGGCAGTTCTCCGACAGGATCGAGCAGGACGTCTACGACATCCTCCCCGTGATCAAGTGCGTCGAGCGCAGGAACTCCTACGGAGGCACGTCCCCGCAGTCCACCGATGTCCAGATCTCGAAGGCCATCGAGCAGATCATGCTGAGGGACGAGGTCATCAGACAGGAGAGCCAGCTCATCCGGAACTGCTGGAAGGCGCTCACCGAGTGAGATGGCTTACGCTAAACCCCTTAACTTCTTATTTCTTGATATAGACACTCAGTCGAACTCGACGTTGTCGTTCTGCTTCACCGTGAAGCTGATTCCCGCGGCCGTCAGCATGTTGCTGATGTTGTCGGCGATGTGCGAGAGGTCGGTGCTCTTGGTGTAGGTCTTGATGTAGAACTCCTTCCTGTCCATGGGGAACACCAGGCGGACCTTCCCCTTGCGGTTGTAGCCCTCGGGCTTCCTGTTGCGCTCGAGGTCCATCAGGTTGAGCTCTATCAGCATCTGGAGAATCTCCTCCTCTTCGGGCGTCTGTCCGATCTCCTCGAGGAACATCTTCAGGATGTCCGGGAACACCGGAGCCAGGTCCTGGTAGTCGGATTTGCCTTTGAGAATGAAGTGAGTGCTGTAGACCTTCATCGGTTCCGCTGATGGCAGGTTCTTTATTTAATCCTTAGTGGGCTCTGAACCCCTTTATAGTTATAGAGCATGCACCAGGTCATGAGAACCGCACTCACAGTGGCGGGCTCTGACTCCATAGGAGGCGCGGGCGTCCAGGCCGATGTCAAGGCCATGTCCGTCGTCGGAGTCCACGCCGCATCAGTAATCACAGCCGTCACCGCGCAGAACACCTGCGGTGTCGACGGCATCTTCCCCATACCGGAAGAGTTCATCAAGGCGCAGCTGGAGGCTGTGCTCAAGGACTGCGACATCAAGGCGGTCAAGACAGGTATGCTGTACAGCGCGGAGATCGTCGGGACGGTGGCCGACATCCTGGAGGACCACGAGATGCCCCTGATCGTCGATCCCGTGATGATCTCCGGGACCGGAGCCTCGCTGTCCGACGAGGGATACGCGTCCGCACTGAAGAAGAAGCTCCTGCCCATGTGCGAGCTCGTGACCCCCAACAAGCACGAGGCGGAGGTCCTGGCCAAGATGAAGATCAAGACCAGGGACGACCTCATGCTTGCCTGCGAGCTCATAGGTAAACAGGGATCGTCCGTCCTGATGAAGGGAGGGCACTTCAACACGCCCACCGTGGTCGACTACCTCTATCTGTCCTCGGAGTTCACGAAGATGGAGTACCCTCGCCTGAGGAAGGCCGGACACGGCAGCGGATGCGCCCTGTCCTCGTTCATCACGGCCAACATGGCCAAGGGACTGGACATAGTCAACGCCGTCCTGAAGTCCAGGGAGCTCATCCAAGAGTCCATAGCCACGCAGTACGCGATCGGGAAGGGCGACGTCGTCGTCAACACCATGGTCAGGCTCAAGGGCGACACGGACAAGTTCCAGGTGCTGGACGCCCTCGACGCCGCCGCTGCCAGGATCGTCGACACTGTGCCGGACGAGCTGGTGCCCAAGGGCGGCATGAACATCGCCATGGCGCTGAAGGACGCCGCCGGACCCGAGGAGATAGCCGCCATCGACAAGAGGATGGTGGTCCACAACGGCATCCTGAGGAAGAACGGACCCGCGAAGTTCGGCACCGCAGAGGGACTGTCCTACATCCTCCTGACCGTCATGAAGCACAGCCCGGAGACCCGCTGCATCATGAGCATCGCCTACGGCGACGACATCATGGACGTGATGGAGGAGGTGGGCATGACCTCCGTGACCGCCGAGATGGACAAGGACAAGTTCTCGGAAGCCACGGAGAAGGCCCTGAAGAAGTGCAAGGGCATCCCCGACGCCATCGTGGACAAGGGTCCCAAGAAGGACAGGGTCATCAGGATCCTGGCCAAGGACACCGAGGACATGCTGGCGAAGCTCGAGGAGATCCTCTGATCACTCCTGGAGGATCTGCACGGTGTACCCGTCCGGATCCATGACGAAGTAAAACTCAACCCCCGGGGCCGGGGTCACGGGCCCCACGCATTTCTCATCGACCTCTCTTGCCAGCCTGCCGGCTTCGGCACTGGTGAACCCCACCGAGATGTTCGGGTAGTCCACGGCCCCCTTCCCGTCAGCCACGAGCTCCAGCTTGGTGGGCCCGTCACCCAGGAAGGCGATCTCGTGTCCGGGAGGTCCGAACCTGCGGGACACACCCATCCCGAGCCTGCCGTAGAAGGCTATGCTCCTGTCGAGATCCGTCACATGTATGGTTGTGTGTGCGAACGCCATGCGGGGGCGATGGCGTTCCGAGATGAATAACTGTGGTGATCCCCGGGATCGCTCCCGGGGAGGTAAAATGGTGGGGTTTATCACTCGATGGAGACGATCTCGATCTCGAAGTAGAGAACGGCGTTGCTCGTCTCATCGCAGGTCTTGTAGGTGAAGTCACCGCCGTTGACGTTGGTGACGAACCAGGTCTCGTTGCCGAAGTCGAGCTCGATCATCTGGATGGCGCCGTTGTCGCCGACACTGACGGTGTCGTTGAAGGCGATGTTGTAGACGATCTCCCCGTTGCTGTTTCCGGTGACGGCGAAGGTGGTGGTGCCGAAGCTGTGGCCGGCCTCCTCGTCCTCCTCCTCTCCGTCGGAGACGACTCCTCCGGGCGTGTAGGTGTAGGTCTGTCCCTGCTCGGGCATGTTGGTGATGACCACGTTGTTTCCGGCCGCGGTGACCGTGGCGGGCCATCCGTAGACGGTGGTGATGTAGGTCATTCCTCCATCGGTGAGGTCGTAGTCGTAGACGGACTCGAATTGCGTCTTGGTCATCTCCTGGACGACGGGCACGGTGAGTCCGGTCCTGGACTGCTCGTAGAAGTCGGATCCTGCGGGGTATCCGTTCTCGACGGTGACCTGGATCTTGTCCCCGACCTTGTGGCCGACGACGGCGTTGCCGAATCCTGCCAGGACGTCGGTTCCTCCGACCTCGAAGGACAGGGTGCTGTAGCTGGACTTGTTGAAGCTGTTGGATTTGATGATGGTGTCGTTCTCGCCGATGCTTCTGTAGCTGGTGTCGAACACGACCGCGTTCTCCTCGCCGTAGTAGGCGTAGAATGTACCGGTGTAGTTCACGGTGACCTCGTCACCGTATGCGGCCTTCGTTGTGTCTTCAGTCAGGTAGTGCTCGTCGATGTAGACTCCGACCACCGACACGGCGGCCAGGATGAATACTACGAAGCAGACCGTGAAAATAGGGTCTCTCTTCTTTTTCTCATCGCCAGTCATTTTACCGCCCGTGCGATTAAAGACGTATTATAAAAGCATTCGGACTTCTTCCTTTGATTAATAATAAAAGAGGGAGAACCGGACGGTGCAAACATTCAAGTGGTCTGCGCCCATGGACTGTGTATACCTGTGAATACTGTGTATATCGTGCATATACAGTTATATACACCAACAGCGTACAGGATGTCAGAGGAAGATGGAGATCATCATCAGCAACTCCAGCGGGAAGCCGATCTACGAGCAGATCACAGACCAGGTGAAGAGCCAGATCATGAGCGGACAGCTCAGGGCGGGCGACGCCCTGCCCAGCATGCGCGCTCTGGCGCAGAGCCTGAGGATCAGCCTCATCACCACCAAGAGGGCGTACAACGACCTCGAGGCCGAGGGGTTCATAGAGACGGTCGCCGGGAAGGGCAGCTTCGTCGCCGCCCAGGACCCGCAGCTGCTCCGCGAGGCCAACCTGAAGTTGGCCGAGGACGGCATCCGCAGGGCGGTGGAGGTCGCCAAGCGCGGCGGCATCACCAAGGAGGAGCTGACAGAGATGGTCGATATCCTGTACGAGAGTGATTAAATTGGACAACGCGGTTGAAATCAGAGGACTTTGCAAGTCCTTCGGGTCCTTCGGGCTGAGGGACATCGACCTGGATATCCCACGCGGCTACGTCGTCGGCCTGATAGGCGAGAACGGGGCGGGGAAGACCACCCTGATCAAGTGCATAACCGGTGCAAACCTGGTGGACTCCGGAACAATCAGCCTGTTCGGCTCGCAGGACCGGAAGGGCACCGAGGGGAGGGTGGGGGTCGTCTTCGACGAGTGCCACTTCTTCCAGCAGATGAATGGCGAGCAGACGGGGAAGCTCATGAGCTCCCTGTTCCCGAACTGGGACGACGCCAGGTACAGGTCGCTCATGTCCAGCTTCGGGATCCCGCTCGACAAGAGGATCAAGGACTACTCCCGCGGCATGAGGATGAGGATCCAGGTCGCCGTGGCGCTCTCCCACAACCCGGACCTAGTCATCATGGACGAGGCGACCGCCGGGATGGACCCAGCGGCCAGGGACGAGTTCCTGGACCTGGTGATGGAGTACATGCAGGACGAGGGGCACACGGTGGTGATGTCCTCGCACATCACCAGCGACCTCGAGAAGATAGCCGACTACATCGTGTTCATCCACCAGGGCAGGATCGTCATGAACGGCCCCAAGGACGAGATCCTCGAGAACTACGGCATCGTCAGAGGGAGCGAGCCGGCAGTGCTGGCCATCGGAAGGGAGAACATCGTGAGCATCAAGCGCGACGAGTTCTCCACGTCCGCGCTCGTCAGGGACAGGAACGGCGTCGCCGAGGCGTATCCTGAACTGGTCGTGGACCCCGCGTCCCTGGACGACATAATGGTCATGGTCATCAGGGGTGATGCGGCATGAACGGGCTGGTCTGGAAGGACGCGACCCTGCTGAGGAACGGCCTGATCTACGTGGCCGTGTTCGGAGTCGTATTCTCGATGCTGTTCAGCGAGAGCAACGTCATGGGCATAGTCTGCCCGATGCTGTTCTCATCGCTCGTGGCCAGCTCCTTCGCCTGGGACGACCAGTGCAAGTGGGACATGTACGCCGTTTCCGCCGGGATCCCCAGGAACAGGATCGTCATGAGCAAGTACATGTCGTCCGTCGTCTTCATCACCATCGGGTTCGCCATAGGCCTGGCCGTGTCCTTGGCGATGCCCTCGCTGACCGGAGCCGGGACCGACCTCGAGTCGGCCGCCGTCGTCTCCGTGACCGGGTGGGTGCTCTCGGCCATCGTCGTGAGCATATCCATACTGGTGAACTACTGGACCGGCAGCAGCGTCAAGGCCCAGTACGTGTCCATCGTGGTGCTCATGGCGAGCATTGCGTTCCTGGTGTCCGCCACCATCATCGCCTCCGACCTGCTCGGCGGCAACATGCTGATGGTCACCGGGGTGCTGCTGGTGATCGCCGTGCTGATGTTCGCCGGGACCTACAAAGCGTCCTGCGCCAGGTTCGAGAAGAGGGACCTGTGAGGTGCGAAGATGCCTCTGCTCGCTTTCGACCTGAGGAGACTCGCGGCCTACCTGGTCCTGCCCGTGTTGGCTGCGGCGGTCTCCCTGGTCGGCATCGGGGAGGTGTCCATCATCTTCCCGATGATCGGTGCGGCGTTCGCATCATACGGCCTGTTCGTAGGGGACAAGGAGTGCGGATGGCCGGCCTTCGTCCTCGCCGCCGGATTCTCTAGGGAAAGGCTCGTGAGGGACAGGTTCCTGGCCCTGCAAGTCTATGCCGTCCCTCTGGCGGTGGTCCCCGCGCTGTGCGGCATCGCCACAGCGGACGGCGATGCCGACACCGCCCTTGCGGGCCTGGGGGTCGGAACGTATCTCGCCGGGATAGGTTACGCATGCTATGCCAACTTCTCAACGAGAGACGGCGTATCGCTGCTCCGCGGGATGTTCGGGCAGTTCGTGTACCTCGCATGCGGTGCTGTGGTGACGGTCGTCATCAACGCACTCTGGCCTGCGGACTGCGGTTGGTCGGGCATCAGCGCCGCGGCTTGCACAACAATGGGGGTCGCAGCCTTGGTGTGTACGTACTTCATCTCTATGTCCAAGTTTTCCGCCCTGGACCTCTGAAAACATCCCTCATTGTCTCAGCGGGAAGTTATGACGGCAGCCTGTTTGCCACGTATCTTGCATCGGCCTGACTCCACGAACTGTCAGGAATCAGAATCGGCCCTCATCTCATCAGACACGTCATGAGGAATGCGATCTTCACCATTGGACATCAATATGATGTCCTCGAGACACATGCTCTCCCTGACAATCTCTTCCAATGTCAGAAGGAATTCCTTCTGAAACGACTCGAAGGTCTCCATAGTGAAGAAAACCCCGCCTGCATCACCACCTCTCGTGATGTACACCGGCGCACCGGACTCGAGACTGAGATCGCGCAGCTTCCTGTAGCTCCGCCTCAGTTCCGAGACCGTGATGGCGTTCTTAATCCCAGACTGCTCCGGCGAGAGCAATATCTTCGGAATACCGCTGTCGTCCATGCTACCCCTCATTCGTCCTTTTGACGGAGATATGATTTCTCGACTGTGAAGATCACATTGCCTCTGAGGGTGTATTGGAACGCATGATGCTCGTCCGTCTGACGAATCTTCAGCGGCTTGGACACGGGCTTCCTGCAGGAGACGATAGCACGTTCGACACCTTCGACACGTGTGCCCTCCCGTGGCCTGGAGATCACCTGGGACTCGCTCATGAAAGGAACCCCTCCCTGCAGAGATCCTCCATCGCCTCCTCCACAGCAGCAGGATTCAGACACAGGTCGTACGCCACGTCACTGGCGAATATGGGTACATCCTTCGGAACTCCGAGGGCGTACTCTCTGACCAGAACGCGGACCTCCTCGGACGGCAGATCTCTGGCCTCATGCACCTCGGAAGCAAGCTGTCTCAACTCCTCGTTCTCACGACGCAGGACCTCCAGCTCCGAGAGGAGCGCCTCGATTTCTGATTCCGGTTCGACTGTACGGTCTAACGTTATCAGGCATTCCTTCGCCTCCTCACCACTGTTGAGAAGCTCCCTGTTTCCCATGATCACACGTCCCATGGTGATGAATCGTGTCAACATTATAAGACGATTGTGGAATAGACAACGGTCGCTAAACTCTATATGGATAACCTGTGGAAGGTCACCTGACCCTAAACCGGACGTTCATGTCCTGGGCCATGCGGGCGCACTCGTCCTCGGACTCCTGGCTGATGGATCCTCCCACGACGGAGACGGTCACCCCTGAGATCCTCTCCCTGCACTCCCTGATGAACTCCAGAATCGCCGGATATGCTTCGGCGCCGAACGACGACCTGCTGACCTCCTGGTACTCCTCGGAGTTCGGAGCGTTGAGGCTGATGGACACGGAGTCTATGACGCCCTCCATCTCGGGCACGATGTCCCTGCCGTTGATCAGACTGCCGAGGCCGTTGGTGTCCAGACGGACGGGCTTGCCGAACTCCGCCTTGATCCTCCTGGCGCACTCGAGGACGTCGTCGAACCTCTCCGTGGGCTCACCGTAACCGCAGAACACGACCTCCCTGGACTTGGAGAGATCCACCTTCCTGAGCTCGTCCATGACCTCGTCCACCGTGGGCTCGTGGTCCAGCCACAGGGAGTCCGCATCCCCCAGCCTGGGCGTGGAGTCCCTCACGCAGAACACGCACCTGCAGGGACACCTGTTGGTCATGTTGATGTAGTACGTGCTTCCGTAGCGGTAGAGGATGCTCATGCCCGTGTATAAGGGGAACTTGAGTTAATCCTAT
>CASFMM010000052.1 GCA_949295765.1 uncultured Methanomassiliicoccales archaeon | reverse complement strand
GGGTTCGCGGCATCCGTCTCCGACCAACCCTTTATTTATAAGAAGGTCATCGCACGAAGCACGTGAACTCAGGACCCCCGCTCGGCGTACGTTCCGGACGGTGAAAACTGAGAGCTCCTTCCCAAGCGGAAAACGGAGCTTGCGTCCAACCCGGCCCCGGCCGGGAGGCATTTACGGAGGTTTAGCGAAATGGCTAAGAAGAAAGAGCAGCAGCAGACGGAGGACGAGAACTTCAACTTCATCGTCCGTATCGTCAACACTGACATCGACGGTCAGAAGAGGACCGTCGTCGGACTCCAGAGCATCAAAGGAGTCGGAAAGAGAGTCGCCCAGATCGTCGCCACGAAGGCCAACGTCGACCCCGCCGTCAGGATGGGATCCCTGTCCGACGAGAAGGTCAAGGAGATCGAGGCCCTCGTCAAGTCCTACGTCGAGTACGCCCCCTCCTGGGCCATCAACAGGCAGATGGACTACGAGACCGGTGCCGACATGCACCTGTTCGGAAACGACCTGGACATCATCCAGAAGGATGACATCAACAGGATGAAGATGATCCGCTGCTACCGCGGAATCAGGCACGAGGGCCGCCACAAGGTGCGCGGACAGAGGACCAGGTCCAACGGAAGGCACGGACTCACCATGGGTGTCCAGAGGAAATCCTGAGGTGGTTTGAATGGGAGACCCTAAGTTTTCAAGGAAGACATACGACACGCCCTCCCACCCCTGGCAGGGCGAGAGGATCAAAGCCGAGGTCGAGGTCGTTCGCGCCTTCGGTCTCAAGAACAAGACCGAGGTCTGGAAGGCCGAGACCATCCTCAGGAACCTGAGGAAGCAGTCCAGGGACCTCCAGGCTCGCCTGAGGACCGGCGACGAGCAGGCCAAGATCGAGGCCGACGCCCTGCTGGCCAAGTGCGGCCGCCTGGGATACCTGCCCGTCGGATCCAACCTGAACGACATCCTGGCGCTGAAGGACGAGGACGTCCTCTCCAGGCGCCTGCAGACCATCGTCTACGAGAAGGGACTGGCCAGCACCATCAAGCAGGCCAGGCAGATGATCACCCACGGCCACATCTTCATGAACGGCCACAGGGTGACCGTCCCCGGATACCTGGTCACCAGGGCCGAGGAGTCCTCCATCGAGTTCAACCCCGCATCCCCCTTCACCGACGAGATGCACCCCATGAGGATCTCCGCCGAGCAGGCCGCCGCCAACGCAGCGGTCAGGGCCAAGGCGGAGGCGGACCAGGCCGCAGCCGACGCCGCGGCCGCGAAGGCAGACGCCGAGGAGGCGGGAATCACAGCAGAGGACGGTGTTCACTGATGACAGCGAAATGGGGAATTGCCAACATCTACGCCAGCTACAACAACATCATGATCACGCTGACCGACATCACCGGTGCCGAGACCATCACCAAGGCCACCGGCGGAATGGTCGTCAAGCAGGCCAAGGACGAGTCCTCGCCCTACGCGGCCCAGAAGGCAGCCGAGAAGGTCGCCGAGGTCGCCAAGGAGAAGGAGTTCGTCGGTATCCACGTCAGGGTCAGGGCCCCCGGAGGCAACAAATCCGTCTCCCCCGGTCCCGGAGCCCAGGCCGCGATCCGTGCCCTCACCAGGGCCGGCCTGAAGATCGGCAGAATCGAGGATGTCACACCCATACCGCACGACGGTACCAAGAAGAAGGGCGGACGCAGGGGACGCAGGGTCTGAGGGGGATCTCCTATGGACATAGAGATTCTCGAAATGGCCGAGAGGAAGGCCAAGTTCATCCTGAAGAACTCCTCCCCGGCCATGGCCAACGCCCTCAGGAGGACACTCCTCTCCGACATCCCCAAGATGGCCATCGACAAGGTGGAGTTCCACCTGGGACCCATCATGAGCGATGACAAGGAGTACGAGAGCGTAACGCCCTTGTTCGACGAGATCATAGCCCACAGGCTGGGAATGGTCCCTGTGCCCACCGATCTGGACCTCTTCGTCCCGCAGAGCGAATGCGTCTGCGGAGGAGAGGGCTGCCCCAACTGCACCATCATGTACAGTCTGAACAAGATCGGGCCGTGCACGGTGCTCTCCGGAGACCTCGAACCCCTCGGCAACCCCAATCTCAGGGTGAAGGACGAGTTCATACCCATCGTCGAGCTCACAGACGGCCAGGCCGTGCTCATCTACGCCACCGCCGTCATGGGCACCGCCAGGAAGCATGTCAAGTGGCAGGTCGCCAACGGCGTCGGCTACAAGTACATGCCCGGCGTGGAGGTCGACCCCAAGAGGGCCGGCGACGAGGATGTGCTGAACTGCGCCGAGATCTGCCCCAAGAAGGTGTTCGCCGTCGAGGACGGGAAGCTGGTCGTCAAGAACCCGCTGGACTGCAGCCTCTGCAGGTCCTGCGAGCACTCCCTCGGCGAGAGGGGCGGCGTCACGATCACCGCCGACGACACGAACTTCCTGTTCAAGTTCGAGACCGACGGTTCCCTGACAGCCCAGCAGACTCTCGACAAGGCGCTCGAGGTCCTGGCCGACGAGGCCAAGGACTTCAAGCTCCAGCTCGAGGAGCTCGAATCCGACTGAAACCTCTAAAGGCCCCTCCTCCGGGAGGGGCCGACACAAACCTGTCCGACGTTCGCGCCGGTGACGTTCCCCGCAAGGGGTCATTTTTAAATCCTCACACCTCGAAACGACACTCAGGGGAACAACACGCTATCTGATCCCGGTCGCCGTCGTGGCGGCCCTGGCGGCCATGGTATGCTGCATCCCCATTTCCGAGGCCGATACGTGGAGGTCCGAGGGGCTCGTCTACGAGGTCTTGGAGGATGGGACGGCGGCGGTGACAGGATACACAGGTGATTCGGTCGCGATCTCTGTGCCGGAGTACGTGACGATCGACGGCATCACCTACTCCGTGACATCCATCGGTGACTACGCCTTCGAGGGCTGCTCCTCGCTAGTCACGATCGAATTGCCGGACAGCATCACCTCGATCGGCAGCCACGCGTTCGGCGATACGTCGATCATCGAGTTCCGCGTCCCTTCAGGCGTCACCGACATGACCAGCGTGCTCTATGACTGCGGTAGCCTGGAGAGCATAACGGTGTCGGAGGGGAGCACTGCCTTCGCGGCTGTGGACGGGGTGCTGTACAGCAAGGATCTCTCCACTCTGATCAGGGTCCCCCAGGCGCTCGAAGGGGAGATGAGGATCCCCGACGGGGTCGTGGCCTGCGATGTGGACGCCCTCAACTAGTGCTCCCGCATAACGTCCCTCGTGATCCCGGACTCCATGGAGACGATGAACTTCGGCAGCCTCTGCACCCAGCTGAGGTACGTCTACATCGGCGCATCGGTGGGGCCCTTCGAAACCAGCCACCTCGCCACAAGCCGGTCGCTCGAGACGATCGAGGTCTCTTCGGAGAACGATGTCTACGTATCGGTCGACGGGGTCCTCTACAGCAAGGACATGACGGCGCTCCACGTGGTGCCCAGCAAGTACGACAGTTCGGTGTTCGAGATCCCGGACACGGTCACGGTCGTGGACGAACTGGCGGTCAACAACTGTACGATGATCGGGACCCTGATCGTGCCGGCCTCCGTCACCTCGATGGGGCTCTGGGCGGTCTGCCTGCCCAACATGCACACCTTGGTGATGGAGGGCACGGTCCCGGAAGATCCGTGGTACTGGCTTGAATACGAGGACTCGGACCGTTTCGATGTCTACACCGACAGTCCGGAACTGTTCGCGGGGCTGGCGGACATCGGCGTCGCCACCATCCACCCCCTCGACGAATACGTCCCGGAGGACGACGGCGGAGACGTCTGGATCCTCGCGGCGGCGGTCGTCACCGCCATGGTCGTGACGGGAGTCGTCTGCGGAAGGAGGGAGTGAGGGTCCCTCGGATCTTCCACCCCGCACCGTAAACCAAACCGGGCCTTGGGGCCCACCTTCCATCCCATCCCTCCCCGGGCCGGGACCGCAGTCCGGTCCCGACTCAGGTTTAACTATCCCTTCTGTATAGCGAATGTCATGAGGAGATGCTCTTCATGCGGCAAGACGACCGACGACGATTCCCTGGACTTCTGCACCCATTGCGGATCGTACTTCATGGTCAGACAGAACGCCTCCGCCCAGGCGCCGACGGTCACGTCGCTTCCTGACGACCCGATGCTCCGCGGGGAGGTCCTGATGGACTCCGGCAGGTTCGTGGAGGGCATAGCCTGCTGGAGGGACGCGATCCCCGGCATGCGCATCGACGACGCGACCTACGGCAGGATCGTCGATGCCACGACGAGGTGCCTCCTGGGCATCGCCGTGGACCCCAACACGTACCGCGACGCGGGGATGATCAGCTTCGCCATGACCATGCCGGAGAGGGAGCCGCTGACCGACATAATGGAGAGGCTCGCCCGCAGCCTCGACGTCTGCTCGATACAGAACGGGGTGCTCGGCCTGGCCAACCCCTACATGTACCTGTTCATGGACACTTTCGCGATGTACACCGACCTGC
The DNA here is from genome assembly GCA_949295765.1 of uncultured Methanomassiliicoccales archaeon. GTDB lineage: Archaea > Thermoplasmatota > Thermoplasmata > Methanomassiliicoccales > Methanomethylophilaceae > Methanoprimaticola. The sequence continues at coordinate 5,709 of CASFMM010000052.1, read as the reverse complement.
GCGACGTGAACGAGATCTGCGCCGATGCGGAGGACGCAGTCGGTGAGATGATGGAGAAGGCCATCAACCTGCCCAATGCGTTCCCGGACAGCAGGCCCGGCCCCCTGGATTGGCTGTCCTGCTACAGCGTGTTCACCGGCAAGGTCCTGGACACCGTGGAGGACATGGTCAACGGCACGACCCCCGAGAGGGTCGGGGAGCTGGCCGACCGCTGGGCTTCGGCACCTGGACTGACCTATCTGGAGCCCCTGAACAACGCGTTCTTCCTGACCACGCACTCGGTCATAGCGGGAAAGCTCTCCGGGAAGGTGCTGGGCAGGTCCAGCAACTCGCAGCTGGCCGCCTACTCGAAGATGTACCTGGCCGGTCCCAAGAAGTGACGTCATCCATGCGCGGTCCGTGCGCACCGCCTTATACCAATAGCCGTATGGCATCGCCATGAAGACCTGTTCCAAGTGCGGCTACGCATCCCCCGACGACTCCAACTTCTGCATGAAATGCGGAGAGTACTTCGATACCCCCGCATCGACGGCCCCGTCGGTCCAGCCGGTGCAGGGTGCCGCGGAGCAGGTCGATCCCGACAAGGCCATGGAACAGGGGTTCTCAAAGATCGCATCCGGCGATTTCGCCGGGGCGGTGGAGAGATGGAGCGCGGCCGTCAGGGCGGGGCTCCAGCCGTCCGAGGAGTCGTACCGCAGGATGGTCGACGGCTGCGTGGACGAGATCGTGAGGTCGTCCGCGGACACCGCCACACACAGCCGCGCAGGCATCTCGGACCTGGCCATCCTCATCGACGACCGCGACCTGATCACCGACCTCATGGCGGGCCTCAGGGACAGGGCGCCGCAGCTCGGCACCCAGAGGGAACTGATGAACACCATGAACGAGTACATGTTCCTGGCCATCGAGTCCTTCACCGTGTACACGGACCTTAACGACCTGTCGGCGATCTGCGCCGAGGCGGTCCGCGTGTTCGACGACGCGTCCTCCAGGGTGGGAGCACTGGAGAGCGCCCAGTCCAAGCACGACCCGAAGGCGTTCCTGGACAACTACTCCCAGTTCTTCGGCATCCTGGGCTCCAAGATCGACAACGCCGTCTCTAAGACGGAGCCCTCCGTCCTCGAGTTCCTGTCGGACTACTGGGCGGAGAAGACCTCCAGGTTCTCCGACCTGATCATGGGCGCATCCAACATGAACGCCCAGCTCATCGCGGCCGGGTGGCTCGGGTCCAAGGTCGCGGTGAAGGCCCGCGACATGCAGCTGGACTCGTTCATCACCATGTACCTGGCGCCGGGGATGAAGCAGTCGCAGCAGTCCGAGTGATCAGAAGAAGTCGGACAGCTTGCACTTCTTGACCTTGTCGTTGTTGAAGACGGAGTCCATGCTCATCTCGAGGATCTCGACCCTCTCCCTGGTGTAGGTGTCCAGGCCGTACTTCTCTCCGATGACCTTGGAGATCTCCAGGTACTTTTTGACGCTGGCCTCGTGAACGGTCAGCGTGAGCGCGTTCCCGCACTTGGTGCACTTGCCGGCCAGCGGCATCCTGCGGTACTTCTCACCGCACTTGGTGCATCTGACGGTCTGCGTGGAGAACGACCTCAGGTTCCCGATCATGTCGGGCAGGAAGTGCTTGTTGAGGACGCGTCTGGCCACGTCCTGCTCGTCGACGGCGCGGATCTTCTTCCCCAGCATCAGCTGGGCGTCCATCTTGTCCATCATGGTCTCCAGGGTGGTGTACGCGGAGTACTTCGGACCGTCCGAGATGTCGTGGGTGTCGTGGGTGAACCCGAGGTGCTCGTACTGGTCCGGGGTTCCGATCCTGCCGGCGATGAGGTCCATCTGCTTCTCGATCTCCTTGGGGTCCTTCATCTCCATCGCCGCCCTGTAGAGCTCGATGGGGTACTCCCTGCGGCAGTCCACGTTGTGGGCCTCCTTGTCGATCTCGTTGGGGTCCAGCCTGGTGGTCAGGACCAGCGGGGCGTCCATGAGGCCTCCCCTCCTGTCGGGCAGGAAGGTCCTGGAGAAGTTCAGCAGTCCGTCCATCGCCAGGATGACGCAGTCCTCGTCGCCGTCGCAGTTCCTCCTCTTGGCGGCGTGGAAGAACGGGTGGCCGTAGCATCCGCGGAGGTCGGCGTAGCCGATGATCCTGCACAGGATGCCTCCGGACGTGTGGGGTGCCAGGGCGAACGTGATGTGGCCGATGAGGTCGCTCCTGTTCTGCACGTTGTAGTACCTGGGGAGGTGGTAGAGCTCCTCCAGCTCGTCGTCGATGAACCTGGCGACGTTGACCAGGTACGTGCCGCAGTCCTTGGCCGGGACGATGTCCTGGACCTTCAGCTCGCAGATCTGCTCCGGGTCCGTGAGCGGGTCGCCGTTCCAGTCGTGGGTGTATCCCAGCTCGTGGGCCTTCTCGATGCTCAGGCCGATCTCCCTGGGCTTGAAGTGGGTCAGGGGGATGTCGGTCATGTCGAACCTTATCGTCCCGTCCTTGAACGTGCTGACGCCGTTCTTCTGCCTGAGTATGCCCTTCTCCAGGGCCTCACAGGTCTTGGTCTTGGAGGACAGCGTCTCCAGGCACTTGAGGTCCGACGGGGGCTTCTCGTGCAGCCAGTCGCAGGCGGCCTTGAACTCCTCCTCCAGGTTGATGCCGATCTCCACCGGGCCCATGTTGCCGAAGTTGTTCTGCCTCGGGGTGTAGGTGGTGTGCGACCCGCAGACCCTGCACCAGTTGCGGTAGGTGTAGTCCCTGCACACTGGGCAGAACCTGTTGCCCACCTCCACGGAGACCTCGTTCTTGCCCCCCTTGCTCTTGGAGGCGTTGCTCCTGCACACCGCTATGGCGGCGATGAGCTCGTTCTTGGCCTCGGCATCCTTGCCTATGGGGAACAGCGCGTGGACCTTGGGGGTCATCTCACGCTCCTTCGCCTTCTCGGGACGGGCCATCCTGGTGCCGATGCGGGTCATGGCCCTGGCGCGGACCTCGTACCCGGCGGCCTTGCTGATGGCCTGGAGGGTGTCGGCCCCCTCCAGCTCTGGGCCTGCCTGGAGTCTTCCGTCCCCGACGACGATCCCGAGGCAGTCCAGGATCGGCCTGGAGTACCTCTCGTCGATGACGACTCTGCCGTCCACGATCCTGTGGAGGGCGCCCAGGTCCTCCAGCATGCGCTTGGATGTCGCCTCTCTCTCCACGGAGAGGTTGGTCCCGTCGTATGCGCCTGTGGCGAGCACGTGCTCGCGCAGCGCCTTTATCCTGTCCAGGGGCCAGTCCGACCAGAACAGGTTGAACTTGGGGTGGAGGGGCACGCCCAGCTGGGCGCTCATCTCCTTCGCGCGGTCGTAGGTGGGGTCCCTCCAGTCCTCCGGGAGCTCCCCCTTCTCGAGGATCTCCAGCCTGTGCCACTCGACCGGGTACCCGCAGGGGACCAGCGTGTGGTTGTTCTCGCAGAACTCCCCGAACGGGACGAGGAGCTCCCCGTTGTCAACTATCTCCGAGACCTGGTTCCTGACCGCCAGGACCTCGTCCTTGGTGTGGCAGTACACCAGGTCGCCGTTCTTGAGCAGCAGTATGGGGCCCTCCAGCTGGTCGCAGGGGGTCACGACGCATGCCTTCCCGGGCCTCTCGATCTTGACCTGGGTCCCCAGGGCCATGAACTCGTCCATGGCGTACATGCTGCCGGTGTTGAACGCGAGGGCGGCCAGCCCCGATGTCCTGGCCCTGCCGTACCTGAGCCTGAAGCCCCCGACGGCGCAGGGGTGCCCGAAGATGGGGCGTCCCGCGACGATGTCCATGAGGTACTTCTCCTTGGGCTCCACGGTGGGCTTCTTCACCTCGCCGGGCTTCTTCTCCTTCGGAGGGGCCTTGTGGGCGTCCAGGAACTTCCCGATGAAGTCCCATCCGTCCAGGCCCAGCTTGTCCACGTGCTTCTTCAACTTGGATGCCTTCTGACACATGCCCTCGGCGATGACCAGGCACGCGCCTCCCCTGACCCTGTTAGTGTCGATGCGGGGGAGGTCCCTGAATCCCGAGATCTCCATCTGCTCCGTTCCCTCGCCGTCGACGCACACGGGGCAGTTCCTGACGATTAGGTCTATCTCCTCCGACGTGGGCGTGTACTGCAGGTGCTGGCACTGCTTGTACAGCGGGATCTCCTCGTCGAACCTGGCGATCTCGCCCTCCGTCGGCTGGTACTTCCCGATGCCCAGCTCGGTCCTGACCACGTCCGCGATCAGGACGCTCATGGCCTGTCCGGTTCCCCCCGCGGCCCTGATGGGTCCGGCGAAGACAAGGTCCACGTAGTTCGAGCCGTCGGAGTTCTTCCTGATGCGGGTGTCGGCGATACCCTCCAGAGGCGCGACCAGGATCCCCTCGGTGAGGACGGCGAGTCCCACCCTCACGGCCCTGTCCAGGGCCTTCTCGGTGCTCTCGGCGGGCCTCTTGGCCATCTCCTTGGCCACCATCAGGGCGACCAGCTCGCGGTTCCCATACTCGGCGGTCAGCCTGCGGATGTCCTCGGCCACGCCCTCGACATGGTAGTCCAGCAGGAGCTTCTCCACACGGGAGGCCAGGTCCTCGGCCTGGGGGATCTCCACGAAGGACTCCGGGTCGAAGCCCATGCCCCTCGCCTTCTCGGCGATGGCGTAGCACTCGTCCTTCTTGGCCGCGAGCTCGGCGAAGTACCTCGCCATCTCGGGGCTGGTCGCGGGGCCGTCGGTCATTCGTCCTCAGGCTCCGCCTCGGCGGCCTTGCGCTTGAATACCGCCCTGAGCTCCCTCATGATCGTGTCGGTGAGAACGTCCATGTTCTCGCCGGTCTGGGCGGAGAAGTACAGCCTTCCGTCGTCGGTCTTCAGGACGTCGCACTTGCTCTCGGCTATTATGATGGGGACGCCGGGAAATCCCTTCTCCACGGTCTCCAGCAGCCTCTCCTGCATCTCCAGGGGGAAGCCGCAGGTCTCGGACGGGTCGATGACGAAAAGCATCACGTCTGTCAGGTACCTGAGGGCCAGGACCGCCTGCTTCTCGATGTCGTTCCTCTCGTCGAACTGCCTGTCCAGCAGACCGGGGGTGTCGATGATCTGGTACTTGCGCCAGTCGTCCTCGATGTGCCCCACGATGACACCCTTGGTGGTGAAGGGGTAGGGCGCGATCTCCGGCTCCGCGGAGGAGAGGACGGTGACGAGGTTGCTCTTGCCGACGTTGGGGAACCCGGCGACCACGATGGTCGGTACCTTGGGGTCCACGGCGGGGAGCCTCCTGAACTTGTTCTTGGCATCCTGGAGGAACAGAAGGTCGTCGGAGATCCTGTCGACGTAGGAGTTGAGCCTTCCGTAGAAGCTCCTCCTGGTGGCCTCGACGATCTCGGGGTCCTTCGTGCGGCGGATGTCCTTCAGGGTGTCGTTCTTGAGCTTCTCGGCCTTGGTTGCGCACCAGTTGACGGCGCCTAGGGCCTTCTTGTAGCGGTCTATGCCGATGACGATGTCCACCAGCTCGGGGAAGAAGTCGTCCTCCTTGTCCAGGCGGGGGAACCTGTCCACATAGCCCTGCAGGGCCGTGACCACGATGTCCCCCGACGCGGTCACCTTGGCCAGGGCCGTCTTCTTCCTGGAGTCCAGCGCGTTGGTGCCGTTCTTGCGGATCTTGGACGCCCTGTGGAAGGCCTTCTCCATGAGCTCTTCCGACGTCAGCACTGTGGGGATCTTGAAGTCCATT
>CASFMM010000051.1 GCA_949295765.1 uncultured Methanomassiliicoccales archaeon | reverse complement strand
CGGTCTCGGAGGACTCGGCGATGGACTTCACGGGCTTGTGGTCGCCGGTGTAGTACTGGGTGATGAACACGATGGCCAGACCGAGGATGATTCCGACGACTCCGGCGGCGGCGAACATGTACCAGTTGTCCATTCCCTCGGACTGTCCGAGGATCATGTATGTGGCTATGAACAGGAACACCACGACCAGTGCGACGGTCAGGTAGTATCCGACGTTCATGGAGCCGATGACATCGGCGTTGTCGTCCTTGAGGCGGACGACGAAGATTCCGATGAGGGAGGCGATGAGGCCGAATGCGATGAGCACGAGGGGCAGGTAGATCCAGTTGAAGGATGCGCCGATTCCCATGTTCACGACGGCGAGTCCGATGACCATCGATCCGATGATCTCGGCGGCGGTTGACTCGAAGATGTCTGCACCACGTCCGGCGCAGTCTCCGACGTTGTCACCGACAAGGTCGGCGATGACTGCAGGGTTCCTGGGGTCGTCCTCGGGGATTCCGGCCTCGACCTTTCCGACGAGATCGGCTCCCACATCGGCGGCCTTGGTGTAGATTCCACCGCCGAGCTGAGCGAACAGAGCGGCGAAGGAGGCACCGAAGGCGTATCCGACGACGGAGTGGAGGGTCATGGTCATGTCCTCTCCGCACCAGTAGTAGTAGGCGAGGAAGACGACGAACAGACCGACGAGACTGAGCGTGGAGACGACGATACCGGAGATGGCACCGCCGCGGAAGGAGACCTTGAAGGCCTCGTTGAGGGATGTGCGGGCCGCGCTGGCGGTCCTGATGTTGGAGTTGACGGAAACCTTCATTCCGATGAATCCGGAGAGGATCGAGAAGCCGGCTCCGATGAGGAACGCGATGGCGACCCTGTAGTTGAGGTAGTCCGCGAAGCTGTCGGCGAGGCCGACGAGGGCTATGATGATAGCCACTATGACGCTGATGATTCCGATCGTCTTGTACTGGCGTTTCAGGTACGCCATGGCACCGGTCTCGATCGCATCGGAGATCTCCTGCATCTCGGGAGTTCCTTTGTCCTTCGACCAGACGTACTTGAAGAAGTACGCGGCGAAGATCACTGCGATGACCGCGGCGACGGGAATCATAAACAATAGAGTCTCAGTTCCGAAATCTATCATTTTATCGATTCCTTAAGCGTTTAAGCGGGACGTGTATGGATTCTACTAAATAAATGGCATTGTCGACTTTCGGAGGTTGTAGAAGGCAGGCGACAATGGGCGGGGGCGGCGCGTCTGGCACAGTACGGCGATCATCCGGATCGGGCGGCAGTCTCCGTACGTCGGACGGGATCCGACGGACTTCCCATCTCTATAATAATATAAGAAAGGCCGAACAAGTCACGTTTAAATACAAGATGGCTATAGTCGGGTACATTCGAGAGGACCCACCATGTATATGCTAACCGAGGTCGAGAAGGTCGTCCGCATTCCGCCGAAGGACCTGAAGGATGACATAGACAGCGTCATCGACAACCTCACCTGGGAGACCTACGAGGGCCGCCTTGGAGAGGACAAGAACTTCACCGTGCTGATCAAGAACGTCAGGACCGTCGGTCCCGGACGCATCGTCCACGGTGACGGAGCTGTGTACCAGACCGTCAAGTTCGACCAGGTCGTATTCAAGCCCAGGGACAACGAGATCATCATCGGCAAGGTTGTCGAGATCCTCAAGTTCGGTGCGTTCGTCAGGTTCGGTCCGCTCGACGGCCTCCTGCACATCAGCCAGGTCATGGACGACCGCGTCGACATCGACGAGACCAACCAGAGGCTCGTCGGAAAGGACACCGGAAGGTTCCTCGCCGTCGGGGACATCGTCAAGGCCAGGGTCGTGAGCATCGACCTCAACGAGAAGAACCCGCAGGAGAGCAAGATCGGTCTGACCATGCGCCAGCCCGGACTCGGCAAGCTCCAGTGGCTCGAGGAGGACCACAACAAGAGGGCCGAGAAGCAGAACGGAGGCGATGAGTGATGGTCGGACCCGTGCTCAAGGCATGCAAGCAGTGCAGCTTCATCACCGAGGACGACACATGCCCCCGCTGCGGCGGACAGACCTCGAAGGAGTGGCAGGGATACCTCGCCGTCATCGACTTCGAGAAATCCGAGATCGCCAAGAAGATGGGCATATCCGCGAACGGCAGGTACGCCCTCAAGGTCCGCTGAGTCCCATGTTCGAGAGGGACCTGATCCTCCCCGAGGAAGAGAGGGAGGCGTTCAAGGAGCCCCTCGGAAGGGAGATGGACGAAGGCGAACTCGACAACATCAACGCTCAAACATGTTTCATAACGGTCGGGGACGTGGTATCCCTGACCTTCAGAAGGCACGGCGTGAGGCCGCTGCTGTCCATATACGACGGCAGCACGGAGCGCAGGGAGATGACCGACTTCGCGAAGCTCGTGGAGGGCGAGGAGAAGGAGGTCGTCTCGAACCCCGCGGGGAGGATAACCGTCGAGATGGCGGATGCCGTCCGCAGGGGCATCGGAGGGGACGTCGACCTGATCCGCGTCGACGGCGAGGAGGACCTGGCAATGCTGCCGTGCCTCCTGTACGCCGAGGACGGGACGGTGGTGGTCTACGGAATGCCCGGAAGATGCATGATGGCAGTCACCACGGACGGAGCCATCCGCAAGAGGGCCGCGGAACTCGTGGCCAGAATGGAGGAACTGGAATGAAGATGGAAATAACCCAGCAGAAAGATAACCCTCTGCAGAAGAGGGTCGAGGTGTACTTCACCATCGACCACAACGGAGAGTCCACCCCCGGCAGGAACGCCGTCGCCGAGGAGGTCGCCAAACAGCTCAAGTCCAAGAGGGACTGCGTCGTCGTCGACAACATCGAGTCCGTCTACGGAAAGGGCATGTCCAAGGGATACGCCAAGGTCTACGAGAGCAAGGAGGCCGCCCTCGAGTTCGACAGGGAGTACCTGCTCAAGAGGAACGGAATCGAGGCGACCAAGCCCGAGGCACCCGCCGACGAGGAAGCACCCCAGGAGTGATTCTAATGGCAAAAGCAGCAGCACCCAAGAAAGCCGTCGCGAAGAAGGACGCCTACCAGGTCGAGGGCGACAAGCTCGTCAGGACCAAGCCCGTCTGCCCCAAGTGCGGACCCGGCGTCTTCATGGCAACCCACAAGGACCGTGTCTCCTGCGGCAACTGCGGATACACCGAGTTCAAACAGAACTGAGAAGAGAGATCATCTTCAATCCGCCTCCACCCTCTCAACAGGAGGCTCAGGATCGCCGGGGCGAAACCCGCCCCGGCACAACTATTCTTCTCAAACCCCAAATCTTCTCAGGGCCCGTAGTATAGCTTGGATAGCATGGGGGCCTCCGGAGCCTCAGACTCGGGTTCGAATCCCGACGGGCCCGCCTCATCCGTTCCGGGCTTCGACGGGGCTTATGGACATTCCATGATTCCAACCGGTCGGTTCTGTCCGCCACGCCCGTCCTACCCGAACATTACTCTATATAATAGCCAGCCTCGGTCGGATGATGATGGATGGAACCATAAGCCGATAGCATAAATAGAGAGATTCCATTGTGTTGGAACGATGACGAAGGGGCGCATATCACCTAGGAGTGAACTCGCCAACCTCCCTCGCACCGTTCATGGGGGGAAGGGTTGGATGCTTGAGAACGTCGAGGACTACAGCCACAACCTGAATCCCTTCGGTCCCCCCGAGGACCTGGCGGAAATCGTCGCGACGGCGATTCCGCAGGTGGGCCACTACCCAGACGACTCATGCGAGGAGCTCAAGGACGTCATCTCAAGGACATTCAACGTGGGCACCGACTGCATCTCCGTCGGCGCAGGTTCGTCGGACATCATCAGGAACGTGCCCAACACCTTCTACGGCAGGGGCGACAAGGTCGTCATCCCCCGCCCCTCGTTCGCGGAGTACACCCAGCAGTGCAGGATCGTTGGCGCCGACATCCGTCCATTCGAGCTGGAGGCGGAGGAGGACTTCAGAATCGACGCCGACCGCCTTCTGGAGGCTGCGGAGGGTGCCAGGGCCGTCTACATCTGCAACCCCAACAACCCGACCGGCAGGGTGGAGCCTCGCGACAAGCTGGTCCGCATCGCCCGCGAGCTGGAGGAGCAGGGAACGCTCCTGTTCCTCGACGAGACGCTCCTGGAGCTGGTCCCCGGGTACACGGACATAACGCTGTCCGGCATGGTCAGCCGTTTCTCCAACCTCATCGTTGCCTCGTCGCTGACGAAATCGTTCGCCATACCCGGCATAAGGATCGGGTTCGGGTTCTCCAACCCAGACATCATCGCCGAGATGGACAAGGTCCGCATGACCTGGAACGTCGGCGAGATCGAGCAGAGGGTGGCCACGGTCCTGCTCAGGGACAAGATGGACTACGTCGACCATGCGGCGGCGGTCATGGCCGAGGAATCGGAGCTCATGAACTCCTCCCTCAAGGAGATCGGCTTCCCCGTCGGCGCCGTCTCGGACTCGTTCTTCTACTTCAACTCACTGGAATCGCTGGGCATGACCGGCGCCGAGTTCAACAAGAGGATGATCAATCACGGGATCTCCGTCCGCGACTGCGCGTCCTTCGGCGACCGCTTCACCGACTACGTCCGCTACAGCGTGAAGGACAGGGAGCGCAACTGCAGGTTCATCGCGGCCGTCGATGCAGTGATCAACGGATGATGGTCCCATGGTTCTGTGGCTGGACGCGATACTGGTCGTTGTTCTGGCCCTGGCCATAGACAGGTACATCGGCGAGGTTCCGAACTCGGTCCATCCCCTTAGGTGGATGGGGAACATCCTGGCGGCCATCGACCGTCATGTCAGCTGCAGGGGATCACGGAAGGCGATCCTGATAGGCCTGCTGTCATACCTCCTGGTGTTCCTGCTGTTCACCGGGATCGGTCTGCTCCTTACGTCGCTGGTGCGCTACGGGCTGTCAGCAGCGGTGTCCCCTCTGGCGGGGGAGATCGCATGGATAGTCGTCACCGCGGTGCTGTTCAAGATCTCGTTCGCGATCTTCTCGTTCAGGAAGCACTGCGACCCCATATGCGCGGACCTGGACGCGGGCAGGACGGAGGACGCCGCCGCGAAGGTCCAGATGATCGTCAGCCGCAACACCAAGGGCATGGACGCGGAGCACATCGCGTCCTCGTGCTGCGAGACCGTCACGGAGAACCTCGTCGACAGCATATACTCGCCGGTCCTCTACTTCGGCATCCTGGGCATCCCGGGCGCAGTCATGTTCAGATGCGCCAACCTCATGGACGCCATGTGGGGGTACCTGAACGACAAGTACGCACTGCTGGGCCGTTTCCCCGCCAAGTTCGACGACGTCCTCGGGTTCGTCACATCCAGGGTCTCACCCTACTTCATCGCCCTCGCGGGGATGATGCTCGGGATGGACTGGAGGGCGTCCGTGCCCGCCGCCAAGGCCGAGCACACCATGACCCCCAGCCCCAACAGCGGATGGTCCATGACCGCGGCCGCGGCGGTGCTGGGGATCAGCATGGAGAAGCGCGGGGTGTACGTCATGAACGGCGGCCATCCGATGCCCACCACGGCCGACGTCAGGAGATGCTGCCGTCTCATCGAGCTCTCCGCGATCATCTACCTCCTTCTCGTCGGCATAATCCTGTACGGACTCATAGGCATCCAGGTGCAGCTGTTCGTAGAGGATTGCGTGTTCGGGTTCTGGGGGGCGGTCTTCTGAATCTTATATCGTCCGTCCGGGTGACGGATGTCGACGGTTTCGGAGTGGGGTACGTCCGGTTCTCCGAGCCCATGGAGGTCATGAGCTGCGCCATCCTGAACGGCGGGTGCCGTGTCGCGGAGGCCTTCTTCATAATGCAGGTCCCGAGGGACTACGACAACGACGATCCCGCGACGGATGCGGTTCGTGTCAGGGACGTCCTCGGACTTCCGGAGGACACCGTCGGCATGATGACCGCCGCCGAGGTCGGTCATGTGTTCAACGTCTGCGAGAGGGAGTTCAACGGCATCACGGTCTCCGCGATAGCCACAGCGGGCCTGAGCAACCAGGTTGTCGCGGGCGAAGTGCTCGACAACTACCCCGAGCGCAGGGTCGTATCGGACCGCAGGGCCAGGCATCTCGCGGGTACGATCAACATCGCGGTGGTGTCTCCCAGCCCTCTCACCGAGGAGGGGAAGGTCAATATGCTCATCCCCCTGGTGGAGGCCAAGTCCGCCGCGATGGCGGACAGGGGGTACAGGGAGACCGGGACCACGTCCGACGCGATGGCCGTGTTCTCCCCCGTCGGAGATGAAAGGGTGTCGTACACCGGCACCGGATCCGACATCGGCATCGCCGCCGCAAGGGCGGTGAGGGCCGCGGTGTCCGCCGCCATGGACGCACGCGACGAGCATCCGGTGATGGAGGAGCCGTTCAGGATCCTGCGCAACGCCGGATACGACGTGCACTGCATATCGGAGTTGACCGGGGTCCCGGAGCGGGACGTCGAGTCGAACCTCCGTGCAAACCTTTCCGTTCCGGAGGTCCGCGCTCTGCTGGACCTCGTCATGTTCGCCGCCGACCGCGCCGACTCCATGGCCGCCGACGGCTCCCCGGAGGAGAGGGAACTCCTCATGGGGCTTACAGAGAATATCACGGGCGTCAGGCCCGACGGCGCCGAGGGCGCCCTGGAGGCCGTTGTGACGGCCCTTTCGCTACACAGGTGTGAGTGATGGAATCAGAGGAAACGAGCAGGACCGCAGGGAAGGGCAACGCGCTGAAGGCGCTGGTGTCCTTCTTCACGCTGTGGCACATGGACATCACGCAGGAGGACATGGACGACATGGAGCGCAAGTTCCATCTCGTGCCGTTCGTCGCCCTGTTCTTCTCGGTGTTCATCATAATCGAGATGCTTATTCTGCAGTGGCTGTCGAGGGAGTACGGTTTCGGATCAGACCTTTTCGCCGCGGTCGTGGCCCTGGCGACGGTCTACATCGGAAGCAAGTTCATCCATTTCGACGGGCTCACCGACTTCGGGGACGGCATGATAGTCTCCGGCACCCAGGAGGACCATGTCCGTGCACTGAAGGACACGCTCGTGGGTGCGGGGGGCATCGGTGTTGCGCTGATCGTGGTGCTGTTCTCGGCCTCCATATACTCTATCGCCGGTGTCGCGTTCCTGCTGGTGTTCGCACCGATCTGCGAGGTCATGGTCAAGAACGCCATGGTGTTCGCAGCGGCGTTCGGGAACCCTGGTCACGGCATGGCCGGGAGGCAGGTGTCCATGACGACCACGAACTCCGCCATCTACTCCACGGTGATCTCTCTGATCCTCGGGGTCGCGCTGGCCGTCATCACCTGCGCCCTGTTCGACATGATGTTCCCCACCAGGATGGGCATAGACGTCGCGGCAGTAGTGTTCGGAGTGATCTTCGCGGCCGTCGCCTCCGCCGTCGTCGGATACCTCATGGCCAGGAACGCCAACAAGGTGTTCGGAATGGTGAACGGCGACATCCTGGGAGCAACGAACGAGGTGTCCAGGCCGGTGATCATGATTTCGATGGTCCTGCCCTTCATCTGCTGGCTGTGATCCGATGCAGGCACTCATCAACGCCGGGGGGAAGGGGTCCCGCATGGGGAAATGCGGCATCGAGAAGCCGATGCAGATGGTTGGCGACAAGCACACCGTGCAGAGGGTGGTGGAGGCGCTCTCCGCCTCGTCCCACATCGACCGTCTGCTGGTCTCTGTCAGCGACAACACCCCTGAGACCGAGAGGTTCCTCAACAGCATAGGCGTCGAGACCATCCGCACGTCGGGCGAGAGCTTCATGGACGACCTCCATGACGCGTTCAAGGTCATGGACGGGGACTACGTTCTGACTTGCCCCTCGGACCTGCCGTTGCTGACGACGGAGGTCGTCGACACGTTCATGGAGTACTTCGTCCCGGGGACAATGGACTCCGCCATAGCCGTGGTCGACGAGGAGACCGTGCTCAGGACAGGTATCACGCCCTCGTACACCAGGGAGGACGGGGGCAGGAACTGGGTGCTGTCCGGTCTCTGCATAATGAACCGTCCGATGACCCTCGCCGGGGAGTACCTCGAGGAGTACCTCTTCCAGACGGACTGGGTGGAGCTGTCGGTGAACGTCAACACACCCAAGGAGCTGGAGCTGGCGAGGAGTTACTTCGACAGCGGACCGTGCAGGGTGCCCGGTGGGACATCCACGCAGGTCTGAGAAACAGGAAAAAGGTTGGGAGCGGGGCGATGCCCCGCTTCGGACCGAGTTCAGTCGAACCCCATTATCCCTTTGTAGATCTCATGGACCTTGTCCTCGAGGTCCTTGCAGGTGATCCTTCCCGAGGATTCCACGATGGCGCCCACGGATGCTCCGCCGCATCCGACGCCCTCCTTGATGAAGCCCCACTCGTAGGCCTGGAGTCCCTCGTACGGGCTGCCGCTGTAGTCCACGTTAACGTAGACTATGGGGATGTCGTTGGAGATCGAGTCCATGATCTTCGTCATGCTGGAGTTGGGGTCGTTCATGAGCCATCTGGTGGTTCCCTGGAAGAAGTTGCCCACGAGCTCCGGGTGAAGGGCCTTGGCGCCTGCCATCACGGCGGCCATCTGGGTTCCGCCTCCGACGATGACGGGGACGGTCTTGGCCGCTCCGCAGAGGATTCCGATGTTGGCGGGCATCATGGGGTCGCCCACGCACTCAATCGCCTTCAGGGGGTCGTCCGCCAGGGATCCGGGCTCGATGCCCGCGGCCTGCATGGCCTCGTTGACCAGCCTGGTCTTGAGCTCCTTGGGGTTGTTCGGGGAGCTGCTGCTGACGAGGTTCTCCTTGAGTACGCCCATGGCCATCATCACGGCGAGGGCGGTGGTGGTGCCCCCGGCGCAGCTCTCGCTTATGACGACGAAGTCGTAGGCCCTGGCGAGCATCTCGCCGAGCATGTATCCCTTCTCGTACTCCTCCTTGACGTTCTTCACGGACTTCCCCGTGGTGATCCTCTCCCCGCATTCCCCGCCCATGTCGAAATAGGGGACGTAGGGGATGACCTCGCATCCGCCGTTCACGATGTAGTACGGCATGTTGGACAGGTCCAGGGCGGCCTTCGTGAGAGTAGCGGGGGTCGGGATGCCTCCGGGGTTGATCGGGATGCCCTTCATGCAGGAGACCTTGCCGCTGATGAGGATCTCCGCGTCAGCCGCGGGGGTGAACATCGTGAGTTCGGGGGTGTCGCCTGCGTCCGAGACGCCCGGTATGGTGGATGTGCGGGTGTTCGCAACGGTGCATGTGAACACACCGCGCTTGCCCCAGATCCTGGAGAGGATGTCTTTAGCGATCTTCTCGTTGCCGTATACGCCCAGAGAGGGCGGGAGTTCGAAATCCATCTGATTCACCGTTTGTTTCTCAAAAGGGTTTGCACGACTGTCTTCAGCTCCATCATGGTCCCGTCCGGGAGCCCGGTGTCGATGCTGGTCCACAGCGGCACGTCCATGAGGATGTGCTCGCCGGTCACGCACGATGTCCCGTGGTCCACGAAGTAGATTATGTTCTCCACATCGGGGAAGTACTTCTCCATGAGGCGGTCGGTCTCCTCCAGCACCGCCTTCTTCTTGAACGGGTCCTTCTGGTGGCTGTACTCGTCAACCTCGTCTACGTGCAGGAACACGTTACCCCTCTCCAGTGCCTCCTGGGCGATGGGGAACCTCTCCTCCAGGTCGTCGATGACATGCGTCTCCATCCCCAGCGAGGCGCAGATCCCCATCGACGTGGGGCTGTCGGACACCGCGACCATGGGCGCCAGCTCGGGGAAGGCGGGGTACTGCCTGCCGAACTTGCCGCATCCCCAGGGGTAGCCGGTGATGCCGTCCATCTCGGACGCGACCGTCCTGACGAGCTCCCCCAGCTTGCCGGGGACCTCCCTGTACGGGGCGTCGACGGGCGGCGCGGGCAGGTCGGGGACGTCGTCACTCACCATGGTGAGCACCGCACGCCCCTCGATGAAGAACTTGATGGCCGGATCGTACTCGGAGAGCATGTCCATGTGGGACATGACCCTCTCCTCGAGCTCGTCCTTGATGTCGGCGGTGTTGTAGCACCAGTGCACCATGCCGTCCTTGATGTCGGCGGGGCTGAGGCGGTACGCGGTCCTCCTCGGGTCCTGGATGGGGAGCCCGAGCCCGAGCGCCTCGAGGGCCGCACGCGGGATCTCCGGCGGATGGCCGGTGAAGAATTCGTT
>CASFMM010000050.1 GCA_949295765.1 uncultured Methanomassiliicoccales archaeon | reverse complement strand
CCCAGGAGATCGAGTCCGTCACCGACGAGCTCATGGGCATCGAGATAAAGATGCTCAGGGCAGACATGAACGGCGACGCAGTAGAGAAGCAGAAGCTGTCCATGATGGCCTCGGCTCTGAGGTCCAGGAGGGACACCCTCGTCGACAGGGTGAAGGAGCTGAAGGCCGAGGAGGAGGCGAAGGCATCGGCCCCCGTCCAGGACCAGCAGGCCTCAGCGGACCTATCTGCCTATGAGCAGAGGCTCGACGCTATAGAGTCCGAGAACCGCACCCTCAGGTCGCAGATCGCGGATGTGAGGTCCGACGTCATCGACATGAAGGAGAGCCTCCGCCAGATCATGAACGCCCTCGGCATCAACGATTGAAATTCCTTACCCCCTCCGGGGGCACCTCCCGGAGGATCCCGCTTATCAGCTCCCCCTCCCTGTCACACCAGAACTCCCTGTCGCACACCAGGACAAGTCTCCTCCTCGCCCTCGACACCGCGGTGTTTATCACCCTCAGCCCCACCTTGGAGTCCGAACCCGTGAATCTGAATGGGACGTCCCTTGAGCATATTCCGTTGTCTGCTACGCTCAGTACGACTGTGTCCCACTCCCTGCCCTGGGAGCCGTGAACTGTCATGGCGCAGTCCCTGTACCTCCTCCCCACCAGCTTCTTGATCAGTGCCAGCTGAACCGAGTACGGCGTGAGTATCGCCACATCGCCGGGGTCGGGCCTCTCCGACCTGAGGTAATCCCTGACCGCCTCCGCCTCCGACCTGTTGTCCCTCCCCTCCCTGCTGGTGCAGACGGCATCTATGCAGAGGATCTCCAGGTCGCCTCCCTGAGAAGAACCCCTCAGGCCGTTGCTGTAGACGAACCTGTCCAGGACATCAGCGAGGTTGGCTCCGAACCTGTGCGATGTAGTCAGTCTGCCCTGCGCCATGGATTCGAATTCCGGCTCGGCATCCTCCAGAAACATCTCGACCAGACATCCGGGACCCTTCCGGATCAGCATCTCAGTGTAGAGGGACGACATTGCCCAGAGATATCCGTACTTGAGCATCCCTCCGCGCCGGGCCGCTGACCTGAGCACCTCCTCATCGAGCTGCGTCACCGGTGGAAGCTGCATATGGTCCCCCAGGAATGTCACAGGGACCCCGTTGGTGAAAAGAGCGGTCGCCTGCACCAGGCCGCAGTACCCAGCCTCGTCCAGGAAGATGTGGTCCACGTCAAGCTCGGGTCTTCCGTCCTCCTTGGAACCGCGAGGACGGAAACGCGAAAGGAACTGGTGCGGGGTCGCCGCGATGACGGCGGCTTTTCCCATCCTCCCCGCAGTCGCCTTGGAAGCGAGTTCCCGGATCTCCCTCTCCGTCTCCATGATGGCGCACATCAGATCTTCGTCCGACCATTCTGAGTACTCCTCTATATCTGCCGCCGGACGCTCCCTGTCGTACAGTGATGCGATCAGCTCCGTCAGGACCTCTCTGGCATCCTCGTCCTTAGAAAGAGTCAGAAGATCCCTTGTCTCCGCCCTCGACGACAGGAATGGACCCATATCCTGCAGTTCCATCTCCAATTCCGGATGGTCAGCGGCGATCACCTTCCCCGATGGTCCCACCGGGAGTGATTCGGCAAACCACTGAAGTTCCAGGATCTCCCCCTCGAGCTCGTCGCAGGCGCGCTCGAACATCACCTCCTCCAGACATTCCAGCGTTCTGATGCAGGCACCGATCCGCCTCTGTGCCTGACGGTCCTCGCACATCCAGGGATACTCCTGGTAGAAACCCCTGGTTGGGACGCCCAGTCTCAGTATTGATCCCGTGAGGGTCTCATCGTCCCCGAACGCCTTGATGACACCTCTGAGGACCTGTTCGACGGAGTTGTTGGTGGGGGCGAATACAGCCACCCTGCCCCCGGATTCCACGATCGCCCTGATGCATGTCGCCAGGACATACTGGGTCTTCCCGGTGCCCGGGGCTCCCCATATGTAGGAGAGCCTGTTGCCAAGGATAGTGTCCACGGCTGAAAGCTGCTGGGAGTTCGGGTCGCTTCCCTCGGGGAACCTCGGCTCCGCGGCGCGGACATCATGAACGGGCAGTGTCAGCAGATGGCCGTACCTACGGTAGAACTCGCCTGTGACGGCGACGAGGAACTTCATGTCTGACAGAACGGAGACCTTGTTGTCACCATCCGACATCGCGGACAGAATATCATTTCCCGGACGGACCACCATGGTCCTAGAGGTCTCGTCGTAGCGGTCGAACCCCGCCTCCGACTCCTGTAACAGGACGTCCCCTACCTTGAGCATGAGTCCGTTGGGATCGGGCATAGCCCCGTCAATGTGCAGGACGGCGAAACCTTCGTGGACATCGCAATGGGACACAGCGGTAACGGAAACGCCCAGAGGTGGGTCGGAAACGTACTGCATGTCCGCGATGTACTGGTAGACCTGGGATGCGGATTCGGTCAGCACAGCGGATACGGTTTCGCCGTCCATGTGGATGACTGGAACCGCGAGCACTTAACGGAAGCGCAGTACACAAGGCACGCTCAACCTTAGAGCGGACGCTTCACGAGTAGAAACTGGCATAGTTCTTCTCGATCTCGGGGTCCTCGAACTTGGGGACGCCCTCCGAGAAATCGTCCCAGTCGATCGGCTCCCTTGAAAGGAGGACGAAGGAGTTGTTCTTGGCGTCGAACTTGATGGCGTCATTAGAGACGCGGATCTCCACGTCGAAGAGGATGTTGAGGTCCATGTCCCTGTACTCCCCGTCGGGATCCTCTATGGAGCGGTCCCTGCGGACGCTGTTGAACTTGACCTTCTTCTGGCCGAGTATGCCCCTGACCCTCTTGGTGACCCTGTCCAGGAAGTAGCCGTTGCCGAGGTCGAGCGACCAGAAATCTATGTCATCGCTCTCCGCTGGATCGACATCGACCTTCTCCCAGCCGGTGTAGTCGTCCTTGCGCGTGCCGGCGTAGATCCTGTACTGAGTCTCCTTCGAAATCATCTGGACCGGAACTCCGATTCACACCGAGATATATTACCTGTTTGATTCTGCCGTGGAGCATGGGCAAACTCTAAATCCGTCATGGCTGAGTCCACGTCATGAGATTCGCTTTCATCTTCATCTGCCAGGACCTCGGAGGCGTAGAACGCACGTCTGTCAGAGGCGGGGACAGCGTTTTCATCGGCGTGCGCGACGTGGACGAGGGCTGCTCCGAGGCCGTCAGACTGGTGAAGGACGGCATCGGGTGCATCGAGCTCTGCGGGGCCTTCGGAATCGATGGGTGCCGCAGGGTCATCGAGGCGACCGGCGGCAACATCCCTGTGGGCTACATCACCCGCCCTCCTGAGATGGACGCCGCCTACGCCAGGGCCTTCGGCACAGATTGAATTCCGGCGAACGATTTATAGGGCCTCGGCAATCACCGCAGCATGTTCGCAGATGCCTGTCAGAGGGTCTCGGAGTTCATCAGACCCGTGGTCGTTTCCACCCGCCTCCAGAACGGGGAGGTGAGGACCCAGTGCGGCACATTCATCGTCGTCAACCGCGACGGATGGGTGATCACCGCAGGCCATCTGTACGACTCCTTCGTCAAGTACCAGACCGACCTGAACAAGCTCAGGGAGATCAAGGAGCTCAACGAGTCCCGCAGCTCACGTCCCGGGGCCCCCGCCATGGAGATGAAGCCCGATCCGACGTTCATCACCAACCACTCGTTCTGGTGGGGCTGGGACGGAGTGAAGCTGAACAACGTGTTCGTCAACAGGCAGATAGACATCGCTGTCGGGAAGCTGGAGCCGTTCGACCCGTCTTGGATCAGGGAGTACCCGGTTTTCAAGGATCCGGACCACCTCAGGCCCGGGACCAGCATCTGCAGGATGGGGTTCCCCTTCTCGAACGTCGAATGCGTATTCGACGAGACGGCCAACGCGTTCAGGCTGTCCAGGAAGCCGACCCTGGAGGCGATGTTCCCCAACGACGGCATCCACTCTCGCACCGTCGACCTCGGCAGGACCAAGGACGGGCTCTTCGACCGCCTCTACGTCGACACGTCGTCCCCGGGAATACCCGGTCAGTCCGGAGGCCCCATATTCGACAGCGAGGGGCGCATCTACGCCATGCAGGCGTCCACGCTCTTCATCCCGCTGAACCTGCACCCGTTCGCCGATTACGAGGGCAGGACCGTCGTGGAGAACCAGTTCCTCAACGTCGGGCGCGGAGTGCATGTCAGGACCATCCGCCAGGTGCTCGAGAACAGAGGCGTGCGCTACGATGCCGAGGGCGACGAATCGGGATTCAGGATAATAGAGTGAGGGGGTCGCCCCCCATACAGTTTCAGACTGACCTTCCCATCTGGTAGGCCATCTTGGGGAAGTCGGTGGATTCCACGACACCCTTCTCCCAGACGCCTGTGGCCTTGATAACACCCTTCTCCACGGCACCCTCCATGCAGTCCCTGGTCAGGCCCCTGAAGCTCTCGACGGCCAGCTCCAGCATGGACTCGTCCGGGTCCGCGGCGGCGACGATGATGTAGACCTCCTTGTTCTCCAGTTTGGTGTAGAACGGCACGGTCCTGTCTATGAGGGCCTTGATCTGGGCGGATATGGTGTAGAAGTACACGGGCGAGGAGAACACCAGAACGTCCGCGGACATCATCATGTCGCGGATCCCGTCCATGTCGTCCTTGTAGACGCATCTGCCGGATTTTATGCAGGAGTCGCAGCCCGTGCAGAAGTGGATGTCCTTCTCGCAGACACGGATTGTCTCGACTTCGTGGCCGGCGTCCCTTGCTCCTTCGGCGAACCTCGCGCAGAGGATCTCGGTGTTCCCGCCCTTCCTGGGCGAACCGGATAGAATGAGTACCTTAGCACACATCGGGACGGAATCGTCGGACGCGCTTATCATCCTTCCCACCGAAAGGATGTACAATGTTGTACATGTTCGGTTTATAGACGGGGTATTCGGCAAACCCCCGTCAACCCTTATGTACAGGTCGCCGTTGGAGGTGTCATGCAAGGACTGTTCTGCCCCGGATGCAAGAGCCTTCTGGCCCCCGGCTCCAACCGCTGCATGAGATGCGGGATGTCAGCCGACGGTCTGGTCGCGAGCAACCAGTCGAGCCTTTTCGGGATTCCGGAACGCAGGGAGTCCGAGCCGACGGTTGTGCAGTCCGAGAACCTCGAGGCCCCCTACATGCCATACGAGCCAAGGGGCTGCCAGCTGGACATAATCCACGACATACGCTCCTTCCTGGACGACGGCCGCCACGTGGTCATCGAGTCGGGGACCGGCACCGGGAAGACGATCGTCTCCCTGGCGGCCTCGCTCCAGCACGCCAAATCCACAGGCAAGAAGATCGTCTACGTCGTCCGCACCATCACCCAGACCGATGCGGTGATGAAGGAGCTGCGCGCCATATCCAAGATCAAGAAGGTCTCGGGCGTCGCACTGACGGGCAGGAACAAGTCGTGCCCCCTCTTCAGGGGTACAAGCGGTTTCGAGCAGATCCCCTCCAACGTCCTCTCCATGATGTGCGAGGACCGCAGGAACAAGAGCATCAAGGGGCAGGCCGGTGGCTGCAGGTACTACGACCGCCTCAAGACGGAGATCGACAACATCGAGAGGTACTGCAGGGAGAACGTCCCCTCCTCCGACGACCTGGACAGGTTCTGCGAGAAGCTGGGAGTCTGCCCCTACGAAGCCAAGAAGATGCTGCTGAGGAAGGTGGACGTCATCGCCGCCCCCTACATCCAGATCCTCAACCCGGACATTCGCGAGAGCCTCATGGCCAACATGGACCTCTCCGGCGATCCCCGCGGACTCATGATCATCGTCGACGAGGCGCACAACTTCCTGGATGCCGCCAGGAGCAGCGAGACCTTCGTCATAGACAGGCAGATGGTGGACAACGCCATCGACGAATGCCCCACCTACCGCGACCCCACCGTCTGGGAGGAGGTTAGGCTGGACACCTTCCTAAACTTCTTCAAGGTCTGCATCCGCGCAGCCGCCAACGAGAAGCTCGGGTTCAACGAGCACGACTGCGTCTTCGACGAGGACTTCATCGAGGAGAGGATGATGACGAAGTTCGGGATGTCCCGCTCGGACCTCGAATCGGCCGTCGAGAGGGCACTGGACCTCGGAGAGGCCAGGACCGAGCGTCTGATCGAGAGCGGAGACAACAGGACGTCCTACGTCGAGGACCTTGCGCTCAAGATGAAGGCATGGTTCTCCTCCGGTTCCGACAGGTTCGTCAGGTCCATCAAGACCGACAAGGACGGCGAGTTCCTCAGCGCGACCTGCATAGAACCGTCCGAGATCTCCCGCTTCCTCAACACCGTCCCGGGAACCCTTCACATGTCCGGGACCCTGAAACCCCTGGACCAGTATGCCAGGGTGCTCGGCCTGGGCAACAACCCGAAGTTCAGGTCATATCCGTCACCGTTCCCTTCGGAGAACAAGCTCGTGGTGTACGCCAAGAACGTCACCACCAAGTACGACGCCATGAGAGACGACCCAGACATGCAGAACCGCATCGAGAGGATGATCGTGGACATCTGCGACTCTGTCCGCAGGAACACCCTTGTGATGTTCACCTCATACAACAACATGCGCGCCATGCGCCCATATCTGGAAAGGCACATCGACCGTCCGAAGTACTGGGAGGAGTCCGGCAACCAGCGGCGCACAGCCGACAGCCTCGCGAGGTTCAAACAGGGCCGCGACGGCGTGTTCTTCTCCGTTCTCGGCGGTTCGGTCGCCGAGGGAATCGACTTCCCGGGGGACGAGCTATGCGTGACGATCATCGTCGGGATACCTTTCCCGCCGCCGTCCAAGGAGCTGAAGGCCATGAGCGACCGCTACGACGAGCGCTACGGTTCGGGGAAGGGTTGGCTCTACACCAGCCAGGTTCCGGCAATCAGGAAGATAAACCAGGCCACCGGAAGGCTCATAAGGACCGAGGAGGACCGCGGTGTAGCCGTCATACTCGATCACAGGGCATCCAGATTCGCCAAGGACATAGGTGCCGTCCCGACGGACGATCCCATCGTCGACGTCATCAGGTTCTTCGGAAAGAAAAGCTCCTGATGTGTTTCAAGAATCATCTGGACTGTTTTCAGAACATATGTCTTGTATTAATCCTATATGCTGGATGAACATCTAATGGTTCTATGATGTTCTGTTAACATAGTAAGACGTTAATATCAGTTTCCGAATCGCGCCTTCATGCCGTTGCTAAACGTCCTCGAGGACATCAAGGTCTGGATAGCTGCGGCCATCGTCCTGGCCCTGATCTTCGGATTCGGAAGTCCCGATGCCTCCACCATCATGATGCTGGCCCTCATCGCCCAGATGGCCGTAGCATTGGACGGTATCAAGTTCAACCGTCACGACTTCGGCGACTACAAGAAGCAGATCGCCATCAATTTCATCTGCTGCTTCGGCATCTGCACCGGGTTCACACTGGTCGCAGGACTCTTCTTCATAGACAACCATGCTCTGTGGACCGGATGGGTCATGCTGGCGTCCGTACCCTGCGCCATTTCGGTCGTGCCCTCGGCACTCTTCCTCAGGGCTGATCCCAAGCTTGCGGTTCTTTCCCTCACGATCATCTACGTAATCGCCATCGGCCTCACGCCGTTCATCACGCATGTGCTCATCGGCAACTCTGTCAACCCTCTGGAGGTACTCAGGTACATCCTGATGTTCATCCTCATCCCGTTCGTCCTCACAATCCCCATCAAGAGGCTCCATCTCAAACAGGCGCCGAAGACCCTGTTCATCAACGTCATGATGTTCGTCCTGGTGTTCGTCGGACTCGGATCCAGACAGGAGTTCGTGTTCTCTGAGCCCATGGTTGTTCTCAGCCTGGTGATCGCCTGTATCATCCGTATCTTCGTAGTGTCCACAGCCCTCCTCTACACCTTGAAAAAGATTGGCGTTAATAGAACCGATAGCTTAAATGCAATTACATTTTCGTACTGGAAGAACAGCGGAATGTCTGCATCACTGACCATGGGGTTGTTCGCCGCCACCATGCCCGAAGCGGTGCTTCCGTGTGTTGTCTCCCTCATCGTGGAAGCCGTGTGGTTCGCATTCCTGACGAAGTACATCGACAGAATGTGGCCACCTACCGTTTCGGATGACTTGAGCGACGGTCATGACGCATCCCCCAGCCCGTGACCGAATTCGCGTAATCGCTTGGACTATAGTTACTGACCAATATTCCTTGCGAAGTTAGCGAGCTCTAAGTGGAATTGTCTGCTATAATAAACCCGCCTGTCCGAAATATATGAGATACGAACGACTGGACCATATGGCCTCAGCCCCTGGATGATGCCTACATCGGACAGCTCAGCCCCTTACCAAATCCTCTAGGCCGACCAAAGTGACATGACCCGCCCCGGTGTCCTCCTCCAGTTTGTCGTCGAACCCGGACACCGAGAACATGACGTACCTGCGTGTCCTGGAGTCATTCGTCAGGTCGGAGACGTCACGAAGTTTATTGTAGGTCGAATAGGCGACCATGGAACGGACGAACTTGCATTCGCCGTACAGAGAGACCTTCACGTCTCCCTCCAAAACGGTGGCGACGATGTCGATCTCGCGAATCTGCCTCTCGGAGTCTGGGCCCCACCACTTTCCTATCTCCAGGCATGGCCAGTGGCGCGTGACGTAATCCATGCAAAAATCTTCGAAGCGACGTCCGAGGAAAGAGTGGATGCGCTGCTCCAGAATGTCGTATTTCCTCTCCGGATCCTCCAGCGGATGACTGCGGGAGGCCATGACCACATCCTGACAGAACGCGACCATGTTGTCTTTGATTCTGTAAACGGGTCTCTTCGGGGCACCCATCATCGGATGGATTGTATCGATGATGCCCACTTCGGACAGACTCTCCAGGCATCTGATGCACATGGACTTCTCCAGCTTCGTCCTCTCGATGATGTCCTTTTGAGATGTCCTACCATCCGAGATGGCGTTGACTATCGCCAGATACCTGTCGCGGGGAACGAACTCCATGGACAGGATGCTCTCCGCCTCGTCACGCAGATCTCCGTCCGATGAGAGAAAATGACGGATCACATACGAGCGGTAATCCTTGGAAATCGAGTCGTTGTGGTATTTCGGCATCCCACCTACGGTCAGATACAGCATCAGACGGTCGATATCGGACATGTCGGGATGGAACTCCGAACACTCATCGAACCTCATCGGCATAATCTCCATGCGATGGTCGAACCTTCCATAGAGTGGACGGTCGTAGTCGGTGGTCTCCCTCTTCATCACTGATACAGAGGAACCGCACATTATCACCATAGAATCAGTGTCACGTGCTATGTGATCCATAAAGTGCTGAAGAGTCGATGCCACATGTTCTCCTGTGGACAGCAGATAGGGGAGCTCGTCGAACACGACCACTGTCCTCTCAGAACGGCATATGGATTCAACGTCGTCCAGTGCATCGCCGATGTAACGGTACTCGCGTTGGACCCCGTCCAAAGAACCCAACACACCTGCGATGAGTCTGAGGTTGTCATCCAAGGACCCCTGGACGCATTCGATGTACACCGCCCTGCGACCGGAACAGAACTTCCCAAGTATCGATGACTTACCGACACGACGACGACCGTACATCACCACGGCCTTCCCATGATCGGAGCTCCAAATCTCCTCGAGCTTAGAAAGCTCCGCCTTCCTGCCAACGAACTTTCCCATGTTTGATTATTGACCTGTTGTTTATTTGAACATTTGGTATAAAAGTTCATATTTTAAACTTTTATTTTATAAATTCATTTATTGAAACCCATGGGCTCCTCGGAAATCTGCAAAGAGAACATCGTCTCGCTGCATTAGCAAAATGAGTCCGCCCACCGGCACGACGGTTACATCCTTCTGGAAAAGACATATGGCTGTCCGTTCAGACACGGTTGTGAAGGATCCTTGGATATAAACTACTTGAAATATTGACTAAGGTCCAAATGATAAGAATTCGATGAATGGTTATTCAAGTACAGACCATCGCAAGAATGCCATCGTATCTTAGATACTAACGAAACGGTTTGAGTGCAGATTGTTATAGAGCCGTTCATCGTTCGATGTGTTACGGTCACCCCATGGCCTTATGCATTGTAGAAGTGCAATCCAGCATGGGAATTGCGACTGCCTCTGGACGAGAAAGGCTTTCATCGAATTGCAATTGAATAACAAAGATATGGAATTCTATCATCTTCTCGATGTTCGTGAGAAATAACACGTGTCCGATGATTTTCTGTCCCTCTGACCTGGATCTGGCTCCTTCGATTTTTATAAACCGTCTTCGGCGACCTCCCCCTGTCACCCTTAAGAGCGCCCGTCCGCGATGACAAGGTCATGGAGTTCCGCGACACGGTGAGGTCCAGCGTCATCGAGCTGGACAGGACGCTGGGCGAGAGGGTGTGCGGCATGGCCGTGTCCGGAACGGCCGTGCCGAAGTTCACACAGCGCAGGACGCAGGAGGACCCGATGCACATAACCGAGAGGGTCCTCGTGGAGCCCATGCTCGCCCACCTCGGCTACACGAGGGCCGGCGACGGGAGGGTGGCCATCGTCACGGCGACGATGAACTCAGCCCTCTCATCCGTATCCGAGGAGACGATAACGAACATGCTCATCAACAGGTACAGAGCCGGAATCGGCACCGACGGGTTCAGATGGATCCTGATCGCCAGGAACGGCGAGGGCAGGACGAGGGTGTCTGCTGTGTTCGACCTGCGGGAATACTATCTGGAAGAGCTCGAGAGGATAAGGTTCAGAGCGGCAGTGGAGAGGGATCCGGAGGTGGCGGAGGAATTCGTCAGAAGGATGTCCAGAGGGAATGTGGTGGATCAGGGCCGTTCTTGAACAACTCTCTGTTTAAAATGATGGCCGGAGCAAGAACACAGATGTAAGACTCCAAACACTTCTAACCTATAGCTCACGTGCTGTGGGTTTCGAGGTGACGACATGGCAGACAAAGACACTGACGATACGCCCGCCGGATCGTTACTGGCGAACAAGAGCACGATCCTGCTCTTCGCTCTCATCGCAGTACTCGTTGTGGCATCGGCCATCTACGGATACGAGACCCAGGACGAGAGAATTCCAGATTACACCATGGATGATGTTCCAGGGGTCGTCGATGGCACATACAGCTACGACATGACCATAGAACTCGACATAATTCAGCCGGTCCTCGGAGTCGATATAACCTTTGTCGATGGTGATGTGACCTCCACAATTGTTGACGGAGAGGCTTTGGAGAAGGAGAAGCTCATCAATCTGGTCTCCTTGATCTCCGATTCACTGGATTCTGCGACCGTGAGAATCGGTTCGGAATGGACGGACGGTTCATCAACAGTGGGAACGTATCTGGCGGAATGCAGTTTCGGTAACGTCCTGTTCTCCGATGATGGCAAGATTCTGAACCTGGATTACATCTCTTCGGGATACTCCCTCTCCCTGACCCTGGATGGTTGGATGCCCGTTGAAAGCTGATGTGTCCCGGACGAAACTCAACGATCAACGGACTCCGAACGGTAGGAGGAGACCATCGGGGATGTGGGAGAGGCACAGTCCATGAGTCAGACAGTCGGACACAGCCTTGGTAAGCGGGACCGCGACACGAATCTGTGGGTCTTCCGGTTGGGGCCCATGGCCAGTTTCATTATGCAGGCCTGTCGACTGTGACACGCCTCTTTTCGGACTTGCGATGACATCCGACGGATGTCCGGGAGATCCCGAAGGCACCAGGTGCACCACCTTCATGGGAGACCGCATCGGCGGGATGCCTCCAGACGTCCTGTTCACATGTGGTGCCATCTGTCCGATCCTGCCTCTTCCGTCTCTAATGCGTATCCTCGCCGGACTGCATCGGACGACCTGTCAGATGCGTTTGACCAGGTTAATGCGATGTTGGGGCGCGCGGCGTTGATGTGGACCCGAACGACGAGACGCCGATGCCGCATGTGAAGGAGCGAACTGACGGGCACCCGATTTTAAGAGCTTTTAAATCGCCAGCACGCCGTTTACAATCCATGAATTCCAAATCATTGGCGATCATCGCCGTGGTCGCAGTCGTCGTGGCAGGGGTCACCTACTGCACGTACATTCTGGATTCCGATGAAGACTTGGAACTCAGAGACTATCTGGTCGTCGGGGACTGGGTTGAGTACTCTTTCGGAAACAACGATTACACGGACAGATACACGGTCATAGATATCGAGCGCATAGACAGATACGTCGTGAACATGTCTGATCTGTACACCGTGACGGTATCGTACGCTTTCCTCTTCACCATATTGGACCCCGATGATGATGGCATCGAGTACCTTGGAACGGAAACCGCCAACACGTTCATGGGGAAGATCAATTGCGAGGTCTACAGCAAATACAGCTATGGCACGAGCTACAAGTACTATGTGGATCCGGAAACGAAGCTGGTCCTCATCACGGAGGGCGTAGGCGACGACGGCAGAACCTTCACGTCTAGGCTAACGGGCACATCCGTGTTCAACCCGGTCAATATGGATTACACCGATATCACCCTCTCCGAACCTACGGCGGGCAGCGCCTACGGGTATGAGAACAACTACGAATACGTGTCTGGCGACAGCTTCTATTCCGGGGGATACGATGCCTCGATGGAGGTGACGTCAGTCAACTACGACGGCACCCTCAACATCGTCGGAGAGGACGAACCCATCACCGTAGAGGATTTCATGTCGGGACTGGTCATGAGCGATGAGGATTATGACGCGTGGACCCTTGTCGGAACCAAGGTCGTCAGCACCCAGTGGGGGCTCATGGAGTGCAACGAGTACACCAGGTCCTCGTACGATGCTGCGGTCAACGACGCGAAGTGGGGCATGCTGACGGATCCCGAAACCGGCCTGATCCTCAGGATATGGATGGAGGATCACAACCTCGAGTACGAGGGCATAGTATGGGATGACTACTTCGAGTCCTCAACACTCCTGAACTGCAACCTCGTCCAAGTCATCGAGTGAGCTTCAAACAGCCGGGGCGACCCGGCACTTCCCCCGAGCGAAAGGGCTCGGGACCTTCCTTTTCCCATCATGCGGGATCAGATGCCGTGCATCATCCGCTCACCCACTCTTATGTCGATCCATCGATGGGAACGCACAAAACATTGCGGACTCGGGATTCGGACCCCGATCACAACCTATGTTGGATGGATGTATAAACCAATATTTATATACCGATAGACCAATCCCTATTACAGTCGTCGGAAGCTCCCTTGGCCGGCAATAATCGAAAGCTCATATTCCATTTCCTCCTTACGACGACGAGTCCGGCCTCGGGCATTTCATTTCTATGACGTTCCGGAACGGTTCTGAGATCGTTGCTGAAATGCCATCTCAGCAGGAATGTCCGGCGCCCGACGTCCGGACCGACGGACAATTACGCCATCCTCTGAGCAGAAAGACCTCTGCGGGAAGAACAGACATATGGAACCCAACGGCAACATGCGGGGACCGCATGGATCCCTTCTCCCGGGACGGGTGGATTTTCAAATCCCGTCCTGATCACGCCCATCGGGATTTTATATTGAATCAACTTTCCCAGGCTGAGCGGAGTTAGCTAAGCTTGGCCCACGGCGCCGGTCTTGAAAACCGGTGGAGAATTCTCCACGGGAGTTCGAATCTCCCACTCCGCGCCTCATCCATAATTGCTTGTTGCAATCAGGTCGATGCCGCTAGGCATCATCCCCAATTATGACCTGACAAGACGTTCCATATCCCATGAGGAAAGAGAACACGATCATCATCGGCATCGCCGCCGTTGTCATTGTGGCATGCCTCCTTGTTTCTTGGGTCTACATCGACGATGGCGACACGGGGGACCTCGCTGTGAGATCCGAAGCATCCGTGGGCGACTTCGCGGAGTTGCATGTGACCGTCTATGGTGACTCCCCGTCCGAGTACGACGTCAGATACAACGTCGTCTCCATCGAGAACGGTGAGACGACCATCGAGGTCGTCCGCGAAGACGGCGTCACCGAGTACATCGCATCCGACCTAGTCATTGAGTATCCCGAAGGGAAGAGCGTCGGTACCGGAATCTTGACCCTCGACCGTTTCGGTGACGTCGAATGCGAAATTTACCAGATACCACGTGGCGAAGGGGAGAGCTACGTCACCGAGCTGTGGGTGGAGCCCGACAGCGGGTTCGTCTTAGCCGCCGAGTACATCTTCGACGACGGATCCTCGCAGTTCCTCCAGATCACGGACAGCTCCCTCTTCGATCCCGAACCGCCTGTGTACGGATCCCAGGAGTTGTCCTTTGAACTCGAGGCTGGGGACTACTCCGCGGCCCTCCAGACCCATACATTCCCTAACGGACTGGAACTGACCGACATAGACTACTATGTGCTCTCGTCGGTCGACGGGGACACATGCTACTCCGGATGGACCGGGGACACCCCGACCGCCGAGACCAGGGCAGAGTACATCTCGGTGTTCTACATTGACGACTACTCCGGTTACGAACTCTCCGGACAGGCCCTCGTCCACTCGCCCGGATACGGCGACGTCCTCTGCGACGTCCTTGTCTCAGAGTACGACGGCGTCCTGCAGAAGCATTACGTCGGGCCGTCCGACGGAATAATCTACAGGCAGGGCCTGGAATACCCCAACGGTTATTCCGTGACCCTCGACATCGTCTTCAGCACCCATATCGGTGAGGGGATCGACAGACCCGTCTACCAGGAGCGTCTGGGAGACTGCATAACCGTCGGTGTCTTCGACGATTCGGAGTTCCTGTACGAGTATTCCCAGACCATCGTGGCCATCGAGGACGGAATGTACACGGTCGCCGACACCCTGGTTGGTTACACCGAATACAGACAGAACGATTTCGGGCTTTTCTACGATACCGAGGAGTTCGAATTCAAGGTCATCCTCGGGACCGGTTTCATGGAAGTCCTGGACTTCAGAGTGCTGCCGTATCTACTCGTTTATGACGATCGCTCCACTTTGGACCGCATGGTCTACAGTATCTACGTGCCTCTGCTGGAATTGGACGTGGGTTACGTCTACGAGTACTACGACGGATCGGTGGATTACACCCTCATAACGGAGACCACGGTGTACGATGATGTTCCGGAGTTCGATTCCAACGATGTATCCGCGGAGGTCTCTGTGGACACGAGGTTCGACTACGCGATCGAGACCACCTACCCCGACGGGGATGTCGAGACGGTCTTCGACTCCTGGGTCGTCGATTCGATGGAAGCGGACGGGACCCTGACCTTCGGATGGGAGGGCATCGCGGAATGGAGCACGGGGACTGCGGACGACTACCTCTCCCAGGTGATCCTCGGATCCTATCCCGACGACATCGTAAGTGGTCAGACCGTCTTCGTCGACTCGGAGTACGGAACCATCCTGTGCGACGTTATAGAAGCGGATTACGACGATGGCACCACATCGGAGATATTGGTGGGAGTCGACGACGGAGTCGTCTACAGACTGACATACAACTATCCTGATGGTTCCTTGGAGGTGCAGACACTCCTGTTCTCCACCAACGTCGGTGACGGAATCACCGCCCCGGCCTGGGAGCTGCGTGTGGGCACCTACTTCGACGTCTTCCTAGCCATGATGACCGAGGACGGACAATTCCTCAACCGCGAGGTCAGGGTGACCGTTGTCGAACTTGTCGACGGTGCCGCGACCCTCGAGTACGAGAACGCGGAGGGAACATTGGAGCAGATCACGATAGACGATTTCCTGATCGGCTCGTATGGAGACCATGAGGTCATACTCAACGACGTCAAGGACGTTCTGGGATCGGGAGAACACAACACCGTCTCGCTGTCGGTGCCCGTCCCGGAGGATGCCGGCTACACTCTCCAGGTGTTCTACATGCCGTATCTGGATCTGACGTACGGTTTCATGCTGTTGCAGGACCATGGCTCCAGCATTTACGTGACTGTCAACGGCTCCAACCTGTTCGAAACAGATTCGGGCGCATTGGCCTGAACGATCTTAACGCCGGCGGCCCCGCATCCGGGGTCGCCGGCAAAAACGCCTTTTGTTTTAGTAGAATTACATCGACACCATCAGTCCGAGGGCTGGCCTGCGGCACCACTCACGATCTTGAACTCGCCGATGGGGATGAGCCTGAACACCACCGTGTCCGCGTACACCAGGGGATCGGAGTGCCTGAAGAACACGACGCTGTCGCATTCGGCTATGATCTCCTGTCTGACGGAACCCTCGTAGGGGTTGATGACGCGGGCGATCACGTCGCCGGCGTTGACCTGGGCCTCCACCTCGACGAGGGGCTCGAATATGCCGGCCTCGGTGGTCTGGATGCTCACCAGATGGCTCTCCTCGATGATGTCCGGGTTGTAACCGGCCTTCCCGTCGTAGGACACTGCACCGATCCTGTTCAGGAACCTCGTGACGCTGTCGACGACCTGCATGGCGCTGGCCCTGTCGATCCTGGACGTCTCCTGGGTGTAGAGCGAGAAAGCCTTCGTCTCCCATATCTGCCAGTTGTAGTTCAGGACCCCCGAGTCGAACGGCACAGGGTCGACCAGCACCACATACGGGAGGGCGAAGATTCTGGCGTCGTCGACGCTCTCGAAACCCGTCTTCATCATCCTTACGTGGGGTGTGAACTTGCCGGGAACGTGGTAGCTGGCGAACTGGATGCCGTACCTGTAGCCCATGAGCTCCTTGAACAGCCCGTCGGCGATCCTCTGTGTGGTCTCCCCCAGGTCGTAGCCGGGGAACATCCTGTTGATGTCGGAGTTGTCAGTGGGCCAGAACCTCTTGCCGATGTTCATGGAATAGGGGTTCACGCAGGGGATCACGGTGATGGAGTGGCCCTCGTTGATCAGGCCCCTGGCCTCCAGGGTCTTCAGCCTGTCCACCAGCTGGGAGCAGCAGTAGAGCTGCTGAACCTCGTTACCCCTCATAGAACCGACGACGCAGAGGGTCTTCTCCCCGGATCCGAACCTGAATCCGGTTATGCGGAAGGAGTCCCTGTACATGGACTCCAGCTCGTAGATGACGGTCTTCTCCATGCTATCACTCCCTCAGGATCCTGGCGACCAGCGAACCCTCGTCGACCACGGGGTACTCCCTAAGCGTGAACACGAGGCCGTCGCAGGGCGACTCAACCTTCACGAGGACCTCGCCGGTCATGGGGCTGACGATGTCACCCAGGTGCTCCCCCTGGCGTACTCCCCTCCAGTGCTCAATGCGGGGCACGAATATCCCGCCCTTGGCTGCGTTGATGTACTCCACCTTGCCGTCCACGGACACTATGGGCTCCCTGACGTAGGGGACGGGGCCGTCCCACATGCCCAGATGGGCCATGAGCGAGATGATGCCCTTGCTGAGCTGGTTGCCGTACTCGATGGTGAGCCTCATGCCCACACCCATCTCGGCCACCAGCGTCTTGGTCCCGACCATGTTCAGAGAATACGCGAGAGTGGATTCGAGGACGGTGGACGCGGAATGCACCCAGACGAAGTCCACGTTCATGTACTTCGCGAGGGGCACCAGCTCCTCCGCCGTGAGCTCGTTGATCCTGATCTGGGGGATCTCCCTCAGGAAGATGTTGCTGGCGTGAATGTCGATGCAGACGTCCGCCCCCGCTATGTCGTTGAAGATCTCGGACGCGATGTACTCCGGCATGGAGCCGTCCTTCCTGCCGGGGAAGGTCCTGTTCATGTCGAGGTCGAATCCCGGGATCCCCCTTGTTATGGAGTCTATCCCGAGCGGGTTCAGGGCGGGGTATATGTCCACGATTCCCTTTAGGTGCTGCATGTTGGCGTTCAAGAACCTGGCGAGCTCGAAGCAGACCAGCTGCCCCTCCAGCTCGTCGCCGTGCGTTCCAGTGACGATGCATATCCTCTTCGCGTCCGGTCCAATGCCCTCCGGCGCGATCCTGTTCTTCTGAACCCTGAGCTCCTCGTCCACGGGGAGCTTGATGGAGACGACGTTCTCGATCATCGGTTGACCTCTTGATTGTTCAAAGGGGCGACGTAAGCGTGCACCAGCTGGGAGGCCGAGTGCGCACCGAAGAAGACGCCCCTGTTTATGCGGCAGTCATCGTAGTCCCTGCCGTGCGAAACCTTGATGTGACGCGGG
>CASFMM010000049.1 GCA_949295765.1 uncultured Methanomassiliicoccales archaeon | reverse complement strand
TCATATCGAGGGATCCGTCGGGATTGACCTTCACGTCAAGTTCGGTGGGAGTGGGAACATTGACATATCCTGTGAGGGCGTTCTCCTTGGTGATGGGCTCGAATCTCACGCGGAGGTTGTCCTGGCCGTCATAGTTCTCTACATGGAAGTACTCGTTGAGGCGTACTATAGGGAAGGAGTACTTGCCTGCATGAGCACCGCTGTTGGGTATCTGGCCTCCGAGGTATGCGTGTGCTGTGAACTCGCCTGTCGAAACCACCACGCCTTCGTCGAACTCAAGCGAGTATACGGGATTGTCAATGGTGGCGGTTGCGTTGAACTCGTATGTCACGCCGTACCATGTCTCCACAGTCGTGGTGAAATTGAACTCATCACCGAACTTATCGATATCCTTGGACGAAATCCTGATGTAAGCGGGGTTGGGCTCATCAGTCTCATTGGGATGGTTCTCCTTCAGGATGCCCAGGAATGTCCAGAGATCATCGTAAGGGATGTTGCTGCCCCTTCCGAGAGCCTCCTGATAAGGATAGTTGTCGAGGACTCTCCATGCGAGAGTGGTGTAGTCGTAATCAGTTGCACCGTATGCGTTGCCGTTGTCGGCGAGGGAAGCGATGAATGCGTTCTTGTCCTCGAAGAACTCGTCACCGGGGTATGCGTTGTCAAAAGGCACACTGCCAAGATCCTTAAAGTACTTGGACGAGCCGATGAAAGGTATGGACTGATTTCCGAGATCTATCGCGTTTCTGTTGGCCTTGGTGCGGTCCACGGGCATCTCGCCGAGGGTGTATGTCAGGTTGATGACCACCTCGCTGTGCGCGTTGTTATCGGTGTATACCTTCTGGATGTCGTAGCGCACGTCGCGGCCTTTCTCGAACTGATAGCCGTCGATGGTCACGTCTACTACCTGAGCGGCAAGACGGGACGATACCTCTATCACCACATTGCCTTCACCGACGATGTCGCTGGCGTCGGGGGCTCCAGTTCTCAGCATGTCCTCGGCCTGTCCGCCCTCTACGGTACGGTCAAACTTCTCGAATCTGGGCGTTCCGTTCTTAAGAAGCTCCTCGATGTTCTCGGCGGCTCCGTCCTTTCCTGCGTAGTCTGTCTCCCAGTTCAGGATAGCGGCCTCGTCAAGGAAGAGAGGATCCTGGGTACCGTTGTAGAGTATCCTGTGATCCACGGCGCGCTCGTATGTCCAGGGGATCCTCTGCTCGTCACCCCATGCCATCAGCTGCAGGTTGAGGGTGTACCTTACATTGGTGATCTCGTAAGTGGTCTCTCCGCTGACCTCTCCCACTGTGTTGTATGAGCTGTTGTAGTAGAAGGTGTTGTATACGGTGATCTTGTCGCCTACGTTGTTGACGGGGTTCTCCTTCATGGAAGCGACCGCTCCGTAGCCTTTCTCCTCGTCCCTGGCCACATTGATTCCGAGGTAGCCGTAGGGATCGCTGGTGCTGAATGTGTATTCAAGCGCCAGGGAGCCCTCGGGGAGGAAGAGAGCCTCCTCGGCCTCGCTGATCTCCACGTACTCACCGCCGTAGTTGAACTTCAGGTCGTAGCCCTCATAGAAGGCCACCTCACCGGGATACTCGCTCCACTGTCTCTCAAAGTGGGCTGTGTTGTAATTGTAGACGGTCCTGTTGTCCTCTGCATTTACGAGTGCGTAGTTGCCGTCAAGAGAGGTGTTCTGTCTTTCCACCTCCACGTACTCGCTGGTCACGTGGCTGCCCTCGGGCTTGTCCTTGTCGCATACGGTGAGGGCGATGTAGAAGTTCTGCATGTTCCTGGGAACAAGCGCCTCGATCTCCACGCGGCCGGGGAAC
Organism: uncultured Methanomassiliicoccales archaeon; assembly: GCA_949295765.1. Classification (GTDB taxonomy): domain Archaea; phylum Thermoplasmatota; class Thermoplasmata; order Methanomassiliicoccales; family Methanomethylophilaceae; genus Methanoprimaticola. The sequence continues at coordinate 8,598 of CASFMM010000049.1, read as the reverse complement.
TCTCCGAGCTCGACCTTGATGTCCTCACCGCTGATGTCCGTGGACTCTCCGGCTGCCGTGCGGTTGATGACGGGCACCGCGCTGAGTGTGACGTTGCCCTCCTTTGCTGCCGCCACGATGTCAGCCGCAAGCTCGTTGGGCTTTACCTGGAATGTGGCGATGACGTTCTGGGTCTCGGAAACGGCCTGTCCGGCCACGGTGTAGGCGTATGACGACGCCATGCCGTCCTTGTACTCGGGAACGAATACGAGGCTCTGTATTCTGTTGATGAGCTCGCTGATGGTCAGGTCGTTGGCCTCTGTCCAGTCATCGACCTTGTTGCCGATGTTGTCCACGTCGTTCTTCAGGTCCTCAAAGTTCTCCTCGAGGGTCTTGAGTCTCTCGTCGATCTCGTCGATTCTCTTGTTGATCTCAGCGACGTTCTGCTCGAGCTTCTGTGTCAGATCTGCCAGGCCCTTGGCCATGTCCGACGCCCCCAGGAAGTCCTCCCAGTTGGTGGCCACCGCCGGGGTCAGGAGCATGACCCCCGTGTAGTCCTTGATCAGATGCTGGTATCCGGCGAGTCCCCCGACCGCCACTCCGACGCAGTCGTCGCAGACGCGTCCGTTGCAGTCCCTGAAGGTCCTCACGGGTATGGAGAGGTGCTCGTCCGCCCATTTCGTGAGGTCCATGCCGTAGTTCCCGCACATGCCGTAGTACATCGCGACGGCGTCCACCCTGCCCTGGATCATGGTCAGGTCGTTCTCCAGGTCCTCCATCAGGACCTTGGGCTCGGCGTGAAGGGCCAGGTTCTTCATCTTGATGACGATGTTGAACCTGTCTCTGTCCAGCCCCGACTCGCTGTGCATGAACTCCCACTCGTCCATGGTCGTGTAGGCGACGCCGTTTGCATCCAGCTTGCGTTTCAGACTGCCGTTGTACGGCGTGTCCAGGACGCAGACGTTCTTATCCTCGGAATCGTGGGACATGCTGTAGATGAGTTCATCCTCAAGCATCGGGCATGCGATGACGCCCAGTATTCCCTTGGTCATGATCGGATATCCTCATGATTCATTTTAACCGTCGCAGTTCCGCATGAGGAACCGACGATAGGAACATAAATCGAGAGCCTGTTCGGACCCCCATGGCATTCCAAGAGGGCGAGACGGTCTATCTCGAGGACGCGAACGGCAAGAGGGTCTGGGTCAAGGTGGCCTACGGTATGGTCAAGGCGCAGTCGCTCGGCGCCATCGACGGCAGCAGGTTCAGGGACCTGGACGACGGTGACAGGCTGACCGTGGTCGGCAGGGAGTACACTGTGTTCCGCCCCGGGGTGCTGGAGCTGATGGAGTCCCTGGAGAGGGGGGCCCAGATCATCTCGGCCAAGGACGCCGCGACGATCCTCCTGCACTGCGATGTGAAGTGCGGGGACAGGGTCATAGAGGTCGGCGCAGGCTCCGGAGGGCTGACCACCGCCCTCCTGCACGCGGTCGCACCAGAGGGCCGCGTCCACACCCTGGAGCTCAAGGAGGAGAACGCCCACCGTGCGGGAAGGAACGTGGCGAGGGTCGGCCTCGACAAGTACTGGTCCTACGCCATCGGCGACGCCAGGGAGATGGACGCCGGCGCGGATTGGCAGGCCGATGTGCTCACCATGGACATGCCCGACCCGTGGCTGGCCCTTCCGAACCTGGACGGGAACCTCCGCAACGGGGGGAGGCTGTGCGCCTACGTCCCCAACATGAACCAGGTGGAGTCCATCGTGGTCGCGCTCAGGGAGTCCGGATATTCGGACGTGCACGCGCTCGAGAACATCCAGCGCTACCTGGAGGTCCATCCCGGAGGCGTCAGGCCGTCCTTCGACACGCTCGGGCACACCGGGTATCTGGTGTTCGCCAGGAAGAGGTCCTGAGCGAATCGCCATGAGAATCGTACCTTATGGGTCGATGTTCAGAGACGACTTCGTTCGTCTGAACAGGGCCTGGATAGAGAAGAGGTTCGAGTTGGAAGAGAAGGACATCGAGCTCTTCGACAATCTGGACTCCTACGCGGAGTCGGGATCCGTAATACTCCTGGGCGAGGAGGGCGTGGAGATCATTGCCACATGCATGGCGATTCCCAAGGGCGGAGGCGTCTGGGATCTTGTGAAGCTGACCACCGCCGAGGGTCATCGTGGTCACGGCCACGGAACCATGATCCTGAGGGCGTGTCTGGATGAGATAGCCAGACGCGGAGGGACGAAGGCGGTGCTGTCCACATGCTCGGTGTTCGAGGATGCCGTACACATCTATCGCAGAGAGGGGTTTGTCGACGTCACGGCCGATCCGGAGTTCTTTTTCGGCCGCACGGATCTGCAGATGGTGAAGACACTCACTCCGGGCTCCAGTTCGGGTCGTCCCAGCTGAGGACGCCCGTCTCCACGGCCCTCTCGTAACAGAAAATCTTGTGGTTCAGCAACCTGAGCGCCTTGTCGAGGGCCTCGCGCTGCTGGACCATGTCCTCCCTCTTCCTCTGCATGAGCGCAAGCCTGTCGGGGATGGTCCCGTCCCCCATGTCGGAGAGCCTGCGGTACTCGACTATGTCCTCGACGGAGAATCCCGCTGCCTTGAGGCACTGGGCGAAGACTATCGCCTTGCAGTCCTCCTCGGAGTAGTCGCGGATGTTCCCGTTCCCCCTCTTGATCTCGGGGATGACTCCCTCGCGCTCGTAGTAGCGGAGGGTGTCCTGGGGTATTCCGTATCTTTCGCTGACCTCTGCAATCTTCATTGGCTCACGCTTCGAGTTGGATTCAGTCTAGAGCCTCTCCGTATATAATTGGTTCTTCATCCAGTCCCGGTCATCCGAGCCGGGATACGGACGGATACGGATGCATATTTCGGAGGTTGGATGCTCCTTTGTTTCCTTACAGAACCTATTATATACAAGTACGGTTTCCACCCCAATTACAGCTTAAAAGCTATCCATGGGCCTGTAGCTCAGCTAGGTAGAGCATCTGACTTTTAATCAGGTGGTCAAGGGTTCGAATCCCTTCAGGCCCGCCATGGACTTCATGAGCGATCGAACGGCAGATCAAGTATGAGGAAGGCATGCACGGCATTTCTCGGAAACTGATTTCCAGCTGACCGGGCTGGGCAAAAGTAGGTGAATCACTTGGCAGCAGAAAACATCTCGTTCAACGTACTCAAGCACGTCCTCGTGCCTGAGCACCACCTCTTGTCCGAGGAGGAGGCGGAGGCGGTCCTTCAGAGGAAGGGCATGACACCCGACCAGCTCCCCAAGATAAGGAAAAGCGATCCGGGCATCAAGGTCCTGGAGAGCATCCATGGACCCATCGACGAGGGCCGTGTGGTGAAAATCGTCAGGAAGAGCGAAACCGCCGAGGAATTTGTGGCGTACAGGCTCGTAATCAGGGGGTAAGCAATTGAGGGATCTAGTCAAACTGTACTTCTCCGAGCGCAACATCGTCAACCACCACACCTCGTCTTTCAACGACTTCCTCGCGACCCCCGACAACCCCAACAGCAGGATGCAGAGGATCGTCGACGACATCAGGGTCCCCACGGACGACGCCGAGAGGGGAATCATCAAGCTGGACCCGGAGAGGACCGGCGGAAGGAACATCGAGATCCACATCGGAAGGAAGAGGGACGACGACGGCAACATCGACCTGCAGGCCAAGCCCACCATCCGCATCGAGGAGCCCAAGGTCATGGAGGCCAACGGTTACAGCCACGAGCTCACCCCCATGGAGGCCAGGCTCAGGAACCTCAACTACATGTCCCCGGTCTACGTGAGGTTTGAGGTCTACGAGGACGGGGTCGAGAAGGAGATGCCCGAGGGCGACAAATGGGTCCACGTGGGAGACCTCCCCATGATGGTCAAGTCCAAGGGATGCAACCTCAACAGGGAGGTCATCGAGAGGCATCTCGAGCGCACGCTCACCGACGCCGAGTACGCCGAGGAGCTCGTCAAGCAGAAGGAGGACCCCAGGGAGCCCGGAGGATACTTCATCATCGGCGGAACCGAGAGGGTCCTGATCACACTCGAGGACCTGGCCCCCAACAGGGTCATGGTCGAGTACAACGAGAAGTACGGGGCGGCCGTCGAGGTCGCCAAGGTGTTCTCCCAGAAGGACGGATACCGCGCGCTCACCCTCGTTGAGAAGAAGAAGGACGGCATGGTCATGGTCTCCGTGCCCGTCGCATCCGGATCCATCCCGCTCATCGCGCTGATGAAGGCGCTGGGCATGGAGTCCGACGAGGAGATCTTCGAGACCATCGTCTCCGACGAGGCGATGGCCAACATCGTCTACGCCAACATCGAGGCCTCCTTCGACAAGAAGACCTACGCACCCAACGGATATCACACCAAAGAGGATGCCATCCTGTTCCTCGAGAGGAACTTCGCCGCCGGTCAGGCGAAGGAGTACAGGACCAAGAAGGTCGAGAGCATCCTCGACAGGTCCCTGCTGCCCCACCTCGGAGACACCGAGGCGGACCGCATGAAGAAGGCCATCTTCCTCGGACGCATCGCGCGTTCCGTCCTGGAGCTGTCCCTGGGCAAGAGGAAGGAGGACGACAAGGACCACTACGCCAACAAGAGGCTCAAGCTGTCCGGGGACCTCATGGAGGACCTCTTCAGGACCAGCTTCAGCAGCCTCATGAAGGACCTCAAGTACCAGCTGGAGAGGAACTGGGGAAGGAAGAAGAGCGAGATGAACATCGCCTCCTCCATCCGTCCCGACCTGCTCACGCACAAGCTCCTCCACGCCCTCGCCACAGGTAACTGGGTCGGAGGACGCGCGGGAGTGTCCCAGCTTCTGGACAGGACGTCCAACCTGTCCGCCATGTCCCACCTCAGGAGGATCACGTCCTCCCTGACCAGGTCGCAGCCCCACTTCGAGGCGCGTGACCTTCACCCCACCCAGTGGGGAAGGCTCTGCCCCTCCGAGACCCCCGAGGGTCAGAACTGCGGACTGGTGAAGAACGCCGCGCTCATCATCGACGTGTCCGAGGGCTTCCCCGAGAACGACATCAAGTGGATGCTCAGGGAGCTCGACATCGAGTCCGTCAAATCCGGCAGCGGAACCCGTGTCTACGTGAACGGGGACCTGGTCGGAGTCCACTCCGACGCCAACAAGCTCGTCAGCGAGATCAGGGAGCGCAGGAGGTGCGGTCTCATCTCCAACGAGATCAACATCCGCCACGACGAGGAGATGGGCGAGGTCATCATCAACTGCGACGAGGGACGTCTCAGAAGGCCGCTGCTCATCGTCAAGAACGGCAGGCTCATGATCACCAGGAGGCACGTCGAGGGCATCCGCGAGGGCAAGGTCAAATGGAACGACCTGTTCCGCGAGGGCATCATCGAGTGGCTCGACGCCGAGGAGGAGGAGGACGCACTCGTCCTCGTCGACGCCTACGACACCCCCAAGAGGTGCCCGTGCTGCAACCACGCCATGTCCCCCATGGACGCCGACTGGATGAACCCCGGCAAGGACGGGGACTGCGTGCTCCACTGCAAATGGTGCGGGGAGGACTTCACCGTCCCCAGCAAGATCGAGCCCAAGTACACCCACATGGAGGTCGACCCCATGGTCATCCTGGGTGTGGCTTCCGGAATCGTTCCGTACCCCGAGCACAACTCCGCGCCCCGTGTCACTATGGGTGCGGGTATGGGTAAGCAGGCTCTGGGAATCCCCACCGCCAACTACAGGATCAGGCCCGACACCAGGGGCCACCTGATGCAGTACCCCCAGGTCCCGATGGTTCAGACCCAGACCATGCAGTTCATGGGATACAGCCACAGGCCCGCCGGTCAGAACTTCTGCATCGCCGTCCTGTCCTACCACGGATACAACATCGAGGATGCGCTCGTCATGAACAAGAGCTCGGTCCAGAGGGGACTGGGCAGGTCCACGTTCATGAGGTCCTACCGCGCCGAGGAGCGCCGCTACCCCGGAGGACAGGAGGACCACTTCGAGATCCCCTCCCCCGACATAATGGGCGCCCGCGCCGACCTGGCGTACGCCTCCCTCGGAGAGGACGGACTCATCTCGCCCGAGAGCGAGGTCCACGGATCGGACGTCCTCATCGGAAAGACCTCCCCGCCCAGGTTCCTGGAGGAGGAGACCGACTTCCTCACGCCCCAGAAGAGGAGGGAGACATCGGTCACCGTCAGGCCCGGCGAGAAGGGATACGTCGACTCCGTCATGATCACGGAGTCCGAGAACGGCTCCAGGCTCGTCCGTGTGAAGGTCAGGGACGAGAGGATCCCCGAGCTGGGCGACAAGTTCTGCTCCAGGTTCGGACAGAAGGGAGTCGTCGGAAGGCTCGTCGACCAGTGCGACATGCCCTTCACGGCCGACGGAGTCACCCCCGACCTCGTCGTCAACCCCCACGGAATCCCGTCCCGTATGACCATCGGGCACGTGCTCGAGATGATCGCGGGCAAGGTCGGATCCATGGAGGGACGCATCATAGACGGAACCGCCTTCTCCGGAGAGAACGAGGAGTCCATCCGCGACGGTCTCGTCAGGAACGGGTTCAACAGGTCCGGTAAGGAGGTCATGTACGACGGAAGGACCGGACGCATGATCCAGGCGGACGTCTACACCGGTGTGATCTTCTACGAGAAGCTGCACCACATGGTCAGCGGAAAGATGCACGTCAGGTCCAGGGGACCCGTGCAGATCCTCACCAGGCAGCCCACCGAGGGACGCTCCAGGCAGGGAGGTCTCAGGTTCGGAGAGATGGAGAGGGACTGTCTCATCGGTCACGGAGCGGCCATGGTCATCAAGGACAGGCTGCTCGACGAGTCCGACGGTACCCAGCAGTACATCTGCGGCAACCCCAAGTGCGGTCACATCGCCATCATGGACAGGCACGGATCCCTGTACTGTCCCGTGTGCAAGAACAACACCAACATCTACCTGGTGCAGACTTCGTACGCATTCAAACTCCTCATGGACGAGCTCCTGTCGCTTGGTGTCGCCATGAGGCTTCAGCTGGAGGACTTGAGATGACAGTTCGCGGAATCACCAAGAGGATCGGATCGATCAAATTCTCCTGCGTCTCCCCCGAGGAGATCAGGAAGATGTCTGCGACCAAGGTCATTACCGCAGACACCTACGACGAAGAGGGATACCCCATCGAGATGGGACTCATGGACCCCCACATGGGAGTCATCGAGCCCGGTCTGCGCTGCAAGACCTGCGGATGCAAGGTGGACGAGTGTCCCGGACACTTCGGACACATCGACCTCGCCATGCCCGTCATCCACGTCGGGTTCATCAAGGACATCAAGATGCTCCTGGAGTCGACCTGCTGCAAGTGTGGCAGGCTGATGCTCTCGGAGGACCAGATCCAGGCCCGCAGGGAGAGCATGGAGAGGATGGAGGAGCTCGGAGGAGGCACCATCGAGGTGAAGAACTTCTCCAAGGAGACCGCCAAGGACGCGTCCGGAAAGGGCATCTGCCCCTACTGCGGAGCCGAGCAGATCAAGATCAAGCTCGACAAGCCCACCACCTTCCGCGAGGTCGAGGACAACCACAAGCTCACCGCCAAGGAGGTCCGCGAGAGGCTCGAGAGGATCCCCGACGAGGACCTCGTCACCCTGGGAATCGAGCCCTCCACATGCAGGCCCGAGTGGATGGTCCTGACCGCGCTCGCCGTGCCTCCTGTCACCGTGAGGCCCTCCATCACCCTGGACTCCGGAGACAGGTCCGAGGACGACCTGACCCACAAGCTGGTCGACGTCCTGAGGATCAACCAGAGGCTCAGGGAGAACCGTGACGCGGGAGCCCCCCAGCTCATCGTCGAGGACCTCTGGGAGCTGCTCCAGTACCACGTCACCACCTACTTCGACAACCAGACGTCCGGAATCCCGCCCGCGAGGCACAGGTCCGGCCGTCCGCTGAAGACCCTGGCCCAGAGGCTCAAGGGTAAGGAGGGACGTTTCAGATCCAACCTGTCCGGTAAGCGTGTGAACTTCTCCGCCCGTACCGTCATCTCCCCCGACCCCCTGCTGTCCATCAACGAGGTCGGAGTGCCCGTCATCGCGGCCAGGGAGCTCACCGTGCCCGTCCACGTGAACGAGCACAACATCGAGAAGGTCAGGGAGATGGTCGCACGCGGCCCCTCGCCCACACCCGACAAGCCCTACCTCCCCGGAGTCAACTACGTCATCCGTTCCGACGGAAGGAGGATCAGGGTCACGGACAGGAACGCCGCCGATGTCGCCGAGGGAATAGACATCGACTACACCGTCGAGAGGCAGCTCGTCGACGGCGACGTCGTGCTGTTCAACAGGCAGCCCTCGCTGCACAGGATGTCCATGATGGCGCACCGCGTCAGGATCATGGACGGACGCACCTTCAGGTTCAACCTCACCGACTGTCCCCCGTACAACGCGGACTTCGACGGTGACGAGATGAACCTGCACGTCCTGCAGTCGGACGAGGCCCGCGCAGAGGCCAGGATTCTCATGCAGGTCCAGGAGAACATCCTGTCCCCCAGGTATGGAGGACCCATCATCGGTGCGATCCACGACCACATCACCGGAGCGTACTTCCTCACCCACAACAACCCCCGCTTCGACAGGTTCGAGGCCATGAACATC
>CASFMM010000048.1 GCA_949295765.1 uncultured Methanomassiliicoccales archaeon | reverse complement strand
TACGACAGGGAGCTCGGATACCCTCTGATGTACGTGTCCGACATCTGCTAAAGTCGTCTGGCCGTCCCGAACGGCACTTAACACTTCGACGAATGCCGTAGGAAATCTCGGTTTTCCGACACCAAACGACGACTTACAGAACGAAGAGACCGCGAATCCTGCCGACGGTTTATATATTCTTAGTTCCATCTCCGTTAGGCCAGTCTTTCAACTGGCGGGCGTGTCCATGATAGCTGATATCAAGATCGGAATCACCGGCCTCCCCGGTTCGGGGAAGACCTATGCCCTGCTCAGGGTAATCGAGATGCTGAAAGAGGAGGAGCTGTCCATCGGAGGCATGATCGACGAGCCCGTGGGCGACGGCAGGCACAAGACCGGCTTCACGGTCAGGGACCTGGCCACCGGCGAGACCGCCGTGTTCGCCAGCACCGAGATCGAGAGCAAGGTCATGGTCGGCAAGATCGGGGTAGACCTCAGCAAGCTCGAGGAGATCGGCGTCAAGGCAATCCGCGATGCATGCCAGAACTGCGACATCATCGTCATCGACGAGGTCGGGAAGATGGAGGTCGAGAGCGAGCTGTTCATCGAGGCCGTCAAGGAGGCCCTGGACGCGGACAAGCCCATGATCATCACGCTCCACAAGAAATCCAGGAACCCTCTTCTCCAGGACATCAGGAGGAGGGACGACGTCAGGATCCTCGAGGTCACGCCCACCAACAGGAACATCCTGCCCTACAAGATCGTCCGTCTGATGAACGGGGAGAGCGTGTGACCCCGGAGGGTACGGTCATCAGGGAGGGGAGCACCGACATTCTGGTCCCCCTCGAGCACTCCGTCCACGGCCCCGGCAAGAAGGTCGGGTCCGTGTTCTTCAACGAGCAGATGGCGTTCAACAGGGACGTCAGCGTCATGCTCCTCAGGTCTTTGGAACGCGAGTCCATCACAGTCGCCGACGCCATGTGCGCCACCGGCTCCAGGTCGGTAAGGATCGCCAACGAGGTCCCCGGTTCGGAGGTCACTGCCAACGACATCAGCCCCTCGGCTATGCCTTACATCCAGGCCAACATCGAGCTGAACGGCCTGACCAACTGCCGGACCAACTGCTCGAACCTCCACATACTCTTCACCGAGGAGTCCTTCGACTACGTCGATCTCGATCCCTTCGGATCCCCCATGCCCTTCCTCCAGTCAGCCGTTCGCGGGACGGGGAAGAGGGGGATAATGGCGATCACCGCCACCGACACCGCGCCGCTCGCCGGCGCCCACGCCCCCAAGTGCAGGCGCAGGTACCAGTGCGAGCCTATCCGCGGGTTCATGTGCCACGAGGGCGGACTCAGGATCCTCATGTGCAACATCGCCAGGGAGCTGGCGAAATTCGACCGCGGGATGAAACCGCTGCTGTCCTTCTACGCGGACCACTACTTCAGGACCTACGTGCAGATCACCGAGGGGGCCAAGGCCGCCGACGACTCCCTGGACCAGCTGGGATACATGCAGTACAACATGGAGACCATGGAGCGCTCCACGTCCAGGTACCCCGACAGGGAGCACAGGCTCGGCCCGTTCTGGCTGGGGCCACTGCACGACGCATACACCATATCCAGGATGTCCCCGGAGGGCATGGCGGACGAGCGCAGGTGCGCCAAGTACCTGAGCCTCTGGAGGAACGAGCTGGACGACCAGGTGTTCGTCTACGACATGAGCGAGCTTTCCTCCCACGTGAAGATGTCCCCTCCGAGGATCGACGACTTCGTGGAGTTCCTCAACGGCCACGGCAGGGCGTCGAAGTCCCACGTGTCCCCCACGTCCTTCAAGACGGACATACCGCTGGAGGAGCTCCTGGACCTGTACAGGCAGTTCAGCCCCGACGCACAGTGACCGCCGGACATAGGTTCCGTTCTTGATTTATTGTCAGATTTAATCTTACGATTTGAAATCGTAAGAAAAAATATTACAATATTTTATTATAAGATTAAACCTTACAATTGAATCGAATCGTATGGAGTTCATCGGCAGGAAGAGGGAGCTGAGCAGGCTCGAGGAGTACTATTCCTCAGAATATCCGCAGACCTGTGCCATCTACGGCAGAAGGAGATGCGGGAAGACCAGCCTGGTGCAGGAGTTCTGCAAAGACAAGCCGCATCTGTCCATCGACCTTCAGGGAACGAGTGCCGAGGGAATCCTCAGGCAGATAGCGGACAGCCTCGCCGAGTTCACCGGGAAGCCCAGAGACGGATTCCGTGAGGAGATCAGGGAGTTCTCTGACCTCATCGAGTTCCTGAAAACCCTCGAACCAGAGGAGAGGTTGGTGGTCTTCCTGGACGAACTGCCTGATGCCGTGGACAAACTGGACGAGGTCGCCCCCCTTCTGAAGAAGTACATCGATGACAGACTGAAGAGGCAGAACATTTTCCTCATAGTCTGCGGATCGTCGATCTCCGGCATGATCAGGGAGATCAACGGGGAGGACAGGCCTCTCTTCCAGAGGTTCCCCGTACAGTTGAGGGTGAGGCCGCTTTCGTACCCCGAGTCCCGTCTGTTCCATCCGGAGTTCGACGAGGCGGACAGGATCAGAGCCTACGCCATCGCATCTGGCATTCCTCAGTATCATCTGCTGTTGAAGGGCCCCTCCCTCGAGGAGGGCATCAAGAGGAACTTCCTTGGAGACATCGCACCCCTGCGGCTGGAATCGGACAGCTTCCTGGCCAGGGAGTTCCCCGGCTGGACCGTTCACGAACGTGTCATTGCCGCCATCGCCAACGGGGCGAGCACACTGAAGGTCATCGCCGAGAAGGCAGACATGTCCAAGACCAACTGCTCCGACATCCTCAGGAGACTGGAACTCGTCGACATAGTGGAGAGGCGCATCCCCTACGGGAAGTCGGAGAAGAGCACGAAGTTCCGCATAATAGACGGGTTCGTGTCCTTCCAGTACGAGGTCATCAACAGGAACCTCGCCCTGGCCCAGTCCAACAACGTGGACGAGGCGTACGACCTCATGCGTGAGGATATATCGAGCTTCTACGGCCACAGGTTCGAGGACGTCTGCATGCAGTACCTCGCCGACACCCGGATGTGCAGGTGGACCGGGAACTGGGAAGGCAGGGTCCCGGTCCTGGACGAGGACGGCTCGGTGGAGAAGGACGAGTCCGGCCGCGTCCGGACCGAGGATGCGGACATAGACCTCGTCGCCAAGGTTGTGGACGGAGAGGTGAGGTACGTCGTCGCCGGCGAGTGCAAGTTCACCAGAAGACGCTCGGGTGTCAATGAATACAGGGAGCTGGTCCGTCGTGCATCCCATGCCATAAAGGACTCGGACAACGTCTGCTACATCATGTTCTCGAGATCCGGCTTCACCGACGAGCTCGTGGAGATGGCCGAGGACCGCCCCGGCCTGCATCTGGAGCTGGTCACGCTGGAGGACATCTCCGCATGGGCGGAGGGCAGGCTCCGGGAGGCATCCCAGCAACCTTATAAGGATGCATAATCTAGCGTCGGACTAGGTGCCAGAAAATGCCCAGTCTAGCTATCATCGGAGCCCAGTGGGGGGACGAAGGCAAAGGAAAGATCACAGACTACCTCGACGAGCAGGCAGACCTGATCGTCCGCTTCCAAGGAGGGAACAACGCCGGACACACCATCATCGTGGACGGCAAGACGTTCAAGCTCCACGGACTCCCCTCGGGGGTCGTCAGGCCCGGCAAGCTGGCCGTCATCGGGAACGGCGTCGTGGTCAACCTGGAGGAGCTCGGCGATGAGATCAATCATGTAATCGCCAACGGCGGTAGCGTCGACGGACTCAGGATCTCCGACAGGGCGCACCTGATCATGAACTACCACAAGAAGCTGGACGGCGCCGAGGAGAAGTACCGCGGCAAGAACGTCGTGGGAACCACCAAGAAGGGCATCGGACCCGCATACCAGGACAAGATCGCAAGGATCGGCTTCAGGGCCGGCGACCTGCTTGAGGACGATCTCCTGGACGACAAGATCGCGTTCATCCTCCCCTACAAGAAGGACATGCTGGACCTGATGGAGGCCGAGCCCTGCTCGTGCACCGTCGAGTCGCTCCTCGACAAGATGAGGGGATGGAGGGACATGGTCGGCAGGTACATCTGCGACACGTCCGTCCTCGTCAACGACGCCCTGGACCAGGGCAAGAACGTCATCTTCGAGGGCGCCCAGGGCGCCATGCTGGACATCGACCACGGAACCTACCCCTACGTCACGTCCTCCGCCACCTGCGGCGGCGGGATCTGCACCGGATCCGGAGTGGCACCCAACAGGATCGACGGTGTTCTCGGTGTGATCAAGGCGTACACCACCCGCGTGGGTGAGGGGCCGTTCGTCACGGAGCTCTCCGGCGAGGAGGAACTGGCGCTGCAGCACAAGGGTGGCGAGTTCGGCGTAACCACCGGAAGGGGCAGGAGATGCGGATGGCTGGACCTCGTGGTGTGCGAGCACGCCTCCAGGATGTGCGGCTTCACGTCCATGGGCATCACCAAGATCGACGTCCTCAACGACACCCCCGACCTCCCGGTGTGCGTGGCGTACGAGATCGACGGCGAGGAGGTGAAGCACTTCCCCGCGTCCATCGCCAAGCTCAACAGGGCCAAGCCGGTGTACGAGCACTTCAAGGGCTGGAATGGATGGAGGCCCGAGGACACCATGTCCGTCGTGAAGGCCGGATACGACAACCTCCCTGGAGAGATGCGCGAGTACATCGAGTTCGTCGAGAAGTACCTCAAGGTCCCCGCGGACATCATCAGCCTCGGACCCGACAGGGACGAGACCATCGACCGCCGCGGCGACTGGTGGAACTGAAATTCATAGGTCGGACAGGACTCCCGTCCGGCCTTCATCTTCCATCTTTTTCTCGGAGACCTTCTCCCTGTGAAGGAACCGTTTCGGATTCTGAGACTGTTGGTCCAGATCCCGATCCGACCCCTCTACAATACGAAATCGATACCCTGTCCTTCCAGAACCCTTACAGGACCTTGAATCACAGGAGTTTCACCGAAACTCTATATATAGGTGGATGGGACCTCGAAGACTCAGAGGAATACGAATGTCGGATTGCAAAACCACCGTCAAAGCCGGGGTCTGCGGCAAGACCACCACGATCTACGCCACACCCTCCGAGGACATGATGACCGTCAACATCAGGATCGAGAGCGACTGCCCCATGGTCGCCAAGAACCCCGAGATGTCCCTCGTCGCCTACGAGGAGGTCGGCGCCCCCTTCAACGAGTCCAAGGTCTACGCCTGGGCCACCGAGAACATCCGCCACACCGCCTGCCCGGTGCCCTGCGCCATCGTCAAGTCCCTGGAGGCCGCCGGCGACCTCGGACTGAAGAGGAACGTAACCATCGACCTCGAGTGATTCTCAAACCCCTGGGGCCGGAGGGCTGCCGAATACGGCCCTCGGCCTCATCCCGTCATATCCCTTCGCCGTGAAGCAGGACATGCCCATCAGTTCCGGGACGTCCCTGTTCTCCGTCGGCCTCCTGCCCCTGTTTGCATCGGCCATTAGCTGCGACGCATCCTCCCTTCTCGGGGTGTACACGCCGAGGCCGCTGCTGCGGAGACGGTCCGAGCACACCAGCATGGCATCCTCGCGGCTGATCCCCTCGGCCGACATCACGAGAGATGCGCCATCACCCTTGTGGAACGGGACCATGCCGGCGCCGATGATGATCCTGAACTCCCCGTCGGCAACGGATGATGTGGTTTCAGCATCGGCATCCGCCAGCGTGTATGTTCCGCCGCCCAGGTCTGCGCTCAGGACCATGACACTCCTCCCGCCTGAATGATAACCGAGACCGAAATCGGCGAGGAGGTCGCGGTTGGCGGGCTCGTCCAATGAGTCAGGCCCACCGATGTAGTCGCCGAAGAGGCACATGGGACCCGGAAGACGCTCGTCCCCCTCCCATGGCCATCCGCGGAAGTTGGCCATGTTGGCCTCCATGCACCCCACCGAGAAACCGTACTCGACGGGCCTGTGTCCGAGGACCTCCGCCATGAACCCCCTGGCGTCCTCCCTGTCCGGGGTGTAGACGCTCAGCATCCCGGTGAGCTCCCTCCTGCGGCAAACGGAGAGGGCCACCGACCTCGACACCTCGCTCACGGTTGCCATGGTTGCGCCGCTCATCCTGCCAAGCGCGCTCATGTCCTGGAAGACGAGCCTGAACGATCCACCGCGGGTCTCCTCGGAGATCCAGGGTCCGACGGGCCTGCACGGGTACGTCCCCCCGCCGATCCCCCTCCACAGGACGATGGAGCTCCCATCGAGACGGGCACCGTGTACGCTCTCCGTGACCGAGCCCATGAAACCGGGCTTGGACTGCCCGGGGGCTTCGGTCTTCTTCTTGGACTTCCCGAAAGAGAACAGCATGGAGGTCATCTGGGCGCGCATGTGTGGATATAGTCGACCACGGTAAAAGGGGAGCGGGCGACCGCTTCAACAAGACAGGTCGTACAGCCGATCCGGGATTTCCAGACAAGTTTACTTTAAATAGTCACCAACTGATTAGTTAGTCATGAATTCGAAGAACATGGCAATCATCATCGCCGTAGCGGTGATAGTTATCGCCGTGGCCGGATTCACCTGGTACTCCTTCGACCAGGATCAGGATGAAGGCTACAGGCAGATCGAAGTCGGAGACTACTTCCTCTACCAGGCGTACGTCCAGGATTCCGCCTACGGAGAGGCCACCAGCACCTACTACTACAGAGAATACGTCTTCATGTCGGACGAGACCGGGCTGACAATGATTACAGCCACGTCCGGCGAGGACTACTACACCTACAGCTACTACCTCAGGTACATCTCGATGATCGATCCGGTCCGCACCGGGACACTGGAGTTCATGGGCGAGGAGGTCCTGTGCGACGTCTACGAGATAACAACGGACGGAGAGACCTGGACCTACTGGATCGACCAGCGCACAGGTGCCAACCTGATGTGCCAATCGGCTACCGACGAATGGAACTACACCTTCGAGCTGATGGAGTCCAGCGTCTACGGGGCCACCGTCAGCGTGGACGTGAACCAGCAGGAGACCGAGGTCGAGCCGGGGGACGTCGTGTCCTACCTCGTGCGCGAGTACGGCATCGACGGGACCACGAGCACGGACTTCCTGACCAGGGCCGTCACCGCCGTCGAGGGCGACCAGGTCACCTACACCGTCGTGGGCACCGGGGAGACGCACACCGACCCCGTCTCGTACTTCATCAACGCGAACGGGTTCCGCGGGCTCGAACCTGTGGGAACCGCGTACGTGAAGAACACCGAGTACGGCAACATCATGTGCGACGTCTACCTGGAGGAGGACGGGTTCGACATGACGTACACGTTCGTCGGCAAGGACGACGGCGTGGTCTACCTCCGCCAGGAGATTGTCGGCACCACGGTCACGGAGTACAGCCTGGCGTACTCCAGCCTCGTCGTCGGCTCCGGTGCCTTCGACCTGGAACGCGTCTACGAGCCCTTCGGGTACAACGTCACCAGCGTCGTGTACACCATCGAGGACGGTGTGGTCATCGGCTCGTACGAGAGCGACAGGGAGGTCTACATAGAGTACGCCGACGGCGGCCTCGTGTCGACGGTGATGGTCAACATGGAGTACATGGATGACGAGTCCGGAACTCCCTACTTCATACTCGGTCCTTCGGAGGGCGAACCCGCCGAGGGCAGGACCATCAACACCCCGTGGGGCGCCCTGGAATGCGATGCGACGACCTACACCGACGAGTCCGGAAACACGGTCACCGAGTACGTCTACGACGGCGTGGTAATCGCCGTCCTGACCGAGGGCGAATCGTCAAGCACCTACGAGGTCTACACCTACCGCGGTTACGACTGGGGCCGCGACGACCCGTTCCCCTCGTCCGAGCTGAGATCAGAGGTAGAGGTCGGCGACTGGTGCGTGTACTACGACCCCTCCGAGGAGGTCTACGACCCCATCCACATCCAGGTGACGGAGGTCTCCGAGGACGGGAGCATCACCGTCCTGAACAATGGCGAGGAGATGGCCTGGACAGTCACCGGGCTGACCAAGGGCCCCGGATACGAGGACGGGGAGTACGCGTACACGATCTCCGCAGACCTCCTCTACGGCACCAGGTACTGCGACGTCTACATCTGCGCGTCCGAGGACGGCACGACCTACACCAGCTACATCGGACAGGACGACGGCATCCTCTACGCCCTCGGCGTGGAGAGGGGCGGCGTCGAGAACGTCTACGAGCTCTACTGGTCGAGCTACGTGATCTGATCACCACCGGCGGGCCCCCGGCCCGCCCAAACCCGTTCTAACGCCGCGGAGCCGTCCGGTTTCCGCGGACCCTCATGATTATATCGGATAATTGTAGTTCAGTGCCGATCGCTTATGAAGACGAAGATCAAGGCATCCAGAAGGTCGATGGGAATGAACTACGCAATCCGTGAGGTCACGGTTCCCGCCGCCGCTGCCGCCAAAGCGGGTAAGAAGCTCCTTGATCTCAACATCGGGGACCCCAACAAGTGGGACTTCGAGACCCCGGAGTACTTCAAGGCGACGCTCAGAGCGGCGGTCGACGAGACCGACAACGGATACGGCGACTCCCAGGGCAACCTGGACCTCCGCGAGGCCATCGTGCAGAGGGAGTTCGAGAAGCACGGCGCCCGCATCACCGCGCAGGACGTCTACGTCACGGCGGGGGTCAGCGAGTGCATCAACATCATGATGGGCACCCTCATCGAGCCCGGCGACGAGATCCTCGTTCCGGGGCCCGGATACCCGTCCTACGCCCAGTACATCAACTTCTACGAGGGCAGGACCGTGTCCTACAGGCAGATCGAGGAGGAGGACTGGAGGCTGGACACCGACATGATCCGCAAGAGGATCACCAACAGGACCAAGGCCCTCATCATGATCAACCCCAACAACCCCACCGGGGCCGTCTACGACGAGAAGACCGTGAGGGAGGTCGGGGACATCGCGGCCGAGTACGACATCCCGCTGATCTCCGACGAGATCTACGACAAGATCATCATGGAGGGCAACTACTTCTCCGCTTCCGAGCTGCCCGACGACATCCCCAGGGTCGTCTTCAACGGGTTCTCCAAGGTCAACCTGATGCCCGGATGGAGGATGGGCTACTGCTACTTCATGGACAAGTACGGCCTCATGGACGAGGTCCGCGAGGGCATGATGAAGCAGTTCAGGGCGAGGATCTGCGCCAACGTGCCCTGCCAGGCAGCCGCCAGGGCATCCCTCCAGGGTCCCCAGGACTACATCGTGGACCTGAACAACAAGCTGAAGGAGAGGGCCGAGTTCACTTACAAGAGGCTGAACGAGATCGACCGCATCAGCACCCGCAGGGCCAAGGGAGCGTTCTACATGTTCCCCAGCATAGACCTCGAGGGCACCAAGTGGAAGACCGATAAGGACTTCGTCCTCGACCTGATCGCCGAGGAGGGGGTCGTGGTCGTTCACGGAAGTGGCTTCGACCCCGAATTTGGAAGCGGACACTTCAGGACAATCACGCTTCCCCCGATGGAGACGCTCGAGGAAGCCTACGACAAGATCGAGCGCTTCATCAAGCGCAACACCAACTGAAACGGTTGGAATCGGACTTTAATCGGGTTCCGGAAGAGCATCTCCGGAACCTTTCTATCTTCTCTAGAAGCCTTCGGCGATCGGAACCGCATATGCCATCCGTGTCATGCATCCGTCGTTGCATCGTCCAGTACAACTTACCGACTGGTCAGGTTGCTCGAAAATCATTAGTCCTTCCATCGGACCCTCAACGTCAGAAATCTTTTCTATATAGATAAATTATTAATATTGTTGGTTGTAACTACCCATCCGACCCATCAAAATCATGTATATGAACCTAAGTCCAGCCAGTATGTCATCATACCGGGAATGTCTTCGACATTGGACGTATAATTCCGTTAAATGCAGTATGTTTACATAGAATGCGATTGGAATAATCGTCTAAATCCATTATTTTACATAGTTTCCTACACTTCGTTAAGATTAGGAACCTACGAGAAAGAATAGCTCCCTATACTTTAGAGTCTTAGAAATTTAGCAATATTCCTAAATATCCCATGTCCTTTGCTGGATGCATAGTCCAAATGGGTGAACCGCATGGATTCTGCTGACACAAGGGAGAAGGTATGCGGCCGTTGCGGCCATGTTTGGATCAGTCACACGGACAATCCTGTCAGATGTCCTAACTGCGGGACGTACCACTGGCAGGGGAGGCCGACCACCAACACCTGCGTGGCGTGCGGGCACACATGGTTCTCCCGCTCCGCCCAGACCCCGCTCAGATGCCCCAACTGCAAGACCCGCGCCTGGATGGACGAGTCCCTCAGGTCCAGGGGCGACTCCCGCAGGGGCCCGGACGACGGCGTGGAGAGCGACGTGGT
>CASFMM010000047.1 GCA_949295765.1 uncultured Methanomassiliicoccales archaeon | reverse complement strand
GCCCTCTGACCCGGCCTTCCTCCCCATGTCCTCTCAATCGTCGGATGGGGTATATAAGGCTCACAGGGAGGTCACCGAATAGGCCGAATATCTATTAACTGTCATTGAATCGACGATGATTCCATCTGTTTCCCTCATCCACAGGCCCGCATTCGAACCTCGATCATCATCAACGGCGTTACAACACGAATCTGCGAAGAGGCTTAAAGTCATAGGAACTACGATTACGGCAGCATGTGGAAATGCGGTCTCTGCGGAACGGCGAACCCGGACGGCTCCGAACGCTGCTGTGTGTGCGGGCAGAGGGCCATCCCGGACTGGATGGAAACCGGACGCACGGCCCGCAGGCGTTCCGACAGGCCGAGGAGGGACGGCCGCGGGATTTTGAAGAGGATCGACGACATGCTGATGTGGCTCGTGGTGTTCGCCGCGTTCTTCGTCATAGGGTTCTCCATCGCCATGGTCGTGGTCGAAAACCTGATCTGACACATCGTCCGAAGGTGGGCCTCCGGTCGCAGAGGGGACCGATACAGGTTTATCGCCTACGGCACTACCTCCGTCCCATGAAGGTACTCGCGCTCAACGGAAGCCCACGCCCCATAGGGAACACCAGCAACATCCTCCACGAGGTCACGGACCTCTTCGAGAGGGAGGGCATAGAGGTGGAGATCGTGTACCTCTACGAGTACCAGTTTGTGAACTGCAACGTCTGCCTGACCTGCGAGATCAGGGGCGACGGCAGGTGCATCGACGAGGATGACGGGTTCAACGACCTGCTAGACAGGATGAGGCAGGCCGACGGCATACTTCTGGCCGCGCCCACCTACGCCAACGCCTGCCCCAGTATGATGCAGACCTTCCTCGAGAGGGCGGCCCTGGTGTTCGGAAAGGGCGACCACGGTCTGAAGGGCAAGGTCGGAGGGGCGATCGCCGTGTGCGGACACGACGGTGCGTCCATCGTCTACAACCAGATGGTCGACTGGATGCTCATGAACCAGATGCTGGTGTCCGGATCGCATCCCATGCCGATAATAAGGGCGCTCAACTCGCCTCAGTACGATGACGACAAGGAGGGCATGAAGGGGGTCCGTTCCCTGGTTGAGGGAATGGTGTCCGCCATCATGCGCCTCAACGGCTACATCTGAGCCGGAAAATAACAAGGGTCAGAAGAAGAAGAACCCGCATCCCTCGGACACGGAGATCTTCGCCACGGCCTCCATCCTGTCGACGGGGCCGCTGTAGCGTCTGACCATCATCTTCCCCTCCTCCGGGAGGGCCTCCCTGAGCACGCCGACCTCCCTTAGGAGCTCCTCGGCGTCCTCCGGGGTGAACCTCCTCCCCTCTCTGACAGCATCTGGCACAGAGGCCACGATGGGGCACCCGTGCCTTCCGGCGATCTCGGGCAGGAGACTGTTGTCCGGTCCGAACGCGCCGATGCATCCGCGGCCCTTGTCCCAGGACAGGGGGCAGTTGGCGCACATGTCGTTCATCTCGTCGAAGCTGAGCATGTCCCAGCCGGTGAGCCTGTCGTCCGACCCCGCCCTCTCCAGGACCTTCTCCCTGACATCGTCGGGAAGCCCCTCGGTGACGATCCATCCGGTGCAGACCCTTTGGGCGAGGGGTTCGAGGAGCGCCCTGTCGTCATCCTTCTTGACCTTGTCCATGTAGACGGCGTCGGTCTCGGGGTTGATCCTGTTGCGTTTGATGAACGCATCCCAGTCCCCGACGGCATCCTTCGCGGCATCCAGTTCGACCTTCGTGTCGTATTCCATGTACTCCTCGAAGCCGCTGGGGTCCTCCAGGTGCACCTTCACGACGTTCGCACGAAGCTCCCTGCAGGGCGCACTCGGCGCCTCAGTCTCACAGATTCCGATGTTGATTCCCATGCCCTCACCTCCGCCTCGACGGCGGGATGCGATGTCATGAGCGGAACGCCTAGTTAATGACTGCGGGCGTCCGTCAGAGCCTGCACTCCGACACGACCGATCCGCTGCGGGAGATGACGGTCTCCGTGACCTCCATGTCCCTGCCTGTGGCTGCGGCCGCGGCCTTCACGATGTTCGAGAGGGCCCTGCAGCAGGGCACCTCCATCCTGACCACGTGCACCCTGTCGATGGGGTTCTCCGCCAGTATGGACTGGATCTTGTCGAACCTGGCGCGGTCGTCCAGCTTTGGGCACCCGATGATGACCGGGTTGCCGGCAACGAACCTCCTCTTGAAGTCGTCCATGGTGAACGCCGTGCAGTCCGCACCGACGACAAGCGTCCCCCTGAAGAAGTCCGACTTGGGATGCACCAGGGCGATCTGGATGGGCCACTGGTAGCCGGGGTTGGCCATGAGGCAGGCGGACGGATCCGGAACGGGCATGCGGGCTGCTCCCTGTTTCGGGGGTTCCGGGTCCCTGAACGTGATGGCTCCCTGCGGACAAGCCGGGAGGCAGTCGCCGAGGCCGTCGCAGACGTTCTCACGGACGAGCTCCGCCTTCCCATCCACCAGTTCGATGGCCCCTTCGTGGCAGGCTGTCACGCACAGTCCGCACCCGTCGCATTTCTCCTTGTCAATGGAGATCTTCCTTCCGAGCATACCGATGCCACGGTGCCGGGAGCTAATCAAGATAGCGTTGTTCAGACAACGGAGCAGGCTCCCCGGTTCTCAGCAGCCGGTCCATCCGCCGGTCGTTCGGAGGCTTTTCAGAGTTACGCACAGGGGATTCGAGGCACGGGTCACCGAAGAGGCCGCCCTGTCCTATTATGGATGAATTCGGCCACAAAGTGGCGGTTTGAGAGAACAAAGGTCGAAAGAGTTAATATCTGAACAGCATATGCCGCCATCCATGTCTCCGACCAAGGCCCCTGTCGTCTATCAGTGCATGGTGTGCGGGCAGAGGCTGGAGCCTTCCGAGGTCTGCGATCCAGACGGGATGGGCAGTCCGATTCTCATATGCAGGGACTGCATGGAAGGCAGGTCTAAGGTCTTGGTACGTATGCGTGACGGCACAGGCAGGAAGTATCCTCAGAACAAGGTGTTCCGTGGGAACTACTGCCTGATGACGAACGGTGGGCAGAACTATCACACCCATGTGAACTGTTATCTCAGATGGAACAGCACGGTTCTGAGGCGCTTCAACGGGTGGAGGCTGACCCCGAAGGACGAGTTGGTCGGAATCAAGAAATGTCCTTTCTGCTCGGCATCCGACGGTTACAAGAGTCCCGTGTCGTTCGGGACCCCGCTTTACACTCTGGACCATTACGAGGGTCGCGAGCCGCTGGGGACCATGTCGTTCCTGAGCGACGACCCGTATCTTCGCACGGGATACCTACTCGTCCCGGGACAGGGGACGGATGGCGGTGCGGAGTTCTTCACGGGCCATTCCCATGTGTCCATCCCCGACGGGGTGGAGCCGCTGGGCTTCGACGATCCGTACAACATACACTTCGTGACGTCGATGGAGACGACTCCGAGCGGCACGATGGTCACGGTGAGCGTGTACAGGGTCCTGCTGAGGAAGAACGGCGCGATCATCGAATCGGACAGGAACCTGGAGTCGCAGTGACCCCCGGATGAGGATCACTCCGGTCCGACCCTTCCGATGACCATGCCTTCGACGCGGATCGGTTCGGCTTCCGTCGCCGTTTTCACCGCATGAAGGAGTTTGTCCTCGCGTTCGGCGTATATCGTCATGAGGACGTCCCCCTTCGACACCTTCGAGCCCAGTTTCTTCCCCAGGACGATTCCCGCTCCTTTGTCGGACGGGGCCCCGGCGGCCTTCGCCACCGCCACCACCGCCTTGTTGGACAGGTGCCTGACGAATCCGGACCTGTCAGCCCTGATCTCCTCGGAGAACGGCCCCGGGACCATGTCGGCGGATGAGATGCACGGGTCCCCGCACTGGGCTTCCACGATCTCTTTGAACTTCTCCAGGGCTCTGCCGGAAGCGAGGATCTCCCTGGCCTTGGCGGTACCGTCGGGGAACCCCGCTATGCCCAGCATGGCCCCTGCGCAGATGCAGGCCTTGTCGGCGACATCGTCGTGTCCGGGCCTGCGTTCGAGGACCTCCATGCACTCCCTGGCCTCCAGGACAGGGCCGACGGCCTCGCCGAGCGGCTGTTCGGCGTAGGTGATGACGCACTCGACCCTTATCCCGAGCTTGTCGCCGAGTTCCATGAGGTCGCGGGCGTAGGATCTGGCCATCTCCAACGTGGGCACCTTGGACTCCGTCCCCATCGGGATGTCCATCACGAGGTCCGTCGCACCGGCGGCGACCTTCTTGCTCATGATCGATGCCAGCAGCTGCGGTCTCGGGTCTATCCCCAGAGGGCGTTGGACGGTGATGAAGCGGTCTCCCGCGGGGCCCAGGTCCGTGGCCCCGGTCCATGAGAACACGCCGCCGACCTCGTCGGCGATCCTCCTTATCTCGTGGGTGTCCAGGTCGACCCTGCAGAACGTCTCCACGAAATCGGCGGTTCCGCAGGCGCTGCTGATCGCGCGGGAGGACAGCTTGGGGACCGTCAGTCCCGCCGCGGCGACGATGGAGACGACGATGGGCGTGATCTTGTTGCCCGGCAGTCCTCCGAAGCTGTGGAAGTCCAGGACCTGCTTGTCGTTGAAGGAGATCTCGTCGCCGGTCTCGGCCATGGCCTTCGCGTAGGCGGCGATCTCGTCCGTGTCCATGCCCTTGATGTACAGCGCGGTGAGCCAGGCAGAAGTCTCTATCCTCGACAGCCTGCCTGCCACGACGTCGTCCACCAGCTGCGTGATTGCCTCCGGGGAGAGGTGCCTGCCGTCCATCTTCGAGCGAATGTGCCTGACCGATTCGGGAGTGTGGGACAGGGTGACCTCGGCCATTTCCCCGACCGACGCGCCGGCCGCCTTCTGGACCGACGGGGGGATGAGCACCGTTCCCTTGCGGACGAGGGTGTCCGACACGGAGACGATGGCTATCGCCGCCGACGTCCCGGCGATTCTGACGCGGTCTCCCTCGCTGACCGACAGGATGCGGCAGTCGTCCTCGTGTAGGAGGACCGTGGGTTCGGATGTGTCCAGGTCGTAGTTCCTGACTTCCAGCTGCATGCGGATGACCTCCGTCCGGTATCTGCGCTCCAGCGATATAATGGGGCGGGAGTGGTTCAGGACCCGTGCCTTCCGCAGTGGTCCCTGCCTTCGGGCGTGACGATCGCGGCGCCCCTGTAACGTGCGAGGTCGTCCCCCACGGGGCACACGTCGAGGCACATCCCGCACGGCCAGTGGTGCTCCCCCTTCAGTTTAAGGTGGTGCCTCACGCATCTCTCCATATCCATGTCGTAGAAACCGTCCTCCCCGTCGGAGAACGTCCCCGCGGGACAGCGCCTCATGCACTTCCCGCAGTGCAGGCACAGGTCCGCGTCCAGCATGGGGTCAGCTTCGATGTCCGCGTCGGTGAGCACGGTCACCATGCGGACCCTCGGCCCGAACTCCCGGGTCAGGAGGTTGTGGCTGGCTCCGATCGTGCCCATCCCGGAGTAGTATCCGGCGAGCACATGGGAGAAGGCAGCGGTGGGGTCGTCCAGGAGGACCTCTATGTTGTAGTAGCAGTCGCGGGGGAAGAACACCGCGCGGTGGCCCATGGACGTCAGCCAGGCGGTCATGCGGTATGCCATGTCGTCCAGTATGCGGTTGCTGGTGTTGTACAGCTCCTGATGCACCATGGACGGCGTGGTGGCGACCATCGGCGCGAAAACGGGGACCCCCATCACTATCGCGTTCTCCGCCCACGGCCAGATGCTCCTGGGCTGGTAGGGTCTGTCCTGGATGGGGTGCTCCTCCCATCTGTCCGTGGGGCAGGACCTGACCAGGGACGCGCCAAGCTCCAGGGCGCGGTCGACGACCAGCCTCTTCAACTCCGCGGGGTCGATGTCGCTCATGGTCTGGTGAAGGAGGAGCGTTCTATATAACGGCCCCTCAGAACCTGAAGACGCCCAGTATGAACGAGACCAGGGCCACGACCATCGCCAGCTTGGCGAACTTCTGCGCCTTGTGGGGGCTGGAGAACACGATGGCTGCGCAGTAGACGAATATGGCGTCGGCGACCACGACGGTGTAGTAGAGCGGGCCGTAGCTGCCCCAGACCATCGGTGCCACGCTCAGGACGGGTCCCGCGACGAAGAACACGCATGCGAGCGCGGCGGCCTTCCTCGGGCCGATCCTCATGGGGAGCGTGAGCCTGTCGCCCTCGTCGGACTCCATGTCCTCGATGTCCTTCGCGACCTCCCTTCCCACAGACACGAGG
Organism: uncultured Methanomassiliicoccales archaeon; assembly: GCA_949295765.1. Classification (GTDB taxonomy): domain Archaea; phylum Thermoplasmatota; class Thermoplasmata; order Methanomassiliicoccales; family Methanomethylophilaceae; genus Methanoprimaticola. The sequence continues at coordinate 5,810 of CASFMM010000047.1, read as the reverse complement.
AGGGCCATCAGGGCCACGACGACGTTGTCCGCCGCGTCACCGACCACGGCCCCTCCGAGGAGGAACATCATCCCCGTGAGGACCGCGATGGTCACGTTGCCAACGAACCCCCTCTGCTTCAGGGCCATCTCGTAGGCGACCATCAGGATGCTGGCGACGACCACGATGAGTATGCACTCCAGGTCTATCGTGAGGAAGGAGACGACAACTGATCCGCCCAGCATGACGAGCGCCGCGTACAGTGCCGCCTTGCGCGTCATCCTCCCGGACGGTATGGGGCGTTCGGGATGCGCCGTCTTGTCGATCTCGTAGTCGATGTAGTCGTTCAGGGCGTTGCCGCCGCAGATGAACATGAAGACCACCACAGCCGAGATCAGGAGGTTGACCCATGCGTCAGCGATGTCGGTTCCCGCGGCCATGAAGGAGGCCACCGCCACGCCGACGATCCCCATGACGGCGTTCCCTGTCCTGAACAGCTGTAGGTACTTGTTCACGGCTACGCCATGCATCTGGGTGTATTTGATTGTTGGACATGATGTCCCAGGACCAACGGTTTTTTGTCGCGTACGGCGATGCGGAAACCGAGGATTGTGAACAGTCAGGACGTCATCGGGTTGCTGCTCGTCTATATGATAATAGCCGTGTCGCTGGCTGTCGCCCTGGCCATGGAGAGGAGGGGGAGCGGCGGGGACGTGCGCAAGGTCGTGCACATCGGCGTCGGGTTCTTCGTCTTCGTGTGGTGGATGTTCTCCGAGAACTGGATAATGTTCGTCTTCTTCGCCCTGCCGTTCGCGATCGTGCTGTTCGTCGCCATGCTCAGGGACAACGCGGTGTCCAACTCCGCACTGGGGGATATCGCCAACAACAAGGGGCATAGGACTGGTCTGTTCCTCTACGTGGTCAGCATCGGGATACTCATAGTGTTCTTCTGGGACCACTGGACCGCAGCCACCGTCGGTGTGGTGGCGATGACATGGGGCGACGGCTTCGGCAGCGTCATAGGGAAGAGGTTCGGCAGGCACAGGATCCTCAACGGCAAGTCCCTGGAGGGGTCCCTGGCCGTGTTCGCCGCCACCGCCGTCATGGCGGCCGTAATCATACTGCTGTACGGATGGCTGGCGGCCTCGGGCTACTACCCCGCAGGTGACGGAACGGCCGTCGTCCCGTTCTGGGCGGCGTCGGTCGTCGCGGGGCTCCTGGCGATGGTCCTGGAGGCCGTTTGCCCGGGGCAGTACGACAACCTGGTCATCCCGCTGGCGGTCGCCGGCGCCATGGTCCTGCTGGGGCTGTGATCCGTTGACGTGGTACGTGGTTGACGGGACGGACGGGTCGGGGAAGACGACCGTCGCGTCAATGCTCGTCTCGGAGCTCGAGTCCAGGGGGCGCAGGGCCCTGCTACTGAACCATCCGAACACGGACACCTTCGTAGGCCGTCTGGAGCAGAGGTTCCTGCGCGGGGACTCCAGGCTCGACGTCATCCTCTCGACGGCGTTCTACATCGCGGACGTCCTGCACTCCCTGTCGGTCATGAGGGGCAGAAGGGGCAGGGGCTGCGACGACGTCGTCTTCGTGAGGTACAGCATGGCGGTGGCCTATCTTCCGGAGAGTGCATGCCGGAAGGCCGACAAGGCGGTGAAGATGGTTCTGCCCACCCCCGACGTCGCCGTGCTCGTGGACATAGACCCAGACATCGCGATAGGCCGCATATTCAGCCGCGGGGAGGACCTAGAGGTCTTCGAGACCGTGGAACGGCTCTCGGCCATCCGCGACAGGATGCTGGGTATATCCGACGGATGGGTCGTCCTCCGCAACAACGGGGACATGGAGGCGTTACGCGCCCAATTGAACGTCGAGGTGCTGGGGAAGCGTTCCTGAAGAACCGGGCCGCGGTCCGCCGGCTGCGGACAATCATGCACGGGTTCTGTACGGATCGAGCTCCGAGCAGTCCGCCCGCACTATCTCGGGAAGGTTCCCGAACATCGCGACCTTGTCCCCGCAGCATGCGAGGCAGCCGGTCACGCCATTCCTGGAGCCGATGTCCGTGACGGCCCCCTGCAGCGATCCCTCGTCCTTCACCAGGTTCCCGAGGGCGGTCGCGCAGCAGTCGGCCAGGACGACGTCGTCGGAGATCACGGTGCTTATGCTGCTGGCGCCCAGGGACACGGAGGGCCCCACGGTGCGCGAGGAGGAGCACATCCCGATTATGCGGTCCGATGACATCGAGAACGCCAGGTCGCGGAAGACCGGGTGGTCGGCGAAGATCCCGACCAGTCTGGGCTCCGGGGAGTAGAAGGCGATGTCTCCGCCGTTCTCCACCACGGCGTGGGACGACCCTTCGGACACTAGCCTCTCCGCTATGTGGACCGCAACCGCTCCCGCGACGCCGGCCATCGGGCCCACGTCGGCGATCTTGGACGCCTCGCACATCCTCCTGACGATGTCGTCGTCCGAGGGCGAGGCCTCGTAGGGGTAGTACGTCATCCCGAAGAAGGGGTCCTCCGCGATCTTCGACTCTATGGAGAACCTGGCCTCCATGAGGGCGTCGAACGCCTCGTCGCGGAGCCCGTCGTCGCACACGACGGTCAGGATGCTCTCCCTGTAGCTCAGAGGGAACCTCATAGCTCGAGCTGGATGGCCTTGACGGAGCAGGCGTTGATGCACGATCCGCAGGCGATGCAGGTTCCGGTGTTGAGCCTGACCTCCATCGTGTCGGGCTCGTAGTAGATGGACCTGGTTGGGCAGAGGGACATGCAGGCGCCGCAGCTCCAGCACCTCTCGTAGTCGTGGAATATGTGGCCCTTGAGCTCCTTGACGCCGAAGCCCTGCTCGCGGATGTGGGTCATCCCGTTGATTATGTCGTCCTTGGATCCTTCGATGCTCAGCAGCATGATACCGCTCCCGTCCCCGTTGATGTCCGCCCTCAGGACGTTGGGCTTGAGGTTGAACTCGGAGACCAGTGTGTACGTGACCGACTCGAGGACGTTGCTCTCGTCGAAATCAATCCTGAACTTCTTCTCCATATCACTCACCCCTCTCGAGCAGAGGCTTCACGCTGCCAGACCTGGGAAGCTGCAGGGCGGGCTCGTTCAGCAGGAACTCCCCGTGCTCTATCCAGTCCTTGAGCTGGTTGGCCACCTTCCTGGCGCCAGACAGCGAGGACATGGACGACGTCCTGATCTTCTTGCCCTGGTACTCCACCATTCCCGAGCGGAGCTCGGCGTAGCTGTACCTCTGCATGCACTTCCTGTCCGAAGGGAGGCTGTAGTCCACCATCTCCGCGAAGATCTGGTCGTTGGAGATCGCGCATCTGCGCATGACGTCCTCGTTGAGGACCGGGATCGGGACGCCGATCCCGATCGCGAGGGAGATCCCGTAGCCGGTGATGTCCAGTCCCCTGAGGTACTTGGCGTCCATCTGTTTCATGTCCCCCATGACGGCCAGTGTCCTGGCGCCCTTCACGGGCACGCCGTTGACCTCCTCGGGCGTGGTGTTGAACTGGGTCCCCTGCCAGGCGACGTATCCCTCCCCTCCCGCGAGGAAGATCCTGGTGCCCATGCCTATGACGTCCAGGTGGGGGTCGTTCACCAGCGGCGAGAGCTCGCCGGCGGAGCTGTAGGTGGCGTTCTTCATGTGGGGCATGAGCTTCCCCATGTAGGTGTAGAGCGTCCTGTTGGATGTGTTGGTGGCCACGCTGTAGTTCTGGTACATGTTGCGGGGGTTGTACAGGTACGCCTCGTTGAGGTCGTCGAGCTTGATGTAGGTGTCGATGCTCTTCCTGACGTAGCAGTCGGTGCCGGGGCCCCAGGCCTGGAGGTGGATCTTCTTACCGGCCACGAGGTCCTCGATGACGTGGGCCCCGCCGTACCCCTTGCCAGGGGGGTCTATGAGGGATGTGGCGCCGATGTACGTGTCCACCGCCGCCAGTCCGCCGTAGGCCTCGACGTTGTTGAGCCTGATGTTGGTCATCCTGATCGGAGGGTCGGAATGGCCGAAGTTCACAAAGGCACCGGAGGAGCACATCGCACCGAACGTTCCAGTGGTTACGACGTCGACCTCCTCGGCCGCCTTCTCGACTCTGCTCATGGACTTCCCACACCTAATCTAAATGGAACAGGTTGCACTGTTATTCCTGGTAGATAATTGTTCGTCCAAATAATATTCCTAAAGGAATATATAGGAAACACCGAACATCCACGAGAACGCGATTCTACGCATCTTCGATGAACACGGGGGCTTGGTCGAAGGAGGCCATCCACATGGATGTTGGATGGATGTTGATGACGTATGAGGAATCGATTAAAGTACCAGGTGCGTATCCGTCTTCGTAAGGCGTTACATCCATTGGACGCGTCTAAACGGCCCGACATCGAGATGCCTTGTGCGTCTGCCAGGGAGGAAAGATGAGATTGATCAGGACCGCAACAGCGGAGGAGTTGGAGGCCATGCGTGTGGCCTACGTCGATGTGATGGGTGAGGAGTTCGACGGAGGAGCCCTGACCGAGGAAGATTTCTGGAATCTGGTGAGGCTGGGGGACAACGTTTTCGCCCGGCGGAGGATCGCGGACCATCATCTGGCCGAAGGTGATGTCTTCGAGGCGGGGTCGGAGCTCCTGTGCGCCGCCGAGAGGGGCGACCGTGAGTCCATCAGGAGGCTCGTCACAGGCCGTGAATTCGTGGACCATGTCGATACATCGCTCAACGTCGCCGCTCTCCTGAACCTGGTCTTCCTTGACGATTCTGGTCTGGCGGGGTTCGTCGAGGGTCTCGGCAGAGAGGATCCCGTTGCCGCCGACAACATCCTGATGTGGTCCTGGACCTGGAACCGCGATCCAGAGAGGTATTCCGAATGGGTCGGCACGTGTCTGGCGAACGGTTCCGCCAGAGCCAGGTTCACGGAGGCCTGGAATATGCTCAGCCCCGGATTCACCGGTGGCTCGGTGGACCGTCCGGACGAGGCCCTGGAGCTGATGTCCGATGCGGCCGGGACGTTCTGGAGGGCGAGCATGCACATGGCGATCCTCCATTATGTCGGCAGGTATGCGGAGAGGGACGAGGTTGCCGCACGCAGGTACGTCGAGAACGCATGCGGACTTGCCGAGGACGACGTATCTGAGATGTGGAGGAGGTTCCTCGTCGGCGACGGGTCCGAAGACAGCGATCTTCCGATGGAGCCGCCGTTTGAGCTGGATGACATCCCGGAATGGACGGTCCTCCAGGACATGACGTACACCTGGGGCCATCAGACTCTGTTCGCCCGGTGCAGAAACGCCGTCGGCGGATTCGAGAACGAGGTCTTCGCCCGCAACCCCGACAGATGGTTCGGATCGGACGGCGAGGGGCCCGCCCAGTTCGTCTACAAGCCGGATGGCCTGGAGATGTCCATCAACTCCATGTGGACGGTCGAGGCGGTCAACCATCCTGTTTCGAGGCGCAGACTCAGGGCCATTCTCCGCGAGTGCGTTGACAGTGCCCGGGACACAGTTCGCGGACTCGGACTGTGATGGGCGTGACGGTTCGGTGTCGGGCCGAACGGATTATGATCCTCTGGCCTCATTGCAGATCCAGCCCTCGCTCTGTACTCAGTATAGGTCGTTTTGGGAAAACTGATGGCCTATCATGGTTTTCAATCGGATGCGATCCTAGTGCAACACGCAGGTTGCACTCAAGTGAATGTCTGGATAGGGAAAAATGAGTGCAGCCGCCGGGATTCGAACCCGGGCAATGAGCTTGGAAGGCTCAGATCCTAACCAGCTAGATCACAGCTGCACTGAAGACCCCCTAAAACAATGACCTATATAACATTAATGGCT
>CASFMM010000046.1 GCA_949295765.1 uncultured Methanomassiliicoccales archaeon | reverse complement strand
CCTGTGCGGAGCTCCTCGATGCGGTTCTCGTCCGGTTCGATGGCCTTCCCCATGTAGAGCCTGAGCCCCACATCCCTCTCACGGTCGGAGAGCGTGGTCAGATAGGCCCTGCACTTGGATGCATATGACTTGGGGACGTTCTCCGGGTCGGGCAGGTAGTAACCGTAGTCGTTGGCTCCTCCGACGTATAGTCCGGCGAACGCCTTGATGCGGTCGTCCGGATCCTCGTAGACCGTCACGTTGCCTCCGATGATGACGCGCCTGACGTCGTCGAAGCGCAGGTCGTAGTACCATCCCCAAGCGGCGTAGTACTCGAGTCCGTGCTTCCTGTCGATCGTCCTGTAACGGTAGTCCACGACCTCTATGGCGATGGGGCTGTACCGGATCTCCGATGTGATGCAGCCACCGATGTCGCGCGGGTCGAAGTCGCGTTCGTGAACCTCTATCGGGATGTCGGAGCTCACGATGCCGCCTCCCAGAGCGTCGGGGCGAAGCCGGAGATGGCTGAGAGATACGCAGGGTCGCTTTCGGCCAACCCCTCTATCCACGCCCTCATCATCCTGTCGTACATGTCGCCGGGGGCGTCTTTCATGATCTGCACCGGGTCCACGGAGTCGTCGAACTCCTCGCGGAAGTCGTCGAGGATGCACGGGTGGTCGGCGACCACACGAGCCGCCATCTCGTCCGTGTCCACGGTCTCCTCGTCGGTCATCCACCCGACGACGGAGTCCCCTGCGTAGACGGGGGTGTAGCCGAAGCATTCCTCCACGAAGTCGGGGTTCCTCTCGGCGTGTTCGGCGAACCAGTCGGCGACGATGTCCGAGACACCGCCCTCGATCAGTCCGACGATCCCCGATGCGCCGCAGTCCTCCCTCACGGAGTCCTCGAAGGCCTCGGTGACGGAGGCGGGCTTCTCGGAGACCAGCTTGGAGAAGAGTGCGGAGTCGTCGAGGACCTCGCAGCCGTCGGACCACTTCGCGGTGATCATCTGCGACCGCCCCTGGTCTTCCCGACAGGCGCTTTCCTCTTGGCAGGTGCCTTCACCCTGCCTCCCCTGGTTGAGGCTGATGCGGTGCGCTTCTTCCCCGAGCGGGTCTTCTGCCTGAACTCGGGGTGGGCCTCGTAGCTGTACTCGTACAGGTGGTTGTAGGAGAAGCGCTGGTCGTCGCTCCACCTGTCGGTCTGACCGACGGTGATGAGGTCCCCGAGCTCCCTGCGGTCCTCGGGGATGGCGTCCCACATCCTGTCGGCGGCGTCGAAGGCGTCCTTGCGGTTTGTGAACGGTATGGCGTCGCCCCAGACACGGGTTCCGCGCTCGTTGACGCGGGCGGGGATGACGATGAACCTGTACCCGTCGACGGGCCTGTTACCGACCTCCTGCTTCCACCTCCTCATGAGGATGGACTCCACCCTGTCGCGGACGTACTTGGGGGCGCTGTTGAGGACGAACTCGTCGTAGATGATGTTGCCTCCGACGGTGCAAATCACGTCTCCCGCCGCCCATCCGTTGCTGACCTCGACCTTGAACAGGTACGAGTAGGGGTCGTCCATGTCCGCGGGCCATCTCGGCGCGGACTCGTAGACCTCCCAGTTGCCGTTCGGCGATCTCCAGAGCAGGTCGCCGTCCATCGGCTCGCCTCCTCTGATGCTTTGTGCTCATTCGCTGTTGCGGGGCGGCCCTCCGAACGGACCGCCCATATCGTAGAAACCATGTGATCTCTCCATGATCGGTGCGGGGGTCGCCCCGCACCCGTGGCCGTCTCCACGGCCGGGGCGTTCCGATACGTGTCCGGACGGGACCCGTCCGGGCTGGCTTGTGTCCATGGTCATTCCCTCAGCGGTGTGCGAAGATATTGCGGGTCCGGGAGACGGATGATTGCTTCCGAAACCGCTTATAAGCGTCATCTCCTCGAACCTCTGGGTTTGGCTTTAGGGGATTTGGACGCCGGGGCTGAGCCGATCCTCTCGATGAGCCTGCGCCCCTCCTTCCTCTCGGAATCGCTGAGGAACTCCTCCCGGACTATGCTGTCCAAGAACTCGACCGCCGTCCTCCTGTCGGAGGGTGAGCGCATCATGCGGATGCAGTCGTCCACGCCCTCGCCGAAGTCCCCGTACCTGGTTCCGAAGGAGTGCCAGTCGGATTCGGAGAGGAACCATGCCAGGTCCCACCCGAGGGACTCGGGGTCGTCGGCTCCCCGGGATCCGCGGCGGTGGATCCTCCTGACCCTGATGTCCTGGATGTCGAGGTACAGGCCGTTGTCCGCTCCGAAGAAGATCTCGTCGACGATGTCCTGCGCCTCCTTACGGGAGTGGCCCTCCCTGTCCAGCAGGTGCATGAAATCGTCAATCTCCTCCGCTGTGCGGACGTCGCCGGTGCTGGCTATCCTCTGTGCCAGCATGTTGAAGGCATCCTCCTTCGAGCGGGCCTCGACGGTGTAGTCGATGCCGCTGCCCGCGGGGATGATGCTCCAGAAGGCCATCGGTAGACCTCCCCCGAATTCGGTGCGTTCCGATACATGACGTGAGATTTCGTTGTCGAACAGGCATTCTGACTCGATTCTAACGAATCTATATACTTGCTAGCCGATGGGATGTCCAGAGCACGTGATTTGTAGACATCTGAGTGTACATGGTTCACGTGTTCTGTCCTTCTCCCTTTGACCAATTTTCCGATTGCCATGTTCTCACTTCGAACTGGCGTCAAAAACGGGGGCGGGCACGTCGCATCTGTTACCGCTGGTTAGTTTGTAAATCGTGTCAGGTATCCTCGGGTCTTTCTCGTCCAGGACCTGTTCGCTGATGGTGAAGCCGACCACCTCCGAGAGGTAGAGGTCGAACTGCTCCCACGGAGTCTCCTCGTCGAAGCCGTACCATCCGTTCCCGATCTCCCTGGTCCTATCGTAGACGGTGAACTCGACCGCTCCCAGCAGGGAGAAGTCGTCGCTATCGAACATGTCCGCCAGGGACAGATAGACGAACGAACCGTCCTCCAGGGCGTAGAGGCCCTGCCAGCCGCCTTCGGCCAGAGGGTGCTCCACATCCGAGAAGGAATCGAACACGCGTCCGGGGGAACCATCACCTGTGGAGAACATCCATCCCGCGAGGCCGTTCATGTAGCCGTCGTAGGCGAGGGTCCAGACGGTCCCGTCCGGGCCTTCGACGGATCCCGACTCGATGATGTCCAGAATCAGTCTGTGTGCGGCCCTTCTGAGAGCATCGGAGTCGTCAGACGCCTCGAAGGAGATTGTCCTGTCCTTCGTGGTCAAGGTGTATTCGGGCATGATTACCTTCTCACCCTGGACTTGTTCGCGGGAGTCTTGGTCTTCTTGACGGACCTTTCCCTGGAGCCACGGCTCTTCGCCTTCGATCCGGAGGGCACGGACTTCGATCCGGTGGCCTTGGGCTTTCCGGCGGGTCTCCTGTCTTTGGAACCTCTGCGACTCCTGGACGGCCACTCGTAGGGCGACGGGACCTCGGTGGTGCGGTAGGGGTCGTTCCCCCACGCCTCCATCGCTGTCACGCGTCCCGTGTCCGCGACCTCCACGAACCCGGCGTCCACCAGGGCGTCGTACATCCTCTCGGCCTTGGCCATCTCGCGGTTGAACCTGGACAGGGCCTGGCGGCGGTGCCTCGGGGTGGAGTCCCGGGCGGTGTTCCACTCGTATTCCCCCTGCCTCTCGGCCCATGCGGACTCGATCTCCCTCGGGTCGTCCAGGGTCTCCACGGTGACCTCGACGCCTCCGCGGACGGAGGTGCCGTAGGTGTAGAACTCCGTGTACTCGACGTCGACCTTCAGGAAGGCGGGCATCTGGCCGGTGTCGTCGTCGGTGACGGTCCAGTAGAGCTCCTCCGCCACCTCATGGGCGCGGTCCACGTCGGTGACGCAGTCCTCGACGTAGTACGCCCAGCGGTCCTGGTCGTCGTACTCCGGGGAGGGGAACTCCGACTCGTAGTAGCCGGGATCGTACTCGCTGGGTGTGAAGGCGAACCTGCGGACGCTCATCTGCGGGCCCCCTTGGACTGTTCCAGCTTCTGCTCAGTCTTCCACCTGTTGTCCTCTGTGTTCACAGACCCAACGAGGAACTTCGATTCACAATCTGTTCCATTTTTGCTTGCCATAGTACCTTCACGCGTTGAAAAGCGAGTGGATTCTCACCGAATCCTCTCTGTTTGATGCGTTCCGATACGTGGCAAGGCACCAGGGATGTCGTGCCGGGCAAATATGGCAATGTTAGTGACCTCATACTGTCTGCAGGAACCGATGCCGAGTCCTTTGCGACCGGTCTGACCACATTTTTAAAGTATTCGCATGCAGATATAGTCATGCAGTTGGTAGCCTGGTGCTGTACAGTGCTGGGCCCGCTGAGAACGACGCTGCCGACACTGTGGGACTTACGTGCCCACAACCGGGAGCGGGCGTTCATTTCTCATCCCTCCTTCTCAATTCGAAGTCTATTTTCCTTCCCGTTATCGTAGTTCCGCGGGATCTGAGCTTGTCTGTGAATGTCGTTTCAGACTCGTTGAGTTCCTTGCCGACTCCGCCAGTGATGAAGTCATGTCCCTGAAGCTCGAAGAAATACCTTGATGGGAGCACCAGGCATTCTATGTGATTGCTATTGGTCGGATTCATGATCTCCTCCACTTTGGATCTGGATATGACGTCATCATTGCTGTCTACGAAAATGAGAACATCCTCGTTCGGATCCAGGTCGAGAACCTCCGACATCTTTTCCAGGAGTCTCTTATGTATGATTTTCGGATTCAAAACGAACTCGTATCCATGTGGCCTCTGGGCATACACATAGTCGACTCTCTCGATGTACTCAGCAATCGCATCCAGAACAGCATCACGTAGATGACGATCGCCTGTGAAGGAGAGCTCATGAGTTATGCCGTTTCCATCGGCGATCGATCTGACAGCATCCTGGAATGCGAACCGATCAGTTATCTTGCTGGCGACAATGGCATAGCATCTCTGAGACTCCAATCCCTTGGCGCTTCCAACCTCATCTATGTTGAAGAAGATGCCGTATGCCGATTTCGATTTGTTACTTCTCGATACAATCCTATTCTGACCGTTTTTGCGGACAGAGGATTTCCTTTTCGAGAATATTGCTCTCATAGTTAGATTCCTCTCATGTTATCCGGATATTCCGACAGCATCAGTGTCACCAAAGTCGGCGGCTTCTTCTGTGCTGCTTCACGAACCTTTTCTTGTCGTCACGGGGAGAAGGATGTGTCTTCCTCTTCGCGGATGCCCTGGAGTGGGATTCCGTCCCGGCCTTCCTGGAAGCGGATGATGCCCTGCCCTTAGATGCCATGGACCTCAGGCGCCTGAGGACGTCCCTCCTCCTGGTCTCCAGCCTGGAGTCGAAGTCGATCTCCACGCCGTCGAACCAGTCGGCGAGCTCCCTCACGCCCCTGTCGGTGGACAGGAGCGCCATGTTCTCGTCGAAGAACTCCTCCTTCGAGCCGTACTGGTCCCTGAACTCGTAGGGGTCGAAGTCGTAAACGAGCTCCACGATGTCCCATGCCAGCCTCTCGGTGTCCGAGCGGGGGGAGGCGGAGCCTCTCGGCCCCGGGATCCTCTCGGCGGGGTGGATGATGTAGTCCGAGTCGCTGATCCAGTACCCCAGGTCGACGTAGGTGCAGGAGTCCATCCAGCTCTCGTCGCCGTAGATGTTCTCCCACAGGTCCTCTTTCTGGAAGGGGTAGGGCCTGTTCTTGGACAGCTTGTACTTCAGCACCATGTCCAGGGCGTCCGTCTCGCTGGCGGCCTTGACGCGGTACGGGTCGGAGCCGTAGGGGCTGGTGGCGATCTCCACATCGAACGCCGTGTCGCTGTACCCGTCGCTGAGGTAGACCACGTCACCGCGGCGCGTGACCGCCATGTCGGCGCCTCCCCTTGGACTTCCCGGGAACGGACAGCTTCCTGGTGTTGCGGGGAGGAGAGGCCTTCTTGGTTCTGCCTCTCTTGCCGGAGTAGGAGTTGCCGAGTGAAACAAACCCGCCACCATGAGAAATGGTGGTTCTGGACGATGCAGAACCTTTGCCAGACGTCTTCTTTCTCGAAGTGTGGTTCGCCTTCTTGGTCGTGCCCCTTCCCTTCTTCGATCCAGACTTCGCAGCCTTCGCCCCGTAGGTCGGGAACTCATCGGAATTCCTCTTGTTGAGGATCGCCCATGACCTTCCGCCAGCGTCGAAGTAGCTGCCTTCGGGCTGGTACCTTGCCAGATCTATCAGGTCGTTCAGGTCCCAGTTGCTGTGGTTGTAGCCGAGAGACTTCAGGTAGGACGTCACGACGCCTATGTCCTCAAGAGGGCATCTCTGACCGTCGGTGAAGTTCACGAGGTAGAGACTGATGGGATCGTACCTGTCGTCCTCATCGTCCAGATTGACCATCCTGACCCCATAGTAGGCCATCGCCTCTGGGTCCTTGTTCTCAGCCAGTACCTCCGCCTCGACCTCGGCCATCTGCATGAACTCGTAGCCGAACCTGTTGTCGTCCAGCCTGAACCAGTCGTCGAAGGTGTACTCCTCCTCGGCGAGCCAGTCGTACAGCCCCTGGATGTCGACCGTCCTTCCGTCGCGGAGCCTGAACCTGTCCTCTTCCGGGCCGCCTCTGTCGACGATGGTCACCCCGTACATCTCCATGAAGTAGTCGGGGTTGTCGTATCCGTCCTCCACGAGGTACTCCAGGTCGAGGTTGTACGCCTCGCTGTACAGGTTTCCGCCCCTGAGCTCGTCGTTGGAGAGCTTCCCGAGGAACCTGTCCGACTCGAGGAGCTTGTCCTTCACCTTGTATTTCTCATCAACCGGAATCACAGTCCCGTCGGGGAACTGCCATCCGTAACGTGTTTTGGAACTGCTTGCCATTGTATCCTCACATGATCAAAGATGAGGGGACCGGGTGCCGACCCCCTCTGTTTGGTGCGTTCCGATACGTGACGGGACCCGCTGCGAGTCCCGTCGGGCACAGTGGTCATTTTCAGTGTCTCCTCGAGAGTCTCGGGGACTCGCTGGGAACGGGGTCCCAGCGGAACCTCCGCTGGTTGTCCATGACCCTCTCCGAGGCGTCGGCGAACGCCTCCACCTCGGTCATCCTGTAGTGGCCGTACTGGAGGACGTGACCCACCCTCCTGTCCCTCTCGTCGGGGTGGTGGGTCCAGTCGATGCCCAGCCATGTGGCGTAGCCGTCGCCCCTCTCCTGGAGCTTCGGGTCCAGCGGCATCCCGATGACGATGTAGTTCACACCGTGCATCTCCGGGTCCGTCCCTATCGGGAAAACATGCTCGACGGTGAACCCAATCCTCTGGAGGACGGGCTCCCAGATGGTCTCGGAGCTGTCGCCTTTGCGGGACGCGCTGACGGGTCTGCCCGGTATCGAGGCCGAAGGTCTCCTGCGTGCCATGTTGGGTCTGGACGCCCTCGGGACATGGTTCGTCTTACCGGTCTTTCCTGCGGGCATGTTCAGCGTCTCCCCCTGGCCTTGGTGCTGGGCCTCGATGCCTTGGTCTTGGACTTCGGCCTGGATGAAACGGACTTCGCCTTGCCGGAACCCGGAGAGGCCGACCTGGTGGGGAGGTAGCTGATGTCCATCCCCTCGATGTCGTAGGGCAGCTCGTAGGAGTCCAACCTTTCGTCGCGGACGATCCTCAGAAGCTCGTTCACGAAGTCGTCGAACATTTTCCGTTCGTCGATGCGTCCTATGGCGATGAGTCCACGGATGATGTCGTTCACGTCGAAGGTGGCGTATCCGACGTCCATCGGCCCGTAGTTGAGGTCGTAGAACTCGATGGCCAGGTACGGCGAGAAGTTGTCCTTGATGAACGCCCTCGCCTCGGCATCTGTGTACCTCTCGCCGTCGATGACGTACGCCAAGGTCAGCGCCTCCCCTTGGTCCTGGGCGCCTTGGAAGGCATCTTCGCCTTGGAGGTGCAGCTCTTGGATGCAGGCGACTTAGCCTTGGGAGCACTGCCGCCGTTCAGGACTGCGGCAGCTCTCTGACGGACCTCGGACGGGATCTCCTCGGTTCTGTCCCTGTCCTGACCGTACCCGATCTTCCCGCTGCGAGTCTTGAATGCGAGAATCGTGTCGCCTTCTGGTGTGACGATCTCGGCAGCGGCTTTGATCGCGGGAACAGGGGTGTCCAGATACGGGATGTTGAACGGTCTGTCGCTGGGCTTCAGACCGATCACCTGCCATCTGCCGTGGGAGGGAAGCCTGTCGCCTCCACAATTGGCGGACTTCTTGGGCGGAGCCTTGGCCCTGGGCTTCGTGGTCTTCGATGTGACCGACTTGGACCTGGTTGGAGTCCTCTTCGATCCTGATCTGCGGGAACGTGACGATCCCATCATGTCCGCATAGTCGTCAGCCATGAGCTCCAGGGCCGCGCCGCCGTAGTCTATGCGACCGTCGTCCATGAACAGCTTCAGAGCGACGTCGCATCCGGCGTTCCTCAGAACGTCGTATGCCTGGTCGTACTGTCCGGAGACGAAATCCTGGAGCCTGACGGTCAGCTCATCCAGTGCCTCGGCCTCGTCCATCCCCTTGGAGACGCACGAGCGCATCCAGGCCCCGAACATGTCGGAGTAGTAGCTGTCGTACCTGATCAGGTCGACGAGCTCGGCGGTCTTCTGGTCGTCCTCGTCGTCGAAGTACGAGTATGGCATGTCAGCGCCTCCCTTTGGACTTGGCAGGGGCATTCTTGGGCGGAGTCTTGGTCTTCGGCTTGGAAGCGCAGGACCTGGAGGTCGCGGGCCTCGAACGGGTCTTGGTTCCCTTCTTGGAGGCGGAGACCTTCCCGGGCCTGTACTCGAAGTTGTCCAGAGGTCCCATACGATCTCCTCGACGTCGGCTTCCATCTCGCCCCAGTCCCTGAGGTACAGGTCCTTGGCCAGGGAGTCCTGGATGTCATCCTGGGCGGAGTACCATATCTTCCTGAGGAAGGCGTTCATGAGGTCGGTGATCTCGTCAGCGGCCTCGGACTCGGACATGCCCTTGCCAGCACATCCGGACATCCATCCGCGGAAGATGCTCTCGTAGTAGTCCCCGTCCATGAACCAGTCGAAGATCACGTTCTCCTCGTATGTGGACATGGTCAGCGCCTCCCTGTCCTAGTGGTGGTCTTCCTTGTCTGAGCTTTCGTCTTCGGCTTGGAGGCACAGCTCCTGGAGGATGCGGAGGCGGGCTTCTTCGCTGAGGCCTTGGTCTTGCCGGCCATCTTGGCCTTAGCCTTGACGTTGGACGTGACCTGCCTGGTCTTGGCGACGCCCTTCTTCGCGACCCCCTTGCCGGTCTTGTACGCGTTGCCCATCGCGGACCTCACGGACTCGGAGGGCAGGGGGCCGATTCTCTGGAAGGTGTAGACCTGGTGGTTGTCGGTGTACTGGGCCTCGTACATGTCGATGCCGATGCTCTTCATGGCTCCGATCAGGGCGTTCATGCCGACGCCCCCTCCGAAGCTGGGGCCGTAAGGCTCACGCTTGTTCAGTCTGACGCCGTAACCGGGCTCCTCCTCCGCATCGTTCTCTCTGAGGTACATCAGGATGCGGTTGAACTCGGGGGACTGCCTGAGGACGCTCGCGGCAGCGGTCGATGCCTTGTCGTAGCCTCCCCCGCCGGTCCTCCTGCTCTCGTAGTTCGCTCTGCGCTGGTATCCGTCCGTATCGATGTACCTGTACGACAGGTAGGCCTTGGCCTGGTAGCCCTCGTAGTTCCTGGACCAGTCTATGGTGAGTACTCCGTCAAGGATCTCTCCGGCATCCTCGGCCGCATCGATTATCCCGATCTGCTCGTCGTAGTCCCTCTGGGCCTCGTTCATCTCGGAGCGGGTGGCGCCGTCGCGCATGTAGCGACCGGAAGGGCCCAAGTAACCGTCGTAGGCGTCCTGGCGGATGGTGGGGTAGTGGCGCCTGGGCGCCCTGTATCCCTCGGGGTTCATAGGGAACCCCTCCCATCGGTATGTTCACACTCGAAACTGTTGATCTTCGCTTTCATCTATGTCGGAAACAAGTTTGTCGGAGGGTCGGCCCTCCATCCTGTTCCCATACGTGTCATAAGACATGCTCAGCGCCTCGACTTGACCTTGGAGGCGGGCTTCCTGCGGACGGATCCTGATGTGACAGACTGGCGTCTTGTCTTGGAACCCTTCGGGGACGTCTTCCTTCCGGCCGGCGACCTCGTCTTTCTCGAATGACTAACCGGGCCCTTGCCGAACCTGGAGCTGTCCAGGAACTGGCGGGCTATCCACTCGTAGTCGATCTCCATGTCGCCGATGTGGACGAGAAGGCTGGCCGCGAGAGGGTGTCTCGCGGAGGCCTCCTTACGGATGGCGTCGTACTCGGGCCAGATCGCATCGTCGAGTCTGTACGTGAACTTCGACACCGCATCGTACTCGTCCAGACCCATCGCGTCGATCTCGTCCGCCCAGCCCTCCAACATGCTTCTGTACTCAGGGTCGGCCAGGATGAAGTTGTAGAGGCGGCTGGTGAACATGTCGCCGATGCTGTCGTAGTCTTCGTACAGCATCTCAGCGCCTCCCGGACGCGGGCTTCTTGGCAGGGGCCTTTCTCTTGGCGGAGCTTTTCCTGACGGACTTAGAACCGGCGGGACCTCCCCTGGGTGCGACATACGATTCCTCGATGATGGCGTCGACGTC
>CASFMM010000045.1 GCA_949295765.1 uncultured Methanomassiliicoccales archaeon | reverse complement strand
CGCGAATATGAACGACAGCGCCGTGAGGGACTTCTCCCCTCCGGAGAGCGCCTCCAGCTTCAGCAGCTTGCCGTTCCTCGGCTTCGCGTTTATCATCAGACCTCCGGAGAACGGGTCCTCCTCGTCCTCCAGGCCCATGTACGCCTCTCCCCCTCCGGAGAGCTGGGCGTAGATCGCCTTGAAGTTCTCGTTAACGGCGTCGTAGGACTGCATGAACAGCCCCTTCTTCTTTGACGTCAGCGACGCCATCAGGTCCGAGAGCTCCCTGATGTGGCGGTTGAGGCTGTCCACCTCGGCGTTGAGGCCGTCGAGACGGGCCTTCCTCTCGTCATACTCCTGTATCGCACGGAGGTTGACGTTGCCCAGCTTGGCCATGACTGCCTCCTGGGTCCTGATTGTGCGCCTGATCTCCTCCTCGGAGGGTATCGGCATGGCCACCTCGATCGTTATCGCCTCCACCTCGGCCCTCAGCATCTGCAGGGACTGCTCCAGCTGGATCTCCTGGGCCCTGAACGACTCCAGCGCCGCGGACGAGTTCTCGATGTCCTTGGACTTCTCCCTGATCTCGGAGTCCAGGCGGTACTTCTCGGCGACGAGCGAGTCCTTCTGGTTGCGGAGGTCCTCTATGCCACTCTCCATCTCCGCCTCTATGGCGCGCAGGGCGTCGAGGTCGATCCTGGCCCTCTCCATCAGGGCGGTGTTCTCCTCGATGACGTGCCTGTCGGCCTCGATGGCACGGACCACCGAGTCGAGCTGTATCTGCAGAGACTCGTTCTGCCTCCCGTATCCTGCCACCTCCGTGTCGATTCCGCCTATCTGCAGCTTGATGTCGGAGATGGACTCCTTGAGCTTGTACATGCGGTCCCTGACGGCCTGAATCCTGTTCTGGAGGTCCGCCGGCGCTATCTCCGCCATGCGGGCCTTCACCTTGGACCTGGACTCGTTCAGGACCGACAGTCTGGACGAGACGTCGCCGAAGGCGGTCCTGGCGGAATCCAGCTCCGCGTCGGCGTCGGCTATCCTCTGCCTGGCCGATTTCAGTTCCGCGGATGCGGTGGAGCGAGTCTTCTCGAGCTCGGCGACCCTTCCCTTGAGCTGGGCCATCTGCTCCCTCTGCTCCATGCCGGACGATGTCGCCCTCCTCATCTCGTCGTCGATGCCGCGGATCTCGTCGCGGACCTGCCTGAGCCTCTGGCGGACGTCCTCCAGGGCGTCCCCGGCCTTCCTCAGCTTCTCGCCCACCTCGGCGAGCTTGTCCTCCGAGGCGGCGCCGAACTTCAGCATGTTCTGCTGGCTGAGGTTTCCTCCGACCATGGCTCCGGAGGCCTCGATAAGCTCCCCTCCCATGGTCACAATCCTGATGCCGCCCATGATGCGGCGGGCGGTGTCCATGTCCCTGACGACGAGCGTGTCCCCGAGGACGTACCAGAACGCGTTGTAGTACTTCTGGTCGAAATCGATGAGGTCGATCGCGTAGCCCTCCGAGTCCTTCACGCTCATGATG
The DNA here is from genome assembly GCA_949295765.1 of uncultured Methanomassiliicoccales archaeon. GTDB lineage: Archaea > Thermoplasmatota > Thermoplasmata > Methanomassiliicoccales > Methanomethylophilaceae > Methanoprimaticola. Next base: position 9,397 of record CASFMM010000045.1, on the reverse strand, counting down.
GCCTTCGCCCTGGGCTTCCCGCCCATCATCTTCGTGAGCGGCAGGAACGTGACACGCCCGAGCTTCTCCTTCTTCAGGTAGGCGATGGCGTCCGCTGCGACCTGGTCGTTGTCCACGACAACGGCCTGCATCTTGCCTCCGGCGGCGACCGACAGCGCGGTCTCGAAGCCCTTGTCGACCGTTGCGAGCTCCTGGATGGTCCCGTGGATCCCCCTCATCTCTCCGCGGTTCCTGAGGGACAGTATCGCCTCCACGGCGGCGCTGCCGCGGTTCATCCTCTCGGAGACCTTCTTCTCTGCCTGCAGCGAGTTGTACTCGGCGTCGATCCTGCGGTAGGCGGCGTTCAGCTCCGTCTCCTGCTTCTCGAGCTCGGACTCCCTGCGCTTGGCCTCCAGGATCCTGTTGCCGAAGTCCTCGGTGCTGGGGCCGGCCTCGGCCTTGATCTGCTCCAGACTCCATTTGGCGTCCTTGATCTCGAAATCGATTCCCTGGACCCTCTCGTCCAGGTTCGCGAACGCGGTGTGGGCCTCCTCCGAGGCGGCCTCGGCCTTGGCGAGCCTGCCCTGGGACGACCTCAGCTCCGCGGAGCATGCCTCGAAGTCCGCGTCCAGCATGTCGAGCTCCTTCTGGAGCTCCATCTGCTCCCCGCCTGTGTCGGCGATCGCCGACGAGATCTCCGACTCCTCCGCCCTGGCCGACTCCAGCATGGACTCTGCGTCGGACATCCTCGAGACGAGGTCCTCGCGGTTCTGCCTGAGCATCACGACCTCGGCGTTGTTCCTGGAGATCGAGTCCTCGAAGTTGGTCTTGAAACCCTGCTGCTCCTCGAGGTCGGCCTCCGCCGCCTCGCGGCGGTCCTTCTTGGTGGCCAGGTCGATCTTAGCCTGCTCGATCTTCGCCTTGAGGTCCTTGTACTCCGGCCCGATCTTGGCGGCGATTTCGTCCTCCTTCTCGGAGATCTGCCTCTCCTTCTCCGCACGCTGCGACTCCAGTTCGGCCTTGGCGGCCCTGTCGGTGTCGATGCGCCCCTCGAGCCTGGATATCTGGTCGGCGACGCCGTTCCTCTTGGCCTGCTCCATCTGTAGTTTCCTGTGGGAGTACTGGGCCTTGGCCATCTCCAGTGCGGCCTGGGCCTCCAGGTACGCCCTGGCGTCCTCGCGGTCCCTCTCCAGGCGCTCCACCTGGTGGGTGAGCTCCTCCACGACGATCCCGATCCTGTCGAGGTTGGTCTCGGCCTCGGACTTCTCGTTCCTGGCCTTCTCTATGTCCGCGTCGAAGCTGGCTATTCCCGAGATCGCGTCGATGATGCGCCTCCTCTCGATGGCGCCCATCTGGACTATGCGTGTGACGTCACCCTGCTGGACGAGGTTGTACCCGTCGGCGCTGATCCTGGCCTTGGTGAGGAGGCCGTCGAACTCGGTCATGGTGGATTTGCGGTCGTTGACGTAGAAGTACGAGCTGTAGTCCGTCCCGTTGTCGGAGAGCTTCACGTAACGGGTGAGCCTGACGGTGTCGTCGTCCCAGGGCATCAGACGGTCGGTGTTGTCGAACACCAGAGACACCTTCGTGAAAGACGCCTTCCCCTTGGACTTGCCCCCGTCGAAGATGAGGTCCGTGAGCTTCCCGGCGCGGACCGCCTTGGAGCTCTTCGGCCCTAGAACGAAGAGGATCGCATCGGTTATGTTCGACTTCCCGGAACCGTTCGGCCCCGTGACCGCTGTGTACCCCTCCATCAGCGGCACTACAAGCTTGCCGCCGAACGATTTGAAGTTCTCCATCTCGACCGCTTTCAAATGCAAATGTTACACCTCTGGGGCACCGCCCCTGCATCCCATCGCCGTGCATGTCCGGTCGCTGACCGAGGTCCCTTCATTCCTCGGGCGCGCGCACGACCTAAAATAGTATGTCGTGCCGTTATTTAAAGGGCGGGGGATGCCAGGCGCTCGCCCGGCCGCTCCCGCATGGGATGTCATCGGAGTCCCCTGACCATGTCGGGGATGTCCGCCACTGATTCGACGACTGCCGTAGGCTCCTTCCCCCACCTTGCGAGCATGTCCCTGTCGGTCTCCCCCGACAGGACCAGTACCGACTGGGTTCCGGCACGGACGGCCATCTCAATGTCCGTCGTCAGTCTGTCGCCGACCATCACAGTGTCCTCTGGGGGAACTCCAAGCTCCCCGGCCGCCATCTCGAGCATCAGGCGGTTGGGCTTGCCGATGACAGTCGCGACGGTCTGGCACATCTGCTCGAACATCCTGATGAACGGCCCTATGTCGATGTCGTAGGAATCCTCGGTGGGACACACGTCGTCGGGATGCGTGGCTATGAGCTCGGAGCCCGACCTGAGATAGTGGAAGGCCCTGTTTATCTTCTCGTAGGTGATCGTGGTGTCGAACGTCAGAACGACGATGTCCGGGTCCTCCTCCACGAGGGGCACGCCTGCGGCGCGCATCTCCTCGACAACGTCCGGCACGGCGACGGGGTACACCGTCTTCCCAGGACGCTCCGTCAGAAGGTACCTGATGGTCGCGATCGTCGAAGTCAGTATGTTCTCCATTCCGACGTCGAAACCGAGCCTCGTGAGCTTCTGCAGGTAGAACGACCTGCCGTGCGACGAGTTGTTGGTGAGGAACACGAAAGGTATCCCCTCGTCCTTCAGGAACGACACGAACTCCTTCGCGCCGGGAATCGGCACGCCGCCCTTGTAGACGGTGCCATCCATGTCGATCATGAAGCCGCCGAACCTCATTTGAGCCACTCCGCGACCACGCGCATCGTCTCCTGGAGCGCAGCACGGGAATCCTTGTTGTAGATCGTGGCCGCGGGATGGTACGTCGGTATGAACACGATCTCCCTGTCCCTGACCTTGATCGTGATGGGGATGTTGACTATCTCCGACATCGGGCCCTCGTAGCCCATCAGGTCGCGGCAGGCGGACTTGCCCAGGCCCACGACGAGCCTGGCGTCGTAGAGCTCCGACTCCAGGAAGGGGCGGCAGGCGGCCATCTCCTCCGGCATCGGATCCCTGTTGTTCGGGGGCCTGCATTTGACTGTGTTGGTGATCATCACCTTGGTCCTGTCGAACCCGGCCTCCCTCATCATGTTGTCCAGGATCTTCCCGGAGCGGCCCACGAAAGGCCTGCCCTCCAAATCCTCGAACTCGCCGGGACCCTCCCCGACGAAGACTATGCCGTACGAGGGGTTGCCGTCCGGCAGGACGATGTTGGTGCGGCCCCTGTGCAGGCCGCACAGGGCGCAGTCCGGCCCCGGCCTCATCTCTTCACCAGTTCGGAGGCCTTGACCAGTGGGCGGAAGTCCACACCGGCCTCCGCCAGGTTCTCGGCGCCGCCGCCCTCGCGGTCGATGACCGAGATGACGTACTTCACATCGGCCCCGGCCTCGCGGAGCGTGCCGATGGCCTTGATGCTGGACCCGGCGGTGGTGATGACGTCCTCGACGACCAGGACCCTGTCCCCGGTGTTCAGGTCGCCCTCGATGAGCTTCCCGGTGCCGTGGTCCTTCTTCTCCTTGCGGATCATGACGTAGGGTATGCCTGTCTCCAGTGCCAGCGCGGTGGCCAGAGGGACGGATCCCAGCACGACGCCGGCGATCCTGTCTGCCTCGATGCCCTCGTCGCGCATCTTCTGGGCCATCAGCCTGGCGATGAGGCGCAGGACCTCGGGGTTGGTGCTGGCCTTCTTGATGTCGATGTAGTAGTCGCTCTTGGCGCCGGAGGCGAGGGTGAACTCGCCGAACTGCAGCGCGCCGCATGATTTCAACGCTTCTGAGAGTTCGCTCATGTAATCACCAGGGCTCCTTCTTGAGCCCCATCCTGTAACCGATGATGTTCACAATCCTGTGGATGGCGAACATGATCACTATGATGAAGATCAGGGCAGCGATGTGCCAGCCCTCGATGTAGTTGGCGTAGACCCAGTCGGGGTAGAACAGCGCCGTCACCAGGAACGCGCCTATGACGAAGTCGTACTGGTCCAGCACCGGGGCCTTCTGCCCCCTCTCCATGCCGAGACGGCGCTTTATGAACGCCCCGCACAGGTCGCCGAGGACGGCTCCGAAGGCAAGGCATGCGAGCACGCCCACGTTGTCCCAGAACTGGCCGTACCCCCAGTAGTCCGTGGGATCCCAGATCGAGGATATCGCTATGAGGATCAGTCCGAACGCGATCCCGGAAAGGGCGCCTCCGAAGAAGCCCCTCCAGGACTTCCCGTCGCCGAAGATCCTCCTGCCCCTCCAGGACTTCCCGAAATCGATCTTGGTCTTCCCTCCGAAGACCACTGCCGCGGAGTTGGGGACCATGGCGGGAAGGAAGAGCCAGAGTCCCGTGAACATTATGACGATGACTCCGATCGCATCCATGGGTACACCTGTCTCTGGAATGACGGATTGGACGTATAAGGATTGTTGAAGTCCCTGCTGGACACCACTTCAGGAGGTGTCACCGGACGCGGGCTTCGCGGCGTTCCTCTTCCTCTCATCCACCGCCCATGCGGCGACGAGGGAGATCACGGACAGCGCGATCGCCCATATCATCGCGTAGGACGAACCGGACATGAAGGCATCGGAGGTCAGCTCCTCGATGGGTATCCCGCCGGCTCCGGCCCCGGAGGTGAGGAGGGAAGCGAACAGCGCTGTCCCGACGGTGCTGCCGACGTAGAGGAAGAACGTCATCATGGACGACCCGATGGCCTTGTCCTTCTGCTCCAGCGAGTCGACTATGCGTCCGGACGAGGCCGCTCCGCAGAATCCCCACACGAGGCCCATGCAGAGCGCGACGGCGATCAGCGGCGTGAGCCCCATCTCCGGCTCGATGACGTACATGATCGCGCTGTAGGCGATTCCGAACACCGTCGCGATGACGGCGAATGTCCTCCTGCCGTGCTTGTCCGAGTAGTTGCCGACCGGTATGTTCAGGATCAGCGACACCACGGACGGCAGGAACAGTATTACCCCGCTCTGGATCGAGGTCAGCCCGAACTCCAGGTCCATGTAGAACGGCAGGATGTAGAGGACGCCCATGTACACGAGGTTGATGAGCGTGTAGGACAGCAGCGTAAGGTCCAAATCGCGGATCCTGAACAGCCTGACGTCGAACAGTGGGTGCGACGACCTCAGGCTCTCCACGGCGAAGAGCGCCAGCATCACGACGGTCAGCAGCGCGCAGACGATGCATAACACCCTCTCGTCGGGATAGGAGACGCGCTCCAGCGCGATGACGCCGAACCCTACGGCCGCGAACAGGAGGACGGTCCCCTTGATGTCGACGGACACCTCGGTGGTCTCCTCCCTGGGCAGGGACATGTGCCCGAGGACGACTCCCAGGATTCCGATGGGGATGTTGATGAGGAAGATCCAGTGCCAGGACAGCATGCCGACAAGGAACCCTCCCAGCGCGGGACCTAGGGCGAAACCCAGAGCGGCCGCGACGGACATGATGCCCAGGGACCTGCCCAGGTGCTCTGGCGGGAGCAGCTTCACGCAGATCATCGGGGCGACTGCGGCCAGGGCCGCGGCGCCCACTCCCTGGACGATCCTGGAGACGATCAGCAGAGACAGCGACGGCGACAGGGCGCATGCCAGGGACCCCGCGGTGAACACGACGAATCCCAGGAGGAACACCTTGCGTATGTGGCCGGCGTCGGCGATCCTGCCGAACGGAAGCAGCAGTCCGGCGAGCATCAGGAAGTAGCTTATGGTCACCCACGAGACGACGCTGGTGTCGGTTCCGAACCCATGGGCGATCGACGGCAGCGCGACGTTGACAATGCTCCCGTCGATACCGTCCATGAGGACTCCCAGGATCATCGTAGCTATCAGAAGCGCCGCACCGCCTTTCGCCATGAACCGATGAAGTCCGCATCCATGAAATATCCATCGGATTTCTCCGCATTGATTATCATAGAGTATCGACATTAGCGCCTCATGTTGGTCCTCGACAGCTCCGCATTCTTCTCAATGGACGCACTCCCCGAGGAGGAGCACGTCTGCCCGCCCGGCGTCATCAGGGAGCTCGAGAAGTACGAGGACCCCCGCCTGGCGCTTTGGGGAGACATGGTGCACGTCTCCGACTGCTCCAAGGAGTCCCTGGCTAAGGTCGAGGAGGCAGCCCGTAAGAGCGGCGACCTGGGGAGGCTGTCCCCTGTTGACATGACAGTCCTTGCCCTGGCCCTCGACGTGAACGGCACCATCTGGTCCGACGACTACTCAATCCAGAACGTCGCACGCATCATGGGCATCGGCTTCAAGCCGGTGGGCATGAAGGGCATCCAGAAAGTGGTCAAATGGAACTACCAGTGCATCGGCTGCAGGAAGTGGTACAAGGAGAAGATGCCCGAGTGCCCCATCTGCGGCTCGCCGATGAAGGCCTGCAGACGCAAATGACGTTCCGACAACCCTATTACGGAAGACCCATCGCATTACAGCTATCATAGCATATCCGACAACACAAGACGTTCCCGCGATGTCAGGAAACAATCGTCACGGGAAGATGCGCTTGCAGCGGATGAGGTTGCCCATCCTCCTCTGTCCGAGGATGTTCATGCACATGACCGTGCTCCTCTCGGACCTGAAGGCGAACATGTCCGCCAGCTTCTTGTTGAAGGCGGCGGTCTTCAGGGGCTTCTCCAGGATGTGCCTCCACTGCGTCTCGTAGTCGGACAGCGGACTGGACGACTTCACGTTGGACGCGGCCACCTTCCCGCAGATGCGTCCTGCGATCATCGCCAGGGGGATGCCTCCTCCGTTGACGGAGATGACCTGTCCCGCGGCGTCGCCGACGACCATGCCGTTCCCGGAAACGGTCTTCGCAATGGGGCCTTCGCTGGGCACGTACTTGCCCTCGAGCTTCATATCGACCTCGAACCCGCGCTTCTCGGCGAAGCTGTCGAAGTACTCGGACAGGCTGCCGTTGGAGAACTTGGGGGAGAACCCGACACCGATGTTGGCGCGTCCGTCCTTGGGGATGATCCAGCTGTACGCTCCGGGAGCCACGTCGCCGAAGAACATGTAGAGGTAGGGCTCGAAGTCGCCCTTGACCTGCGCGGTGACCGCGGGGTAGGGGTTCTGGTTCCTCGGAAGTCCCAGACTCCGGGCCACACGGGACCCGGGACCGTCGGCACCGACGATGACCTTGTACCTCACGTCACCCTGGCTGGTCTTGGCGACACCGCCCTCGATCCCCTTGAAAAGGCAGTTCCTCTCGAGGACCGCACCCTCCTCCACGGCGAGCTTTGCCAGATACTGGTCGAAACGGTCCCTGTCGGTGGTGTAGCCCTCGTGATCGAGCAGCGTGACCTTCCCCTTGGGGTCGACGAGCTTGATCCCATGGGTCTCCAGACAGCGGAGGTCCTGAGGGATGTCGAAGAGGCCGTCCTCGTCCCTGAAGTTCGGGAACATCCCGACGATCTCCTCCAACGACGGCATGAACTCCCCGCACCTGACGGGGACGCCCACCTCGGGACGCCTCTCGATGAACATGACGCTCGCACCGCCCATGGCGGCGTACCTGGCGGTTGTGCTGCCTGCGGGGCCAGAGCCCACGACTAGGACGTCGACATCTGTTCTGTCCATGGAATCACCTGTCCCTGCTCACGATGTACTGAGCGAGACTGAGAAGGGAATTCTTGTAGATGGAGTCCGGGACCCTTTCGAGACAGGCTACCGCCTGGTCGACGAACTCCCTCGCCCTGGCGAGGCACCTGTCGACGGAGTCCGTGGCACGGATCAGCTCCAACGCCTCCCTCACGTCGTCCATGGTGACGTCGACCTTCTCGAACAGCTCCACGAGCCTGGGCCCCTGAACCGGGTCCTCCATCGCGTATATGACCGGCAGGGTGGGCTTCCCCTCGATGAGGTCTGTCCCCACGGCCTTGCCTGTGTTGTGGGGGTCCCCGGTGACGTCCAGCGTGTCGTCCACGATCTGGAACGCGAGTCCGATGTTGAAAGAGAAATCGCCCAGGGCATCCAGCATGGCGCTGTCCGCGTTGGCGACGGCCACACCCGACTTCGAGGAGGCCTCGAAGAGCTTGGCGGTCTTGCCTGTGATGATGCGGATGTAGTCCTCCTCCCTCACCTTTGATGCGTGCTCGAGGTCCTTCTGGACGAACTCCCCGGCACCCATGGCGGCGGAGGCCTCCACGATGTAATCCACGATCTGTGGCGCCTCGGCGGCCAGGAGACGGAACCCCATGGCGAACATGTAGTCGCCGGCGATGATCGCCTTGCTGATGGTGTACTCCTTGTGGAGCGTCTTCCTGCCGCGCCTTATCTCACCCTGGTCGTTGATGTCGTCATGGATGAGCGTGGCGCTGTGGATGATCTCGAAGGCGGCACCGACCTTGATCGGCTTCATCATGTCCTCGCCGCCCACGGCACCGTAGCTGAGAATGCACAGCGCCGGCCTGAGGCGCTTGCCTCCGGAAGATATGACGTACTGGCACATCTCGGTGAGTTCGGGATTCTCGGACTCGAGGTCGTGCATCATGATTTCCTCGACTTTCTCGAGTTCCCCGTCTATACAGGAGTGCCACGGCTCAGACATCGCTTTGTCATCACGATTGTGTACTTAAAACATCGGATGGACCGGCTGGCACATCGAAAACAACTGGAATGAAGTGAGGGTAAAAGGTTTGGGGAAAGGGTTTGTTGGATCGTTCTCAGCCCAGCAGGGCGGCCGAAGCCGTCTCGCAGAAGTCGAAGATCAGCTGGGGGTAGACTCCCAGGACGATGACGAAGATCACACAGATCGCGATGGCGATCGTGAAGATCTTGGGCACCTTGATCTTCTCCGCACTGGGTCCCTTCTCGATGTACATCGCCTTGACGACCCTCGCGTAGTAGTACAGCGAGATAGCCGAGTTGAGGATGGCGATGAAGGCCAGCCAGACCCACTGGGAAGTCACTCCGTCCACACCGCCGATGGCGGAGGAGAACAGGAAGAACTTCGAGGTGAATCCTGCCAGAGGCGGGATTCCGGCCAGCGAGAACAGGAACAGCATCATCGCGGCTGCCATGAACGGGGCCCTCTTTGCCAGTCCCTTGTAGTCGGAGATCTTCTCACCGATTCCGGCGCAGATGAGTGCACCGACGATGAGGAACGCTCCGCCCTTCATGAACACGTGGGTGAACATGTGGAACAGACCGGCGCTGAGCGCGTACTCGGACATGACGGCCATGACGATCAGGATGTATCCTGCCTGAGCGATGGACGAGTATGCCAGCATCCTCTTGATGTTGTTCTGGGCGATCGCCACGATGTTACCGACGGTCATGGTGAACGCGGCGATGATGGCGAAGAGGTACTGGACCTCCTCACCGGCGATCTGGGCTGTCGCGCTTCCGGCGACGAACATCACGAGGAAGCTGTCCAGCGAGTTGCGCC
>CASFMM010000044.1 GCA_949295765.1 uncultured Methanomassiliicoccales archaeon | reverse complement strand
CCCTACAGGCCCATGTCCATGGAGGCCACCTCCGGAAAGAACCCCATCACCCACATCGGAAAGATCTACAACGTCATGTCCAAGCTCATCGCCGACGACGTCGCCAAGCAGGTCACCAACGAGGCCGAGATCAGGGTCAGGCTCCTGTCCCAGATCGGAAAGCCCGTCTCCGAGCCCCTCAACGCGTCCGTGCAGATCGTCCTGCCCGACGCCGAGACCAACCCCAACCTGTCCAAGTGGAAGTCCGAGGCCGAGGCGATCGCCGCCGACTGGCTCGACAATGTGGACAAGGTTTCCGACATGATCATCGACGGAAAGGTCCGCACCTTCTGAAGTTGATTTAAAAACCATTTTCCCCAGCCAGCGTGCTGGGGACCCATCCAACTGACAGCTTTTCAGGGTACATCTTTAAGCATGATGAATCGCATTATCATCCAACTGGGTGAAACTATGAAGATTATCGACGAGCCGCAGTTCGGGCCAATGTTCCGCTTCAACGACGCGAACGTCTACTGGGCGCTGTACATTCTGTCCGACGGCAGGCGCATGGGCCGCAAGAGGCTGGCCGAGGAGGTCGGCGTGGGAGAGGGCAGCATGCGCAGGATCATAGACACCCTCAAGGAGTGGGACTTCATCCTGATCAAGCAGACCGGCATCACCATCACCAAGGCCGGACAGGCGTTCCTCGCGCAGCTGCCGATCAGGCCGATGGACGTTTTCATAGAGGGTTCCGTCGTGGGCAAGTTCCAGCAGGCCGTCCTCGTCCTCGGTGCCGCCGACAAGGTTGTCAACGGCATGGAGCAGAGGGACATCGGCATCAAGGTCGGCGGAGAGGGATGCACGACCATCGTCATCCGCGACGGCAACCTCATGATCCCCCCGGACTGGAACCTCGACGAGAAGGACCCCGAGATGGCGTACAGCATCCGCAAGGACACGGGCATCACGCAGTCCGACGCGCTCATCATCGGCGGCGGGGACACCAAGACGTCCGCCGTGGAGGCGGCCGTGTCAGCGGCTCTAAACATGTTCTGACACGAGATGCGCCACCTTCTGAGTCTCACGGTCTACGACGACGGGTCGGCCCTCGGACCGGACCCGAGGTCGACGCTTGACTCCATAGGCGCCGACGGACTGGAGCTGCTCACATCGTATTCCGATCCGGATCCCGGCTACAGGGGGCTCGCGGAGGCGGTGCACCTCCCCTACGCCACGGACTGGCTGGCGGCATGGGACGGGGAGCCGTACGACATGGACGAGGAGTCCTCGCGCTTCTACATGTTCGGGAGGAGCCGCGACGAGGTCGTCGCCAATGTCGCCGACGCCATACGCCACGCATCATCGCTGGATCCGGCATACGGGGTGTTCCACGCGGGCAACGGCAGGATAACCGAACTCATCCGCAGGACCTCGTCGATAGACAGCAACAGGGTGATCGACTCGCTGGCCGAGATGATGAACACGGTGGTCTCCGGGTTCCCGGGGGGAGAGCCACCGTTCAGGATACTGTTCGAGAACCTCTGGTGGCCGGGGCTGAGGCTCCTGGACGCGTCGGACTTCGTGCGTCTGGACTCGAAGCTGGAGTTCGAGGACTGGGGAATCTGCCTGGACACGGGGCACATGATGAACTGCCTCCCGGGCATCCTGACGGAACGGGACGGCATAGAGGCCCTGGAGGAGGTGTTCTCCCGCTATCCGGAGGACCTCGTAGACAAGGTCGAGACCGTGCACCTTCACTGGAGCGCCTCGTACCCGTACCGCAGCTCCTACGAGGAGCGCGGACCGGACGGCGACCTCATGGACTACATCTCGGAGGCCTTCGGGCACATCTCCAGGATAGACCAGCACATGCCCTTCGACGATCCCGCCTGTCTGAGGCTCATCGAGATCCTGAGGCCGGAGTACGTGACGCACGAGACCCCCGGCTCCAGGTCGGGGCTGCTGGAGGACTTCCGTCTTCAGCGCTCCCTGTTCCCGTGACCTGCTGGATGGGGCATCCGACTTCATCCGTAAATACCGTGAAGTGGATTCTCACGCGTGAGCGTTTCCGAGGACCTTTTCAGGATGGACGACGACACCAGGACCCGTTACGACGAGGCTTACAGGATGCTGCATCTCTGCAGCGGTGCGTTGGAGGGGCTCTGCTCGATAACCATACGCGAGGACGTGAGGAAGAGCGCAGTGGAGTCCACGGTGGCCATGGAGCCGGCGGACCCTTATCTGACCAGGGCGGCGTACGCCATGGCCGACGAGATCGACCTTTGGTCGCCGGAGGCCCTGGAGCAGGTCCACGGGACCCTGTTCCCGGACGACGAGGGCCTCAGGGACGGTGCCGGGGAAGAGTTGAAGGAACTGTTCGACGCGTGCTTCATGTCGAGCCTCCCGATGTCCATCCTCGCCGCCATAGCCCACAACGGCATACTCAGGATACGTCCGTTCGAGCGCGGCAACGGCATCATCGCGAGGATGTGGTACTCGGAGCTCCTGGGCAGGTCCTTCAAGACCTTCCAGTACATTGCCCCGGAGGCGGAGTTCCTGCGCACCAGGGAGCAGTACGAGCGTCTGGTCTCGGATCCCGGGGACGTCAAGGGTTTCGTGGACTACAGTCTCGAGTGCGACAGGGAGGCGCTGTCCAGGCTGTTCGGTTCCATGTGGTGACGCTGGCCCGGAAATCCCGTTCCCGCTTTATATAAAGGGAGAGCTGAATCCTTTTTATATTAGCTCTTTATTCGCTCCCTCAGAGGAATAAAAATGGCACGCTTCAAAGAGGCCGAGGCAAGGCTCCTTGACAAGACCGTCTGCATGTCCTGTTACGCCACCAACCCCAAGAAGGCTGACAGGTGCAGGAAGTGCGGTTCCAGCGACCTGAGGCCCAAGGCCAAAGAGAGCAGGAAGCAGTGATTCTCACTGCTCCACATTGATTTTTACGGCCGGCCATCGGCCGGTTCTCATTCGGACCAGCTCCGGCTATGGCCGGGGCACCGGTCCATTGTTATCCAAAGCTGACCGAGAGGTTATAACGTCCGATGATGATGACCCGGGGGAGCTGAGACGGATGAAGATTCTGATCGTCGACGACAACGTGGCAGTCCAGGAGATCATCAGGGACATCCTGGCGGAAAGGGACCACAACGTCCGTCTGGCCAGCACCGTCGACGAGGCCGTCGAGAAGATCAAGTCGTTCGAACCCGACGTGGTCATGCTCGATTCGTGGGTGGGCGACGAGGACGGGATGCACGTGGTGTCCCGCATCAAAGAGGAGATGCCGAACTTCGACCTCAAGGTCATACTCATCAAGTCCTCCGGAGAACTGGCGCCCACGGACAACCCCAACATCAAGGGCTGGGTCGACAAGCCGTTCAAGTCCTCCGACATCATCGACGCCATAGAGGAGCTCAAGATCGCGGAGGCGGAGGCCGTTCAGGCGGAGGAGGACAGGAAGAAGTCCAAACGCAGGACCAAGACCCGGAGCGGAGGGTTCCTGTCCAGGAAGAGGAAGGCCGAGCCAGAGCCGGTCCAGGACCTGTCCGAGAGCGGCGTGGTGTTCGGGATGTCATACATAATGTTCGAACCCGAGCCCGAGAGGGTCTACGAGTTCGTGTCCCTCTTCGACCCGTCGAAGTACAGCATCCTCATAGTCACGTCCGACAGGGCGAAGGCCATCAAGGAGAGGTTCAGCTACGAGTCCGTGGACGTCATACCCCTGACATCCAGCGGGAGGGCGGGGACGCTGGAGATCCAGGCGCTCGGCTCGATGATGGTCCGCATATCACAGTTCATTAACGAGAAGGAGAGGCCCGTGGTGGTCTTCGACACGTTCGGGGACATCATCGAGGCCAACGGGATGAACCCGTCCCTGCTCATGCTTCAGCAGCTCATGACGGGGATGACCAAGGTCTGCACTTTCGCGGTCTCGGTCGACGGGGCGCCGCTCACCGGCAAGGACCGCGGCATTCTGCTGCACAATCTGCATGTATACGACAAGGAGAGTATCTGATGGAGATCGAGAAGGTATGGGCAAGGGAGGTGCTCGACTCGAGGGGTAACCCCACGGTCGAGGCCGAGATCACAGTCAAAGGGCACAGGATCACCGCCATCGCGCCGTCGGGCGCGTCCACGGGGACCTGGGAGGCCCACGAGCTCAGGGACGGAGGGGACAGGTACGGCGGCAAGGGAGTCCTGAAGGCCGTAGAGAACGTCCGCACGGAGATCGCCAAGGCCATCACTGGCATGGACCCCGCTGACCAGGAGGGCATCGACAGGGCCATGATTGAGCTCGACGGCACCGAGAACAAGACCAGGCTGGGAGGAAACGCTACAGTGGCCGTTTCGCTGGCCGTCGCCAGGGCCGGAGCGTTCGCGGAGCACGTCCCCGTCTACGAGCACATCGGGTCCGACCATGTCACGCTCCCCGTGCCCATGCTCAACATCATCAACGGAGGGAAGCATGCGGGAGGTAACCTCAGGATCCAGGAGTGCATGATCATCCCCGCCGGTGCGAAGACATTCTCGGACTGCCTCAGGATGTCCTCCGAGGTCTACATGCACCTCAAGTCCATCCTCAAGTCCAAGTACGGAGTCGGTGCCATCAACATCGGCGACGAGGGAGGGTTCGCCCCTCCGCTGGACACCGTGGACGAGGCCCTCTCCACCATCGTGTCCGCCGTCTCGGACGCAGGCTACGTTCCCGGCAAGGACGTGTACCTCGCCATCGACGCCGCCTCCTCCGAGTTCTACAGCGACGGGGTCTACGACGTCGACGATATGAAGCTGTCCGCAGGGGAGCTCGCCGACCACTACGTGGAGCTCACCAAGACCCATCCCCTCATCAGCATCGAGGACCCGTTCTTCGAGGACGATTTCGCCGCCACGGCGGAGCTGACCAAGAAGGTCGGATCGCACGTGCAGATCGTCGGCGACGACCTGTTCGTCACCAACAGCAAGCGCCTCAGGCGCGGGATCGACGAGGGTGCGGCCAATGCGCTGCTCCTGAAGGTCAACCAGATCGGAACCATCACCGAGGCCGGAGAGGCCGCTCAGATGAGCTTCGACAACGGCTACAACGTAGTGGTCTCCCACAGGTCCGGAGAGTCCGAGGACACCACCATCGCCGACCTGTCCGTGGGCTGGGGGTCCGGAGAGATCAAGACCGGCGCTCCGGCACGCGGCGAGAGGACGGCCAAGTACAACCGTCTCCTCAGGATCGAGGAGGACCTTGGTTCGAAGGCCAGGTTCCCCGGCGTGTCCAAGTTCAGGCTCTGAGCCTTCAAACGGGCCTTGCGCCCTTTTCCTTATTTTTTGAATTTTGAGTCAAAATCCGGGTTTTCTCCGCATTAAACCCCTGTGAACACTCCAAAACAATACTATTTAAATTTAACTGCTCTGGAAAACGTCGAAATCGACGATTCAACAGCGTTAGGCAAGGTTATCCGAGAGGGCTTCCGGAGCCTCGTGACAAGGCTTATATTGGGCCTGGGGCATAGGGCATAATACACCTCTACGGAGTCTATGGATGGGATTGGAAGCTCCGTTGTGAAGTGTAATCTCGGGGGAGAGAATTGATCGAAGAAGACGATTGCTACAGCGGTAGCTTCGCATCACGCAACAAGAACCTGCGCACGCTGGACAGAATCTGCGGCAACGCAGCCATGAGTGTATACTGCGAGTGCGGACGCATCGTTATCCTGGACCGCTCGGAGATGAAACTCAGGCTGAGCCTGGGCAAGGAGCTCGAGTGCATGTCTTGCAGGAATGCAAGGATCTCCCGTGAGATCGACGCTCTCAACGATCATTTCAACGGCATCGAGGAGGCCGACTGCGAGCTCCTCTGAAACACGTTCTTCCTTATTCACTATAAGAAACTTAAAGGGTAACACGATTTGATTTTTCGTGTTACCATTTAAAGGTTAATAAATGCGAGACGGAACGGCTCACTCCGTCGGGGTCTCGGCCTTGTCGGACTCCGTCTTCTCGGACTTCTTGGACCTGGAGGACTTCTTCCTTCCGGGGCAGTCCGGGTTGATGCACTCCTCGGTGTTACCGAGGTTGATCATAGGCGCCTTGCATATGGTGCACTGCCTTCCGGCGTACGACAGGCTGCCTCTGGGTCTGAGAGGGTAGGTCTGAGTGCACGCGGGCCATTCGGAGCATCCGGCGAACCTCTTGCCCGCCTTGGAGTACATGATCCTGAGCCTTCCCTTCTCACAGGTGGGGCAGGGTCCGAGGTCGTTCCTCTCGGTGTTGCTGGAGCACTTGGGGTCGATGCACTGCACAGACGGCGGGTTGCCCTTCCTGATGATCCTCAGTTGCGGCAGGCCGCAGACGGGGCACGTGGTCTCGACGGTCTGTATGAGCGCACCCCTCGGCACGGGATACGCGCGCTTGCAGTCGGGGTATCCGTCGCAACCGATGAAGTTGCCGTTCTTAGACCTCTTGATCGTCATGTTGTTCCCACAGCTGGGGCAGATGCCGATGTGCTGCTGGGAGTGGAGCGCGGCCTTGATCTCGGATCCAATCTCCTCGGAGTCGTCCGATATCTTCTGGGCCACGTCGTGGAGCATGTCCTGGGACTCGGTGACGACGGAGTCGAGCGTGCGCTCGCCGTCCATGATCTTCAGCATGTCCGCCTCTAGTTTGGCGGTCATGTCCGGCTCGGTGATGCCGCCGCCGTGGTTCTCCAGGGCCTTTGTGAGCGCGATTCCGCTGGGCGTGGGGATCATGTAGTTGCCCTGGACGTAGTTCCTGGAGTACAGCTTGCCGATGATGTCGTGCCTGGTGGACTTGGTCCCCAGCTGGAGCCTGTCCATCTCCTGGATGAGCGAACCCTGGTTGTACCTGTAGGGCGGCTTGGTCTCGGACTCGACGATGCCCATGGACCTGATGTCGACGACGTCCCCGACCTTCAGTGCGGGGAGCTTGCTGTCATTGGACTTCATGTACTTGCCGTAGTACTTCTTCCAGCCCTTCTTCTTGAGCACGTAGCCCTCGGCGTCGAAGTTCTCCCCTCCGACGTCGATGACGCACTTGGTAACCTCGGACTCGGCGTTGGGTGCGACCGTCGCGAGGAACCTCCTGACGATGAGCTCGTAGAGCTTCCACTTGTCGCCCTTCATCTTGTCCGCCGACGCTCCGGCCGTGGGGTAGATGGGCGGATGGTCCGTGGTCCTCCTCTTTCCCTTGGAGGGGATGATCTTCTCCTGCGACAGGATCTCCTCCGCCTCCGATTTGAAGTCCCCGTCCTTGAGCTTCTCGAGCACCGACCTCAGGTTGAGGGTCTTGGGGTACTCGGTGTTCTCGGTACGGGGGTATGAGATGTAACCTCCGGTGTACAGGTCCTCGGCCAGCTTCATGGCCGTTGTGGGAGGTATGCCGATCTTGTTGGCCTCCACCTGCATCTGGGTGGTGTCGAACGGGGCGGGCCTGAACTCCTCCTTGGGGGTGACCTCGAAGGACTTCACGGTCCCCTGGCTGTAGTCGGTGACGACGGACAGGATCGCCTCTGCCTCGTCCTTGTCCCAGAACGGGTTGGACTCGTGGGACCCCTTGAACGCGAGGATGCCGAACTTGCCGACGATCTCCCAGTAGGGCTTTGGCACGAAGCTCTCGATCTCCTCATGCCTGTCCACCAGGAGTTTGAGCGTGGGGCTCTGGACCCTCCCTACGGACATGAAGTTCTTGCCTACCTGTCCGGAGGACAGCGAGATGAGCCTCGTCAGGACCGCTCCCCAGGCCAGGTCGATGATCTGCCTGGCCTCGGCGGCGTCCGCGAGCTTCTTGTCGGGGTCGGTGAGGTTGTCGAACGCGTTCTCGACCTCCCCCTTGGTGAGGGCGCTGAACTTCGCCCTGCGGACTATGTCCATGTCGGCTCCCGCCTCGCGGACGGTCTCCATGCCGATCAGCTCTCCCTCCCTGTCGTAGTCGGTCGCGATGATGATCTCGTCGGCCTTGGACGCTAGGTCCTTGATCGTGTTGAGGATGGACTTCACCCTGACGGTCTTGACCTGCGGTGCGTACACGAGATCCACGGGGGACGTGCCGCTCCAGTCGTTGTACTCCTTGGGGTAGTCCAGCTCGATGATGTGTCCCCTGAGGCTCACGACGTCGTAGTCGTCGCCTCCGGACTCGAAGGATATCACCGTCACACCGCCAGATGTGGAGGAGTGGGACTTTCCGTCCGAAAGAATCGTGGAGATCCTCCTTGCGGCGTTGGCCTTCTCGGTGATAATCAGCTTTCTCATCAATCTGCTGGACGTCCTCAAACTTATTTAATGGTGATTGTGGGACTCCAGTACGTTCTCTCTTATATTTTAACCAAAAACCGAGGGGTCCGTCGTCGTGCGGAGGCGATATTGGAATATATATCCAATTCATACATGCCCGCATGGACCTGGCCATCGACGCACACGGCACGTACCTGCAGCGGACGGAGACCGATCTGATCGGATACCTGTCGGAGAGGGACGGAATCATCCGCATCGAACCTCTTGACGCTGACCTGACGGCGCGTCTGCTCCGCGAGGAGGAGTCCATAACCAACGTCTCGGGCGGGCTCAGGATCGACAACAGGGGGATGCGGGACTGCGCCGCGATGGGACACCGCTTCGTCATGTTCTGCGACGCGTCGTTCCCGCGTCCGGATGGGGTCACCATGGAGATGGTCGACGACTCCGGAACCGTCGTGGGTCACGATGTCCCACCTGGCATGATGCGGGAGTTCAGGGACCGTAGCGACGTCATCTGGATGGCGGACGGCTTCGTGATGTACCCGAAGAGGGTGGGGACGTCCAACGTGACGCTCGTGATGCTCTCCAGCCCCCTGAAGGTCCCGAAGCCGCTGAGGGCCAGGCTGTTCTACCCGTCGATGACCTCCGCGCACATGATGTGCCAGGAGTTCGGGGTCGGGGGCGAGGACATAGCCGCGGTCGTCCTGGGGGTGGACGGGCTCGCGGGCGGTCAGTTCCTGTGACCGATGTGGTGCAGGTTGCCCGACGACGGGGCGGCCATGGTCAGCCTTCCTCTGAGGACGCCCTTGATGGACGTGACCTCGTTGGCGAAAGCCTTGAGGTCTCCGAGCCTCCCCTCGCAGATGAGGATCTCCATGCACTTGTCGTGGTCGAGGTGTATGTGGACGGACGTGTTGACCAGCGACTGGTGGTCGTGCTGCAGGTCCGTGAGCTTGTCGCCAACGGAGCTCATGGTGTGGTCGTACACCATGACGATGGTCCCGACCATCCATTCGTCCTCGTTCTTCCACTCGTTCTCCGCCAGGGAGTCGCGGACCAGGTCGCGGATGGCCTCGGATCTGCTCACGTATCCTTTCTTAGAAATAGACTCGTCGAAGGCCTTCAGGAGCTCGGGCTCCAGGGACACTCCGATGCGTGTCACTCCGTCCATGGTGGTGTAATCGTGAAGGCGGTATTAACACTTTACACCGAGAACGTGCGCGTTGAACGCGTACGAGGCACTCCTCCGATGTATGCCGTATGCGCATCGCCAAGGGTCTGGCACCATGTCCGGTCCCGCCCGGTTAAAATATTTTAAAATCCAGCATCGATACCGCCACTATGTCGGCCGATATCGAGAATCTCGAGCGCGCGATCGTATCCGCTATCAGGAACGGTGTTGAGGACCAGGACGTCGCAGTGGCGTTCTCCGGCGGTCTCGACTCCGGACTCGTCGCAGCTGTCGCGAAGGACTACGCAAGGTCAGTCACGCTCTACACCTCCGGAAAGGACCAGTCATACGACGTCGTCATGGCACAGGACATGTCCGAGAGGCTCGGACTCCCGTGGCTCCACATCCCCATCACCAAGGACAACATCGAGCAGAGGCTCAGGGAGATGATCTCCATCACCAGGACGTCCAGCCCCCTCACGCTCTCGTTCGAGCTCCCCCTGTTCTTCGTCTGCAAGACCGTCCACGAGAAGTACATCCTGGGCGGACAGGGATCCGACGAGCTGTTCTACGGCTACAACAAGTACGTCGGCCTTCCGGACGACGAGCTGGTCAGGACCAGGAAGACCGACCTGGGCAAGCTCATCTCCCAGACCATCCCCCACGAGACCATCGTGGCGGACCACTTCGGCAAGAAGATCCTGTACCCCTACATGGACCCGATCGTCACCATGCAGGTCAACGCGATGGATCTCAAGGACCTGAAGCCCATGGACGCCGACTCCAGGAAGCTGGTCCTCAGGCAGGTCGCCAGGAACCTCGGCTACCCGTTCATCGCCGAGAAGAGGAAGAAGGCCGCGCAGTACGGGTCCGGAACCATGGACCTCGTCAGGGAGGTCGCCAAGGACAAGGGCATGACCTACCCCGAGCTGGTCGACTCGATTTACAAGGAACTCTTCGAGTGAACGCTTTCCATGAGGAGGCGGGCGGGGTCCAGGTCCGTCAGCGAGTACAGCATCCTGGTCCCCACCACATCCTCTATCTCGTTCAGGTAGACGCATCCGTCCCCGAACGTGAAATCCACCCCGACGAAGGTCGGGGCGAGCCTTCCCACGATTCTCTCCACGATCCCGAGGCATTCCTCGGGCGGTTCGCAAAGCTCGGCCCTTCCGCCGAGGCTGAAGTTGGCTCTGAAGTCCCTGTCCGACGAGCGCATGACGCAGGCGACCACCTCGCCGTCGAGGACGTACGCGCGCATGTCCCTGCCGGTGACGGATGCGACCTCCTGGATCAGCGGGTCGGCCATCCCTCCGCACAGGTCATCCAGCTCCTCCTCGTCATGTGCCATGGAGACCTGGGAGCCGCCGTGTCCGGAGCGCGACTTCACGACCCACGGGGGGCCCGGCGGCAGGTCCCCGCCAGGTAGGGAGAATGCGAGGTGGGGGATCCCCAGCGAACCGGCGACCATGTACGTCTCCATCTTGTCGTTGCAGACCCTGCACACCTCGGAGCCGTTGAAGACCAGGGCGCC
>CASFMM010000043.1 GCA_949295765.1 uncultured Methanomassiliicoccales archaeon | reverse complement strand
CTGAACACCGTCCGTAGCGATTGTGAACGCGAGACGACAGTGCCCGTGGCCTCGTACGGCGGTTCCGATCCTGATGAGGCCGTGCACAGGATTGTTTGTGGAAGACCAAAAATGATGATTTTTTTGAAAATCATTCGTTCGCGAACGAATACGAACGAATACGAACGAATTTCTTCGATCAACACATCACGGCAATCGAGATCATGACGAACTTTACGGAGAGCGAGAACATGGAACTGAAGGAGACGTGGGGTCCACGCGCACTCAGAACCGTCTCCGCGTTCTTGAACGAATACGGAGGCAAGATCTACGTCGGTGTGAAGGACGACGGAACGGTGGTCGGTGTGGAGGATGCCGACAACATGTGCACCTCGATCACATCATCAATATCGGACAACGTGCGCCCCGACCCCATAGGGAACGTCTCTCTCACGATCATCTCGGTTGAGGGGAAAGATGTTGTGGAAGTCAGAGTCGACCGTGGATCCAACAGACCATACTACCTCAAAGAGAAAGATCTCAGGGAAGGGGGAGTGTTCATATGCCGCGGGACACCCTCCGTCGTGGCTCTGGAAGACCTCGTGATGAAGATGGTCAGGGAGAGACCGTCATCCTCCTACGAGACGCTACCGTCGATGAGACAGGACCTCACCTTCGAAGCCACCGGCCGCTTCTTCGAGGGACACGGAGTGGAGTTCGGCCGTAAGCAGATGGAGTCTCTTGGCATGGTTTCCGAAGGGGCCTACACGAATCTGGCATTCATGCTCTCCGACCAGTTCGACCAGGGAATCAAGATGGCGGTCTTCGAGGATGAGTACAAAGGGTCCTTCCTGGACCGCTCCGAAGCCTCTGGTTCCGTTCTGAGCCAGTTCGAGGAGGCCTACGGATTCGTGGACAGACACAACTCGAAACGCTCCCAGATCGTCGGCCCCCGCCGCATTGACTCCAGAGACTACCCCGAGGAAGCTGTAAGAGAGGCCGTGATCAACGCGATCGCCCACAGAGATTACGGAATCAAAGGGGATGTGTCCGTCTCCGTACTCAGGGACAGGTTAGTCGTGCTGTCGGTCGGCGGACTCAACACCAGCCTCGGAGTCGATGACATAATGGCTGGGGTGTCCTCCCGCAGGAATCCGGGACTGGCCGCAATTCTGTATCGTCTGGAACTCATGGAGACGTACGGCACGGGGATTCCGAGAATCATGGGCCTATACAGGAACCAGCCGGTCAAACCCAGGATCGAGACCACGACCAACTCGTTCAAGATTGTGCTCCCCAGGACTCTTCCGGAATCGTTGTCTGATGATGAGCTCAAAATCATGGGCCTTTTCGAAACGATGGATGCGATCAGACGCAGGGATGTGGAATCTGCCCTGAAAGTCTCCAAAACCAAGGCCTCTGGCATACTGTCCGCTTTGGAGGAAGCCGGTCTGATTGAGAGAGGTGGGTCAGGAAGGGATGTGCACTACAGGAAACAGTTCGAATCATGAGTCCCGGTTTCGTTCGCGAACGAAAACGAACGATTACGAACGATTACGAACGATTACGAACGATTACGAACGGAAGCAGAATGACAATTATAGGTCCGCTGCCACAAAAATCGTCTCGACTGGATCGTGAACCGACAGGCCTTTTGATCGACTCTCTGCGCATCTGTCCGAGACATCCCAAAACTGGCACGTCTGGCACATGTCCTTGGAAATGGGATGCGGCCCCGACGAAAGGAGAATGCCGGGGCCACGGGGACGTCCGCACAGCACCGCCCTCGTCGGGCGTGACTCCTCCCGGTGGCCTGCAGCCCGATGACACCCGCGGCCACCATCAGCACGAACAGCACCGACTCGGCCGAGAGGTGCTCCATGCCGATGAGGGAGCTCGCCGCCACCGTCCCCAGCGCCCCTATGCCCACCCATGTGGCGTACGCTCCCCCCACCGGGAGGCCGTGGTCCAGCGCCTTCGACAGCAGCCAGGTGCTGATCGTCAGGAACACCGCGGTGACCAGTGTCCACTCCCACTCCCTGAAGCCGTCGGACAGCCCCATCGCGGTGGCCCAGACGACTTCCGTCAGACCCGCGACCAGGAGTATGCACCATCCCCTCGAGACGCCGTCCATGTCAGTGGCCCCCCGTGGTCATGTGGAGTCCCACTATGCCTGCGACCAGCAGCACCGCGAAGAACACCCGCGCGGGGGACACCGGGTCCCTGTAGAGGACGACCCCCATCACGAGCGTCACTATCGCCCCGATGCCGGCCCACACGGCGTACGCCACGCCGGCGCCGATGCTCTGCATCGCGACCGAGAGCAGGGCCAGGTCGACCACTATCAGGAGCGCCGTCGCCGCGCTGTAGCCCGCACGGCGGAAATGCTCCGAGCGCTCCATCGTGTACACCCAGCAGGGCTCCATCAGCCCTGCTACGACCAGGAGGATCCACGAAACGTCCATAACATGATTATACGGGGTGTCATACTAAGAGGATGCTGGCAGGTGTATAGCCTATACACGTGGATATGGAGGATGAGATGATGGGGGAGGGCGACGCTCTGAGGATGTTCGAGAGGAAGCACATGGCCGCGATAATGCTCCACCTCCGCGCCAACGGGGGGTCCTCCACCAGGATGAGGATCTACAACGAGATCGCCAACAACGACCACATGCCGGACAAGTTCGCCCTGCTGGAGGAGGCGGGGCTCCTGATTCAGACAAGGGACAGGTTCACCCGCGCCGTCACGCTGACGCTGACCGAGAAGGGCGCGAGGGTGGCCGACGCCCTGGCCGACCTGGACGCCCTCGTTCGTGGCTGATCATGATATGCGCACTGCGACTCCGTCCGATCCGATGGCGATGCCGCAGGCACGCACCGGGTCGCCTTTTACACCGAGCGTGTAGCGCTTGGACTCGATCTGCCTCATCGCGTACATGACGGTCTCCTCCGAGTCCCCTCCTGCAGGCACCTCCTTCAGTTCGATCACGACCGATGGGCCGGATCCGTTCCTCGGAAGGACGGCGATGTCCGACACCCCGTCCCCGCTGTGGTACTCGGCTACAGCATCGTAATCCTTGTAGACACTCAGCATCCCGGTGATGATCAGCTGGTGTAGCGCATGCGTGGTGTCCACGTGGGACCGGATCCTGTCATTGGGAGGGTTCCGTATCAACGTAATCAGATTCTCCTCGGCCTTTCCCGCATCACCGGAGAGGAGACTTCCGAGCAGCCCGTACATCCGGTTCCATCCCTGTCCGAACCAGTCCCGGACACGGCCCTTCAGATGGTTCATGATCTCCATGTTTGGAACACGGATGTCGTAGCGTCCGTCATCCCTAATCTCCGCGGTGAGATATCCGGACTGGACCATCAGGGTGAACAGCCCCTTGAGATCCATATCCTCCAGCTTTCCGCAGTGTGGGAAAGCCATTGAACGGTCCAGGTTCGTTTCGACCGATTGTCCGGAGACGAGGGCGATCATTGCATCGTTCACATCCGGATCCCCTTGGGAGAGAAGGATCTCGAAGTCCTTCTCATGGCTTGTCCTCACCCAGTAACCATCGGCCTTCATGCCGTTGTCGAAGTAGTTCATCACGCTGTACGGATTGTATATCTCCGTACCGGCAATGCGATATCCGTCGTAGTACGCTCTGACCTCCTCCAACTTCTCGGGATGTCCTGCCTCATCGCAGACGACTTTGACATCATCCTCCGTCATTCCGAAGCAATCAGCGAATCTGGAACCTTCAAGAGGCCCGCTCACCACAAGGTTGTTCAGGCCCGAGAATAGGGACTCCCTGGCCACCCTTAGGACTCCCACGAGAACGGCTTTGTAGATGTGGGGATTGCCTTTGAGCAGCGGTGCAAGCACGTCCCTCATGTATCCGACAGCTTCACTGTAGTGTCCTTTGCCCAGGGACATGTGCACAGGGGCGTCGTACTCATCGATCAGAACTACGGCGGGCACCCCATGGTGCAGATGAAGAAGCTCCGAGAGGTACCTGAGATCGTCTACATCGAAATCCGAGTTGTCACGTCTCAGTATTCTCGACACCTTCGCCCTTCTGTACTCGGGGATCCTCTCAGAGGTCTCGAGATAGTCGTGTGCTTCATAAGCAGCGTTGACTATCGATCCGAAGTTCCGGGTCAACCTGTTGGCATCGATTCCTGTTCCGACCCTCATATCGAGGTAGATGACAGGGAATGTGTTCCTGATCCCATCGTACTCCCTGCATTCGGAGATTTTCATCCCGTCGAACCATGTGTTGCCCTTGTATTTCACATTAAGGAAGGCATCCAGCATGGTCAGGTTGACCGATTTGCCGAAACGACGAGGCCTACAGAAGAGGAAGACCTTGTTATGCCTGTCAGACAGGATGTGGTCGATCAACATGGACTTGTCCGCCAGATACCCCTCGGTCTCGCGTATCTCGATGAAGTTGTCCAATGATCCGGGCGGATACGTATCATCCCCTCCGTTGATTGTGGATACACCATCGTTGTTTATATGATTTGTCGGGTAGTCACGAGTTCCTCTACGACTCATGACATCCGTGAATAGGAGTTGAGGATATTAGCGAGACTCTGGTGACGATTGTCGATATAGCTTAGATGGTGCTGGGGAAGGGATTCGAACCCTTGAAACCCTACGGTAAGGGATCTTGAGTCCCTCGCCTTTGACCAGGCTCGGCTACCCCAGCTTGGAGGATGAGGAAAGGGGTTTGATTGAAAACGTTTACGGAAGGGTGGTGACCTCACCGCGCTTTCCGTCTATGTAGAACGTGTACTCGTGCTGCGACACGATGCCGCCGTCGACCTCCACCAGCTGGGCGTAGCTCGAAAGGACACCGTGCCTGATGAGGGTCCTGACGTGCTTCTCCGCATCGGGGAAGTCGCAGCTCCTGGCGCAGAACGGGAAGGACTTGAACTCCCCCTTCACGTAGTCGAAGAACTCCTGGGTCTTCGGGTCCGCGATGGACCTCTCCCTCAGGATCCTGACGATGTTGCCGGGCTTGCCGTTCCTCACCTCGCCCCTGCCGTTGGTGGCGAAGGGCTCGATGGCCACGGTCATGCCCGCCTTGATCTGCGTCTCCTCCCCGCTGGCGTAGTTGGGGACGGACATCCCCGCGTGGAGGTTGTACTGCTCGATCTGATGGCCGCAGAGGTTGACGATGGGATGGTAACCCTTGCCCTCGATGGTCATCTGGACCGCACGGCCGATCTCCCCCAGGGGCACCCCGTCCCCGATGAACTCGGCGACGGTGTTCCTGGCTGTCTTGGAGACCTCCACCAGGTCCCTGTACGTGTTCGTGCCCACCTCGACAGTGCCGGCGGTGTCGCCGACGTACCCGTCGAGCTCGGCCCCACAGTCCACCTTCACGACGTCCCCCAGGTGGAAGACGCTCTTGTCCGTGCAGCTCGGCGTGTAGTGGGCCGCGATCTCGTTGATGCTGATGTTGCAGGGGAAGGCCAGACCGCACCCGTGTTCGCGGATGTAGCCCTCGACTTCCTGGGCGACATCGTACAGCTTGGCACCCTCCTTCACCATGGAGAGCCCGAGCTCCCTGGCAGCGCCGGCGACCTTGCCGGCGGTGCGCAGTTTGGCCAACTGATCCTCGTTCAGCATTCCAATACTTCCTTGATCTTGTCGACCGGGATCGCTCCCTGACGGACGATCTCGACCTGGTTGTCCATGAGCCAGACTATGGTCGAGGGCTGTCCCAGGGTGCAGGGTCCCGCGTCGACGTAGGTGTCGACGGCGTCCCCGAAGTCGGAGATCGCCGCATCCACATCGACCGCGTCGGGGCGGCCGTGGAGGTTGGCGGATGTGGCCACGATGGGGCCGGTGCGCCTGATGAGCTCCAGTGCGAACCTGTTGTCGGGGATGCGTATGCCCACCTTCTGGGAAGACGAGGTCACGATGTCTGGCACATCGGGCTGCTTCTTGATGATGATCGTCAGCGGCCCGGGCAGGAACGCCTTGATGAGCCTGTCCGCGTTCTCGTTGAGGACGGCGATGCTCTCAAGCATGGCCTTGTCGGACACGGCCACGGAGAGCGGCATGTCGAACGGCCTGTTCTTGGCCACGTACAGGTTCTTGACGGCGGACTCGTTGTAGATGTCCGCTCCGATCCCGTAGACTGTCTCAGTCGGGTACACAATGAGCCTGCCCGCTGCGAGGTCCTCGGCAGCGGCGGCGACGGCCTCTTCGCAGTGGGCGTCGAAGCCGTGGGAGTAATCGCACTTGATGATCTTCATTCACATACCTACCAGTGTCTTGATCCCCGCCATCATAGCTGGACCATAGTTCTCACAGATGTTTCCATGTCCTGGATACAGTTCCCTTATGTCAATGTTGCTCAGGGACTCAATCGAGCGACGGAGGTCCTTCATCGAGCCTCCTGGGAAATCCGTCCTGCCGACGCCGTTGTCGAACAGGGTGTCCCCGGATATCAGAGCTCCTGCGACCTCGTCGTAGAGGCAGATCCCTCCCTCCGTGTGCCCGGGCGTCCAGATCACGCGGAAGCTCCTGCTCCCGAGATCGATGACGTCCCCGTCGGAGAGGTCCGAGATCTCCACCGGGCTGACGACCCCTCCGAAGACGTCGGAGAGGATGTGACGCCTCTCCGCCATGCGTACGTACGGAGCGTCGTACTGCCCGGCGTAGGCCGGACATCCGAACTCCTCCATCAGCATGCCGAGGCCGCCGACATGGTCGTAGTGGCAGTGGGTCAGGACGATCATGTCCAGTCTGGCATCCCCGAGAACGGAGCGGATGCCGGCCACCACGCGGTCGTGACCTTTTCCCGAACCGGTGTCGACGAGCATGTTGCGGTCGCCGGTGACGAGATAGATGTTGGAGTCATAAGGCACTCCGGAATCGATCCTCTGTATACACATCGACGATGCTAACGGCTGGATGTATTTAACGATAGAGCCGATGCTCGAAGAGAAGTATGTGGAAAAAAGAAAGGGGGTTTTCTTGAGGATGAGATGATTTTTCATACGAAACCTGTTTAACTGCTAGATCACACTCCAGCGACGTTCAAAGAACTTTAGTAAGCCAGGACTGAATACCTCGGCGAACCTCGGTACTTACATCCGGCTTCTATCAAACTCGTCATTTACGAGCGTTCTATGGGTACCTCTTTTTTAAGGTGGCTTCGAGCTTAGATGCCTTCAGCTCTTATCCACTGCCGCGTGGCTACTCAGCGTGCCTTGTCAGACAACTGATAAACTAGAGGCGACGAACCCCTGTTCCTCTCGTACTAAAGGGTCCTTCTCATCAGGTACCAACACCTCCATCAAAAAGCAACAAAACTGTCTCGCGACGTTTTAAACCCAGCTCACGATCCCTTTTAATGGGCGAACAACCCCACCCTTGGCAGCTGCTGCACCACCAGGATAGGGAGAGCCGACAGCGAAGTAGCAAGCCACGAGGTCGATATGAACTCTTGCTCGTGACAACTCAATTATCCCCAGGGTAATTTTTCTGACATCAATCACCCCCATTCAGGAGGTTGATTGGTTCGCTAGGCCATAGTTTCCTATCTCCGAACCCTATTGTCTGGTTCCGAGTCAAGCTAGCTTATACCCTTACATTCTTCGGTAGATTTCTGACCTACCTGAGCTAACCTTTGGGCGCCCTTGTTATCTTTTTGAGGGCGTGGCGCCCCACCCGAACTGCCTGCCTATAGCTGTTCCTCCGGAGAGGTGAGTCGTAAAAATTGACAAGGGCGGTGTTTCATCGGTGACTCGGAGAGATGCTAGCGCACCTTCCTGGGTAACGTCTCCCGCCTACCCTACACATGCCAATTCTTACAACAACAACAGGTTGCAGTGAAACTCCATGGGGTCTTCGCTTTCAGATGGAGGGGTCTGGATTGTGCACCAGACTGATTGTTTTCACTAGCGTCATGGCGGGGACAGTAGAACACTCGTTGAGCCTTCATGCAAGTCGCCAATTAAGCGACAAGGTATTACGCTACCTTAAGAGGGTCATAGTTACCCCCGCCGTTTATCGGTCCTTCGATCCGTTGGAACAGATTTTCAGATGCCGACACTGGGCAGGCTTCGGCCTCTATACACATCCTTTCGAACTAGCAGAGACCTATGTTTTTATTAAACAGTCGGTGTTCTCTTGTCACTGCGACCAGTAGCTCTCACTACTGGCACCCCTTATCCCGAAGTTACAGGGCTAATTTGCCGAGTTCCCTCGCCACGATTATGCTAACACGCCTTAGGCTACTCACCTAGGGACACCTGTGTCGGTTCTTGGTACGAACAATAAGGTTGTAACTATGAGGTTTTCACGGGGACCAGGAATCATCAAAAGCAGGCTTACGCCTGCCCCATCACGCATTCTCCAACTTCTCACCATTACGGTTCTTCATCGGATTCGGCGCTTAGATACAGTGACTGCTGTACATCAACTATCCCGATCCATCAACATAGGCAAAGACCTTACTGGTACAGGAATATTAACCTGTTTCCCATTCGATAGCTTCGATTAAGAACTACCTTAGGATCGACTAACCCTTGGCTGACGAACATTGCCAAGGAACCCTTGCCCCTGCGGCGACACGGATTCTCACCGTGCTTTGCTGCTACTCACTCCAGGATCCTCGTTGGTACACGGTCCACAGGACTTCACAGCCCCGCTTCTGCCCATGCACCACGCCCCCTTACCAAATTACTTTGCAGTATTCTACAGTATCGGTACTCGGTTTAGCCCCGTCCATTTTCTGGGCCCACAATCTAGACCGGTGAGCTGTTACGCTATCTTTGAAGGATGGCTGCTTCTAAGCCCACCTCCCGGTTGTTTTAGACTGCCGACGCCATTTCGTATTACACTTGACCGAAATTTAGGGACCTTAACTGTAGTCTGGGTTGTTTCCCTTATGGCCACCAAGCTTACCCCGGATGGCCTCACACCCGACGTCTACGGTGAACGCAAGTTCGGAGTTTGACAAGATGCCGAGGAATTTCTTCCCCTAAGCACCCAATCGGTGCTCTACCTCACGTTCTGCCTCGATCGAGGTCTAGCTGCGACTAGTTTCAGGGGGAACCAGCTATTTCCGGCCTAGATTGGCCTTTCACCCCTATACCCAAGTCATCCAAACGATTTGCACATCAGAACTGGTTCGGTCCTCCACCTCCCCTTCGAGAGGCTTCAACCTGCTCAGGCATAGATCGACCGGCTTCGGGTATCCGCACCATTGACTCCAGGCGAGCACACCTTGCCCCTCGTAAAAAACTGCGGGCTATCGGTTTCCCTTCGGCTACCTGATTGAACAGTTAACCTCGCCAATGACCAGAACTCCCTGGATCGTTTTTCGAAACGAACAATATAACACTGGTCCACCTTAC
Organism: uncultured Methanomassiliicoccales archaeon; assembly: GCA_949295765.1. GTDB lineage: Archaea > Thermoplasmatota > Thermoplasmata > Methanomassiliicoccales > Methanomethylophilaceae > Methanoprimaticola. The sequence goes on along the minus strand of CASFMM010000043.1, from coordinate 6,509 downwards.
GGTTTCTTCCCTTTGATGCTATATAAATCTTTGACCGTATGGTTTCAGGTCTTTTGACCTCCCGTTAAGGGTACTTTTCAGTCTTCGCTCACGCTACTACTGCACTATCGGACTAGAGACGTATTTAGGGTTGGAAGTGAATGCCTCCCAAATTCATGCGCGATATCCAACGCACACTACTCAAGGACATCGAAAATCACCATATTCACCTTCCTCTAAGGGGCTATCACCCTCTATGGCCTGGCTTTCCAGCCAAGTTTGAGTCTTTGAACTTAGGTGTAAACGAGCCTATAACTCCACATCTCCCTTGCCTTTCGGTAGGGATTCGGTTTGCCCTGTACCGCGTTCGATCGCCTTTAATAACGGTATCTCGATTGATTTCTTTTCCTGCGGGTACTAAGATGCTTCAATCCCCCGCGTTCCCGATCATTACTGATCATTCCGAAGAATAGGAAGTCCCATTAGGTAATCGTCGGATCATAGGCTTCTTGCACCTACCCGACGCATATCGCAGCTTGACACGACCTTCTTCAGCGCTCTAGCCGAACCATCCCCCATACGGCGTAGCATCGCCGCTGGCGTATGATCTAGCACACGTCCAGGTTTCGTATGATTGGTGATCATCGGGCTTTATCCGCTCTCATCCTCCGTTTACGGAGCCCTACACCACTTCCCCAGAACAGGACCTCTGTCTGGGTGCATGCTTTGATTCTGATTCTGAATCCCTGCCAGTTTCTGACAGGAGCGGAACCCCCGTACACATGGGAAGTATTTAAGGCTTCCGATTGTGCCCGGTGTTCCAAAGATTCCATGACTCGGAATCGCTGATCCTCGGCTTTCCGCCGGGACCGCCCGATGCTTCACATCGCGCAGAATCGGGTAAAGGGCAGAAGTATATAAGTCTTCCGACCGGCCTCGGTTTTCCGCGATCGAAGCAACCTCCGAATCACATCGAATCCGTCCGACACTCCGGATTTTCTCCGTGTGTCACACGATGCCACACATCGCGCAAACCCCTCTACACACATCTTGTATAAATAGTTTTCTTGAGTCCGAGGTCACGGAGTGAACACGATCATCACACAATCGGGGATTTTCCGCCTCAAATCACTCAAATCGGGGTGATAGAGCCTCAGATACCCCTCCTTGTAGACCCTCTTGCCGAGAATCGCGGCGACGACCGGCGCCTCCACGCGACCGTCGACCTTCCACGCCGACGTCTCGCCGGTGATGTCCGTGGACACGTAGATGGGCAGACGGAGCGATATGCGTTGTGAATCGTCGCATGCGTCCCACAGGATGCGCAGCTGCTCCTCCGGGATCTCGACCGTGGAACCGTCCCGGGTCCTGTACGTGCGGTCATCGCTGTCCATCATCTCGGAGAGCGTCCTCTTCGAAACCGCGAGGTTGGAGTTGAGGTCCCTCATGATGGAGCTCATGAATGCTTCTTCCATGTTTCAGAGATATAATATTATTATAATAAGAGAGAGGGCGGGTTCACGACGCTTCAATCCCGGACTGATAACGGCGTTAATTTTAATATGCGAGCGCGTTCCCAGTGACGCATGTCTCAGAACCAGCAGTTGGAGGAAGCCCTTTCGAGGCACCCTTGCTACAACAGGGATGCCCACCGCGAATTCGCCAGGATGCACGTCCCTGTCGCGCCGCGTTGCAACATCCAGTGCAACTACTGCAACAGGAAGTACGATTGCTGCAACGAGTCCCGCCCCGGGGTGACCAGCGAGGTGCTGACCCCGGAGCAGGCGGCTGAGAAGGTGGCGTACGTCAGGGAGAGGATCCCCAACCTCAGCGTGGTCGGCATCGCCGGCCCCGGGGACCCGCTGGCCAACGAGGAGACTTTCCGCACACTGGAGCTCGTCTCCGCCTCCGCGCCCGACCTCACACTCTGCGTGTCCACCAACGGCCTGGCGCTGCCTGACTGCGCGGAGAGGCTCTACGACCTGGGCGTCAGGTTCATCACGGTCACCATGAACGCCTGCGACCCGGAGGTGGGGGCCCGCATCTACGGCTCCGTGATCTGGGACGGGAAGGTCCTGAAGGGTGTCGAGGGTGCGTCGAAGCTCATGGAGCGCCAGACACTGGGAATAAGGAAGTGCTCCGAACTCGGCATGCTGGTCAAGGTGAACATCGTCATGGTCCCCGGGATCAACGACTCCCACATCCCGGACCTGGTGAAGTACGTCAAATCCAACGGGGCGTACATAGTGAACATCCTCCCGCTAATACCCGTTGAGGGCACGCCTTTCGCCGACCTCAGGGCCCCTACCCCGGAGGAGCGCAGAGAGATGATGGACCGCTGCTCCCTTGACGCGAGGATGATGCGCCACTGCAGGCAGTGCAGGGCTGACGCCATCGGCCTCCTGGGCCAGGACCGCTCGCAGGAGTTCGTGCATTTCAACGGATGCGGCTCCGGCTGCGGGCCTCAGGAACCCATCACCGTCAGGACCAGGGACGACTCCCTGTTCGCCGTCGCCTCATCCGACGGTGAGAGAGTCGACTCCGGCTTCGGCAACGCCACCGTATTCAGAGTATACAGGATGGCCGGATCTGCCGTCGAGCAGGTCGGGGAGATCCGCGTCGACACCTCGTCGCCCACCGCCGGAGGCAGCCACAGGGCTCACATCCGCGCCATCGTGGACTCACTCGGCGACTGCGGGAACGTGGTCGTCAGGGAGATCGGCGAGATGCCGTCGAGGATGCTGGCCGACGCAGGCGTCAAGGTCCTGATCTCTGACGGACCGATAACGGACGCGCTGTCCGGATGAGCGTTCGACACGGATGATTTTGCTTTGTTTGAAACTACTTATTCCTAAATAACTTATTTTGAAATAACTTAATCAGGATTAAATAGGCTCAATCTGTTCACCGATCATGGAATTCCTGGGCAGGGAAAGGGAACTTGAGGTCCTGGAGGAACAGTATGGAAGAGACTGCGCCTTCGTTCTGATATACGGACGCCGCAGAGTGGGTAAGTCCACCCTCATAGACAGGTTCATCCAGGGAAAAGATGCCGTCTACTACAGTGTCAACGACGACCTCGGCACCATGTACCTTTCCGGCTTCACCGACGCCATCGGAGAACGCATGGGATACAATGTCGGGAGTTTCGACAGCTGGTCCGATGCGATCAGATTCTACGTGGAGTCCGGCCCGGGAAAGAAGATCATCGCCATCGACGAGTTCCAGTACCTCATGATGTCCGACAAGGGCATACTCCGCAAATTTCAGTCGATCTGGGACAACTACCTCTCCAAGAGGAACGTCATGCTGATCCTCTGCGGGTCCCAGCTGTCGATGATGAAGAACATCACATCCGACTACAACAGCCCACTGTTCCAGAGGAACACGGCGGAGCTCCGCATCAGACCTCTGCCGTTCGAGGTGACGTCCGAGGGCAAGTCCCACAGACGCGCGGTGGAGGAGTACGCTATCACGGGTGGCGTGCCGTTCTACATGCAGCTGCTGGATTCCGGCAAAACCCCCGTGGAGAACGTCTGCGACCTTACGATGCGCCTGGGCGCACCGCTGATGAACGAGCCGGAGCATCTGCTGGGAAACGAGTTCAAGAACACAGGAGCCTACATGAGGTACATCCGCACCGTCGCCGAGGGGAGCAGGAAGATGGCGGACATATGTTCGGCCACCTCCACCAAGTCAAGCGATGCGGCGCAGTATCTGGACAAGCTCCAGCGGGTGGGGATGTTGAGACGCGACGTCCCGATCACCGCTCCGGACCCGGAACACAGCAGGAAGGGACTCTACACGGTGTCGGACGAGTTCTTGGCTCTTTGGAGCAGATTCGTCATGCCGTTCCGCACGTCCCTCGACAGCGGGAACCACCTTCCAGCCGTCAGATACCTGGACGAGCATTTCATCGACAGGCATGTCGCGTTCGTATTCGAGGACGTGTGCCGCCAGGTGCTGCGCTCGACCCTGGAATCCTTCGGGGTCGCGGCGACGTACGGGACGTACTGGGACAACGGCGTGGAGATAGACGTCGCGGCTCTGGATGGCTTCACGAAGACCCTCTATCTGGGGGAGTGCAGGTTCTGGGAGGCCCCTGTGGATTCCAAGGTCCTCACATCGCTGATGTCGAAGACCGAAAGGGTCGATGAGTTCCGCGGATACGACGTGAGGCACTGCGTGTTCTCGGTCTCCGGATACACGGATGCGGCGATAGAGCTCGCCAGGGAGTCGGACTTCATCCTCTTCGACGACGGCAGGCTCGTGGACGGCGTTCCTCCGGAGGTCCTGTACATCGACCGCCCGTCCTGATTCACATATAAATAGAAGCTTGGGATAGGTCGGCTCAGTTACAGGAGTGAGCACCATGGAAGCTCAGCAGATGAGAGAGACCTACATCAACTTCTTCAAGGAGAGGGGCCACGCGCAGATCAGCTCCGCCCCCCTCATACCCGAGAACGACCCCACCGTTCTGTTCACCACCGCGGGTATGCACCCGCTGGTACCCTACCTCCTCGGAGAGAAACACCCCGCCGGGAAGAGGCTCACCGACTTCCAGAAATGCGTCAGGACCGGGGACATCGACGAGGTCGGCGACGCCAGCCACCTCACGTTCTTCGAGATGCTGGGCAACTGGTCCCTAGGGGACTACTTCAAAAAGGAGTCCATCGCCTGGAGCTACGAGCTCCTGACCGATGTCCTCGGGATCAAGAGGGAGCAGCTCGCCGTGACCGTCTTCGCCGGCGACGCCGACGCGCCCAGGGACGACGAGACCGCCGACCTCTGGAGGAGCCACGGCATGACCGACGACCAGATCTTCTTCTACGGGAAGGCTGACAACTGGTGGGGCCCCGCCGGCCAGACCGGTCCCTGCGGACCCGACACCGAGATCTTCTTCGACGACGGCAGGCCCAAATGCGGCCCGAACTGCGGACCCTCCTGCCACTGCGGAAAGTACACGGAGATCTGGAACAACGTGTTCATGCAGTACTTCAAGGACGCCGACGGCAAGTTCACCCCCCTCAAGCAGATGAACGTGGACACCGGGATGGGCCTGGAGAGGATCCTCCGCGTGCTCAACCACGTGGAGACCGTCTACGACACCCCCCTCTTCACCGGCATCATCGCCAAGGTCGAGGAGATCACCGGCAAGAAGTACGGCTCCGACGAGGAGACCACCCGCGCGTTCAGGATCGTCGCCGACCACCTCAGGGCGGCCACGTTCATCCTCGGCGACGGAGTCGTCCCCGCCAAGATCGGACAGGGCTACATCCTCAGGAGGCTCATCAGGAGGGCCAGCAGGTACCTCTCCAAGCTGGGCATGGACGACGTCTGCATGCGCCAGGTTGCCGAGGTCGTCGTCGAGCAGTACTCCAAGGCGTACCCCGAGCTGGAGAGGAACAAGGACTTCATCTACACCAACATCACCGGCGAGGAGGAGAAGTTCCACAAGACCCTCGTCAAGGGACTCAGGAGGTTCAACGAGATGATCGCCGAGGCCGGCGACGCGGAGACCCTCCCCGGGGACATGGTCTTCAGGCTCTACGACACCTTCGGGTTCCCCGTGGAGCTGACCCAGGAGCTCGCCGCCGAGCAGGGCAAGAAGGTGGACCTCCAGGACTTCCAGGACAGGTTCAAGGCCCACCAGGAGAACTCCAGGATGGGAGCGGACCAGCAGTTCAAGGGCGGACTCGCCGACCATGCGGTCGAGACCACCAAGCTGCACACCGCCACCCACCTGCTGAACGCCGCCCTCAGGAAGATCGTCAGCCCCGACATCCAGCAGAAGGGATCCAACATCACCGCTGAGAGACTCAGATTCGACTTCAACCTCGACAGGAAGTGCACCCCCGAGGAGCTGAAGGCCGTTGAGCAGTACGTCAACGACGCCATAAAGGCCGCCATCCCCGTCGTGTGCGAGGAGATGCCCATCGAGAAGGCCCGTGAGCGCGGCGCCATCGGTGTGTTCGGCGACAAGTACGGCGAGATGGTCAAGGTCTACACCATCGGCGACGTCTCCTGCGAGATCTGCGGAGGCCCCCACGTCTCGAACACATCCGAGCTCCAGGGCTTCAAGATCAAGAAGGAGGAGAGCTCCGCCGCCGGGATCAGGAGGATCAAGGCGGTCGTCGGCAAGTTCGACTGAACATGGACCCGGGGAAGCGTCCGGCGATGTGGGCCGTCATGGCCCTCATCCTCATGGCGACGGTGATGGACGGTCTGGACACGTCCATCGTCAACGTCGTCCTCCCGACGATGTCGGAGGACCTCGGGATGTCGGTGTCGTCCAGCGCGATGGTCTCCGTCGCGTACCTGGCCCCCATCGCCGGACTCTGCCTCGCCTTTTCCAAGATGGCCGAGAGGGTGAACGTCCGCAGGATGTTCCTCTCCGGCACAACCGTCTTCGTCATCGCATCCGTCGGGTGCGCCCTGTCCCAGGATGCCGCCACGCTCGTGGTTATGAGACTTGTGCAGGGCATAGGGGCGACTTTCATGGTCGCCTCCACACCGATCATGGTCGTCCG
>CASFMM010000042.1 GCA_949295765.1 uncultured Methanomassiliicoccales archaeon | reverse complement strand
GAGAACGCCGGACTCGACCCCATCAACATCGTCATCGAGATGAGGAAGCAGCACAAGGAGGGCAAGGTCTACGCCGGTCTCAACCCCTACACCGGAAAGGTGGAGGACATGAAGGCCCTGAACGTCATCGAGCCCTACAGGATCGGAAAGCAGGCCATCAACTCCGCCACCGACGCCGCCGTCATGATCCTCAGGATCGACGACGTCATCGCCTCCAAGGCCAGCCCCGTACCCCAGATGGGCGACGGCGCAATGCCCGGAATGGACGACTGAAAACACAATCCAGCAAACCGAGGGGCTCCGGCCCCTCATTACAGGTTATCGAACGACTAAGAGGTGCTACCAATGACTGATAAGTCTGAAGATGTGGAGAAGGCGGAGGTCGGTCTCGAGGAGCAGCTTGAGGAGGCCAAGGTCCAGGCGGACAAGTACCTGGACATGGCCCGCAGGCTGCAGGCGGACTTCGACAACTTCCGCAAGAGAACGCAGCGCGAGAACGAGGAGTTCCGCAAGTACGCCTGCTCCTCCATCGTCGGGGACCTCCTGACGGTCGTCGACGACCTGGACCGCGCGCTGGAGCACGCGGGCGATGAGACCGAGTTCGTGAAGGGGATCCGCGGTGTCAGGACGAACCTGATGAAGGTCCTCGAGTCGAACGGCCTCAAGGAGATCCCCTCGGAGGGGAAGTTCGATCCCGAGTTCCACGAGGCCCTGTGCACCGTGGACGGGGACGAGGACGGCCTCGTCGCAGAGGTCTTCCAGAAGGGATACACTCTCAACGGAAAGGTATTGAGATACGCGAAAGTGAAAGTCACAAAGAAGAAAGCAGCAACAGAAGGTGAGGAGAAATGTCAAGAATAATCGGAATCGACCTTGGAACAAGCAACTCCGCCGCATCCGTCATGGAGGGCGGAAGGCCCACAATGATCCCCAGCGCAGAGGGGACCAGCGTCGGAGGGAAATCGTTCCCCTCCTACGTAGCTTTCACAACCGACGGCCAGCTCCTGGTCGGAGAGCCCGCCAGGAGGCAGGCTGTGACGAACCCGGACGGGACCATCAAGAACGTCAAGAGGAAGATGGGATCCAGCGAGAAGGTGACCGCCCTCGGAAAGGAGTACACCCCCCAGCAGATCTCCGCCTTCATCCTGCAGAAGATCAAGAAGGATGCCGAGTCCTACCTCGGCGAGACCGTCGAGAAGGCGGTCATCACCGTGCCCGCCTACTTCAACGACAACCAGAGGCAGGCCACCAAGGACGCCGGGGCCATCGCCGGCCTGGACGTCGTCCGTATCATCAACGAGCCCACCGCGGCCGCACTGGCCTACGGACTCGACAAATCCGATGTCGAGCAGAAGATCATGGTCTTCGACCTCGGAGGCGGAACCCTCGATGTCACCATCATGGACTTCAGCGACGGAGTGTTCGAGGTCCTGTCCACATCCGGAGACACCCAGCTGGGCGGATCCGACATGGACGAGGCTCTGACCAGGTACGTCATCGGCGAGTTCCAGAAGGAGACCGGAATCGACCTCGCGAAGGACAACATGGCCTTCTGGAGGGTGAGGGAGGCATGCGAGAAGGCCAAGATCGAGCTCTCCACCACCATGCAGACCGAGATCAACCTGCCCTTCATCTCCTCCGACGCCACCGGGCCCAAGCACCTGATCCAGACCATCACCCGCGCCAAGCTCGAGGAGCTCGTCGAGCCCATCGTCGCCAGGTGCAGGCAGTCCATGGAGCAGGCGATGAACGACGCGCACCTGAACCCCGACAAGATCGACAAGATCATCATGGTCGGAGGACCCACCAGGATGCCCATCGTCCAGAACTTCGTCGAGAGCATCGTCGGACCCAAGATCCAGCGCGGAATCGACCCGATGGAGTGCGTCTCCATGGGTGCCGCCATCCAGGGAGCCGTCCTGTCCGGAGAGGTCAAGGACGTCCTCCTGCTCGATGTCACCCCCCTGTCCCTGGGAATCGAGACCCTGGGCGGAGTCGCGACAAAGCTGATCGAGAGGAACACCACCATCCCGACGAAGAAGAGCCAGGTGTTCTCCACAGCCGTGGACAACCAGCCCTCCGTGGAGATCAACGTCGTCCAGGGAGAGAGGCCCATGGCCGCAGACAACACCTCCCTCGGCAGATTCGTCCTGGACGGAATACCCCCGGCGAGGAGGGGAGTCCCGCAGATCGAGGTCACCTTCGACATCGACGCCAACGGAATCATCAACGTCTCCGCCAAGGACCTCGGAACCGGAAAGGAGCAGAAGATCACCATCGCATCCTCCAACAAGCTCAGCAAGGAGGAGATCGACGAGCTGGTCAAGCAGGCCGAGAAGTTCGCCGACGCGGACAAAAAGAAGATGGAGCTGGTCGAGGTCCACAACCAGGCCGAGACCGCCTGCTACACCGTCAGGAAGTCCCTGGACGAGCTCGGCGAGAAGGTCACCCAGGAGGAGAGGATGAAGATCGAGACCGCGATCTCCGACCTCGAGACCGCCAACAAGGGCGACAACGTCGACGAGATCAAGTCCAAGATGGACGCCCTGATGAAGGCCATGGAGCCCATCAGCCAGAGGGTCTACCAGGAGGCCTCCAAGCAGCAGGCCGGAGCCCAGCAGGGGGCCGGACAGCAGCAGACCGGCGGAACCACCGGCCAGGCATCCCAGGAGAAGGCGAACGGCGACTACGTCGACGCCGACTACAAGATCGTCGACGACGAGTGAAACGGGTGAGTGGAGATGCCGAGAGACTACTACGAGATCCTGGGAGTGGAGAAGACAGCCACGCCCGACGAGATCAAGAAGGCCTACCGCAGCCTTGCAAAGAAGTACCACCCCGACGTCTCCACGGAACCCAAGGACGTCGCCGAGGCCAAGTTCAAGGAGCTGTCCGAGGCGTACGAGGTGCTGTCCGACCCCGACAAGAGGAAGATGTACGACCAGTACGGCCACGACGGGGTCAAGCAGCAGTTCGGACAGGACGGCTTCACATGGGACGACTTCACCAGGGCCGACGACATCAGCGACATCTTCGGGGACATCTTCGGGTCCATGTTCGGCGGCGGGCGCCGCGGCAGGTCCCGCAACTCGCCCCAGCAGGGCGAGTCCCTGAGGTACGACCTGGAGATCACGCTGAAGGACGTGCTCGAGGGGAAGAAGGTCAACCTGGACATCCCGCACACCGTTGTCTGCGAGCCCTGCAAGGGGACCGGAGGCAAGGACGGCAAGGTGACCACCTGCCGCAAGTGCGGCGGTACCGGACAGGTTCAGACCGTCCGCCAGAGCATGTTCGGCAACATGGTCACGGTCAGCGACTGTCCCGAATGCCGCGGAAGGGGCCAGACCTCCGCCGAGAAGTGTCCCCACTGCCGCGGAACAGGGAGGATCAACAAGGACGCGCACATCTCGCTCAACATCCCCAAGGGGATGGACGATGGCATGCGCCTGAGGGTCGCCGGGGAGGGCAACGCCGGATACAACGGCGGGCCCGCCGGAGACCTGTTCGTGGTCATCCACGTCAAGCAGGACAAGGTCTTCGACCGCGACGGATCCAACCTCTGGACAGGCATAACCACGTCTTATCCCAAGCTCGTCCTGGGAGGGGAGGAGACAGTCACCGCCATCGACGGGGACAAGGTCGCGCTCAAGATCCCCGCGGGGACAGCCGTGGGCACGGTGCTCAGGGTGCCCGGCAAGGGACTTCCCAAGACCAACTCCTCCGTACGTGGCGACATGATGGTCAGGGTGTCCGTGGACGTGCCCAAGAAGGTCACCGACGAGGAGAGGGAGCTCCTGATGAAGCTCGACTCCTCCGCCGGATCCAAGGCCAAGAAGGGTAAGAAAGGCCTTCGCGACAAGATCCAGGAGACCATTGACGACTTGACCAACTGAATAAACTATTCAATCACCGTGGGTTCGCCCACGGTATTCTCTCATGGACACATCACAGGACGACCCATCTGCTGTTTCTGTTGGTTCCGTCATTCTTTAGGTGTCCCTCGGATTTCAGGGACGAGACCATCTTCTTCACAGAGGATAGGCTGATTCCAGTCTTTTCTGCTACATCTGACAGTTTCGCGTTCGGATTCGCATCCAGATAGCAGAGGATCATCCTGCTGTTTTCGTCAAGGTCGTCCATATCAATCGTTCTCTTGGTCTTGGCGAAATCCGGTTCGAAGGCGAAAGGAATCGTCACGACCATCCCGTTGTCCGTTATGTGGAACGCTTCTCTGCCATAGCTGCGGACGATTGTCGGTACGCCATGTCCGCTCTGTTCAGTAAGTCCGACAAGTGTGAACAGTTCGAATAGCGATCTGTTCACGGGACGGCTGTCTCCGTTGAAGAAATCATCCATGGAGATCGGGAACGGTATCCTACCGTATGACACGATCTCTATTCTGTCAAAGAACACTAGGACGGAGGGAGGTATGAGGGCGCTCCATGAATTGTGGACACAGGCGTTGATCCACGCCTCTCTGAACGCGTCGAAGTCGAACAGGTCACTCTCCGTTCTTTCTCCGCTGGAGAGGTCTACTGTAGTAAGCATGTATGACGATACATGCTCCAAGATTGCTCTGGCGGATGCTATGAGGCTCTGTCCACCAAAATCAGTACGTGAGGACACTGCAGTGCGATCCGTTCCGTTGAAGCGTACCACCTGCATTGGGATGCTGTTCTGATCGGAGACCAGATATGCCGTCAGGTTGAACATGTCGTGTTCGTCCACCATCCCGTGGCTCCTGTAGAATCCGGCGTCTTTGCGGGGGTGCAGGTCGCGGGTAACCATGATGCCGAACAGCGTGTTGAACGTCAGTTCCTGCAGATCGGATTTCTGGTTTTTCAGGGGATCGAAGCCCCTGGCCATTACCAGTTGTGCCACCACATCGGGTCCAGCGGACTCGTTGGAAGAGACGTTCCGGATGTAGTACCTACCGTCGCAGGAATAAGGTATGTTGAATCCTGTCACATGGACAGATATGTATGACTTGCCGTCATCGGTTTCGTGTCTGGATATCTCTGGAACAATCTGCGGTTGAACGAAGCTACGGATTCTGTTACGAACGGTCTCCAGTGTGCCTGCGCCTACGTCCATGCCTATTACATTCCCGTTGTCATCCACTCCGATGTACAGGGTCCCATGGTTGTGTCTGTTTAGCATGGCGGTGAGTCCGATTATGCCCTTGTCAAGCTGGCTCATGCTTGATTTGAATTCCGTGGTTTCGTTCTCGACGCCTAGATTCATCTGTCCTCATACGAATGATGGTTCCAGCATATTAAATGGTTCCGAACTAGTTCCGAACCATTCGGAACCAATAGGGGTTGGTCGGATCAAAAGACAAGGTGGGATGTCGGATGATACCGACACCCCTTTGTTCGAGTTTCACTGGTAGATCTTGTGTCCGGGTTCGGCGGAGTGGTACTTGCCGGTCTTGGACTCGGGAACGATCTCGAAGATGCCGGTAGGCGGGACCTTCTTGGCGTCGATCTCGTCCATCTTCCTCTCGGGAGTGAGTTTGTCTACGGTCGCCCTGAGGATCCTCATCTTCAGGTCGTCGTCATCGATGATCTGGACCTTTCCGCGGATGATGACGGACTCGTACAGGGATGTGGTGTTGCAGGCGCCGTCGTCGCATCTCTCGAATCCCTTCTCCTCCACGACGGTGAAGCAGCATCTGGGGTCCCTTTTGAGGTTGGAGACCTTCTCGCCGACCTTCCTCCCGTGGAAGAAGATCCTCCCGTCCATGACGACGAAGTTCACGGGTGTTCCGTAGGGGTAGCCGTCCTCTCCGATCGTGGAGATGACTCCCATCCTGGCCCTGTCGAGCAGGGCGTCCATCTGCTCCTCGGTGAGGGGGTATTTCTGCATGTTCGGCTGCATAGTATCATGAATCCACGGAAATGGTATGTTAAAAACAATTTGTTGTTTTTACAACAAGATCTCCGTGGTACCTGGCAATCTATGGATCAGATCATCAGGGTCGGATCTGCCTTCAGAGGAACGAAATCCGTTCCGTTCACCAGCATATCGGCGAACGAGGCGCAGAACAGGGGGTAGTGCTCGACACCATCCTCCGTGACCATGATGTTGCCGTACTCGAACTTGATCCATCTGTCCACCTTCTTCCCGGACTCCATCTCCATGAGCTTCTTCATCGAACGTGCTCTGCGTTTCTTACCGGTCTTCACCTCTATCGTGCACAGGTCCGCTCCTATCTCGACAACGAAATCCGTCTCGACCTCCTTGTCCACCTCATAATAATAGGGTGTGATGCCACGTGCCGTCAGCATCTGACAGACGACGTTCTCGCCGATGGCCCCCTCATTGACCGAAAGGTCCTTTCTCATCATCGCCTCACGTGTCCCATCGCCGTACATCCTGACTAGGAGCCCCGTGTCGACCAGGTACATCTTGAACATGCTTTCCCTGGCGTTTTTCCCGATGGGGCGGTCTATCGCGGTGACTCTGCGGCACAGAGTGACGAGTTTCGAGTTCTCTATCCAGTCCACGGGTTCCCTGTACTCTCTGATGCCTGAGTTCTCCTTCCCCTCGATGTCCTTGAATCTCAGGCGTTTGTTCGGTTTCCCGAGTTCGGCCGGGACCATGTTGAGCAGCTTCAGCGTTTCGAACCTTATCGACTCGTCTGAATAGTCTATGATGTCCTGGCGGTATCCCGCGATGATATCATCCTGTTCTTTCAGGAATTCGCCAGCGTTCACGCTTTCGACCGATGCTTTCACAGGGAGGGGCATCCCGCCGATAATCAGGTAGTCGCGGAAGTATCTCTCGAGCGTGTGGAGAACATGCGGGTCGAACGGCTCCCTGTCCCTCACACGTCTGCCTATTGACGAGGTCTGCTCGTGGCTCATCCCTATCGCCCAGAGGTACTCCTCGAAGTCCAGGGGATGCATCTCGACCTCATGGACATAGCCCACAGGGTACCTCTTGGGAGACTTGTCGTAAAGGCCGAGCAGGAATCCCGAACAGACGACCTGCAGAAGCCCGCTCGATGCAAGGGGTTTCAGAGCCGAGATGGCTTCGGGACAGTCCTGGATCTCATCCAGGAAAAGCAGAGATTCCCTGCCGTTCGCATAGAATTCTGGGTGGTCCATGGTTATCCTGTTTACGATCTCGGAGGCGTCGCCTTTCCAGTAACCTTCCTCGAATTCGACATCTCTGCAGTCGATTCTGAGATAGTGCCTGTAGTTCCTCCTGCCGAATTCATCTATGCTGAATGTCTTCCCGACCTGTCTAGCGCCCTTGACCATCAACGCCTTCTTCTCAGGCCCATCCTTCCACGTCAACAGCTCCGATTCGATCTTGCGCTCCATGTCCCTCATAGTGACATCATATGCTCACTATTTTTCTATTTCTAAAAATAGTAAAATTACTAGATTTCTGTTTCGAAAAGTAGTAGATACGACTGATTTTCTTTTCGAAAAATAGTAAAATCATAGGTTTGGTCTCAATTTGATGAGGAGAATACGATTGTAAAGCGTCTACGTAATTCAACAAAAGGTCCTGTTATCATACGCAAAAGGATGGTTGACGAGGTTGATCGTCGGCGTGTGCACGCCATCTACCATCACAGAAAGCTCCACGAAGAACGATTCCGTCGATTCTCTGCTGTCCAGGTTGAACACCACGACGCTCCCGTCGGTCCTGTGGACGACGATGAACGAGTGCACTTCATTGTGGACGGCCAGCCTGTAGCTCCCGAACTCGTCGTTCCTGAAGTTACCGCTGCTGATGTCCGAGCCGCCGAACCCTCCGACCCTGACGCCGTAGTCGAGGTCGTCCCTCAGCTCGATGTGCGAGATGTCGGAGTACGGGATGTCCTCGTGCATCATGGTGGCGTCCACCTCCACTCCGTCCTCGTCCATGGAAACGTCGACGTGTCCTCCGGTCATCGTCAGGGCCACAACGGCGATGACGATCACCACGGCCACTATGATGAAAGCTACCATGAAGTTCCTCATGGTCCGATGGCCCTTGGCGGCCTTCTCCGACTCGTTCGGGCTGATCACGGTCCCGGCCTTCCCGGAGATGCCGGCGAGTTCGCGGTATAGCGCCATGGTCTCCGTTTCGCTGCCGACGTTGAACGCCAGGATCCTCTTCCCGCCGTGGCGGACGACGATGAACTGATGGATCTTCTTGGTCCCGGCGAAGGTGTACAATCCGAACTCCCTGTTCGTGAAATCGCCGGAGCCTGAGCTTATCTCTCCGTACCCGTACATGCGGAGCCCCATGTCGAACTCCGTCCGGCACTCGACCGCCTGTATGGACGACAGGGGGATGTCCATATCCACGAACGGCGCCTTGACCCTGAGTCTCCCGTCGGAGACGGATGCCTGCGTGCCCTTGAACGACAGTATCGGGACGAACAGCATGATGACGGCGACTGCGAGTATGAGCCAGAACGCCCACATCGGGAGGGCCGACATCACGACGAGGACGGCGTCAACCACCATGATCAGGGTGGATGCCAGGGCCGTGACCCAGAACTTCGTGCTGTCGTCCATGAGGTGGTGATGGCATTTCTCGCTATCAAACTTGGTCCCGGCCGGAGGGATGCGTCATGAAAGGGCTTCGTCGGAATCCGGATGTGTGAGAATGGCGCCGAGGGAGAGATTCGAACTCCCGAGGATTACTCCAGCGGTTTTCGAGACCGCCGCCATACCGGGCTTGGCTACCTCGGCTCAGTGCTCCCCAACATTTCACTCTATAAAAGACATTCGCGCCTGCGCGCATTATAAAAGAAAAGTCGACAATCGCGGACCCGGTACAATGACCGACGTCGTCTCCGAGATCAAGAGGGCCAAATCCGCATCCATAGAACTCTCCGTCCTGTCCACGGAGGTCAAGAACAACGCACTGAGGGCCATGGCAGATGCCCTGGACTCGTCGCGCGAGCAGATCCTGGAGGCGAACGCCAGGGACCTGGAGGCCGCCAAGTCCATGCTGGACAGCGGCGAGATCTCCGGTTCGATGTACAAGAGGCTGAAGATCGACGGCTCCAAGATCGACGGGATGATCGCAGGCATCGACGACGTCATCGGCCTGCCGGATCCCGTGGGAGAGCAGATGTCCGCCCTGGACCTGGACGACGGACTCACACTGTACCAGATACGCTGTCCCATCGGGATGCTCGGGATGATCTTCGAGTCGCGTCCCGACGTGGTCCCGCAGATCATGTCCCTGTGCCTGAAGTCGGGGAACGCCGTGGCGTTCAAAGGGGGCCGGGAGGCGGCGAACTCCATCCGCGTGCTGTTCACCATCCTCAGGGATGCCGCAGCCGCGGCGGGGGTGCCGGCCGACGCCTTCGTCCTCCTGGAGACCAGGGCGGACATCAACGTGATCCTCGACCTGGACAGGTACATCGACCTGCTCATCCCCAGGGGTTCCAACGAGTTCGTCCGCTACATCCAGGAGAACACGAGGATCCCGGTTCTCGGGCATGCGGCCGGGGTATGCCACGTCTACGTCGACGAGTTCGCCGACCCGGACATGGCCGAGAAGGTCGCTCTGGACTCCAAGGTCCAGTACCCTGCAGTCTGCAACGCCACCGAGACGCTCCTGGTGAATTCCAGGATCGCCGACACGTTCGTCCCCCGTATGGTCTCCGTCTACGAGGCCAACGGTGTCGAGGTCAGGGGCGATGAGAAGGTCTGCTCCCTGACGGATGCCATACCCGCGACGTCCGAGGACTGGGACACGGAGTACGGTGACCTCATAATATCAATCAAGGTCGTGGACTCCCTTTCGGAAGCGATAGATTTCATCAACCAGCACGGGTCCCATCACACGGACGCCATCATAACAGAGGATGTCCGCAGGGCTGCGGCATTCGCCAGGTCCGTGGATTCGGCAGACGTGTTCGTGAACGCGTCCACCAGGTTCGCCGACGGATACCGCTACGGGAAGGGCGCCGAGGTCGGCATAAGCACCAACAAGATCCACGCCCGCGGGCCTGTTGGCATGGAGGGCCTGATGATCTACAAGTACGTCCTCGTCGGGAACGGACAGGTCGTGAAGGACTACGTCGGCCCTGGCTGCAGGCAGTTCAAGCACGTCCCCTCGGATGTCGAGTACCCCTACAGGGGTGAGTGAGACGGAATCCAGGAAGGACCTCCTGGGCGAGGTCGGCAGGGTCGTCGTCAAGATCGGATCCTCGTCAATCATGAGGAACCAGACCTCCATCTCCAGGGATTTCATGGACTCGGTGGCGGAGCAGGTCGCACGTCTGAAGGAGATGGGCATAGAGGTGCTCATTGTGTCCTCGGGTGCCATAGCCATAGGCCTGAAGGCCATGAAGGTCAAGCCCAAGCCCAACGAGATTCCCATAAGACAGGCGGCCTCCGCCGTCGGCCAGGGCATCCTGATGAAGGAGTGGAGCGAGTGCTTCCAGCGTCACGGGATGATCGTCGGCCAGGTCCTGATGACCCTCGACAACTACTCGGACAGGACCGAGGCCGTGAACATGAACAACACCATCGAGTCGCTTCTGAAGAACGGCGTGGTGCCCATATTCAACGAGAACGACGCGGTGTGCATCAGCGAGATCAAGTTCGGTGACAACGACACCCTGTCCGCGATCGTCGCCAGCAGGACGGATGCGGATCTCCTGATCATCCTCTCCGATGTGGCGGGGCTGTACAACAGCGACCCCACGACCGATCCGGATGCGAAGCTGGTGCCGGTCGTCTACAGCATCGACGATGTCCGTCACATGGCAGGCGACTCGGTCTCCGGTGTGGGGACCGGCGGGATGAAGACCAAGCTCAACGCGGCGCAGATATGCCATGACGCGGCGTGCGGCATGATCATCGCGCTCAGCAGGGAGGACCAGGTCATATACAGGGCGACCACCGGTGACGACATCGGCACGATCTTCGTCGCCAACAAGGGGATCTCGAAGAAGAGGCGCTGGATCAAGTCCGCGCACCCCTCGGGAAGGATCATCATAGACGAGGGTGCCCAGAGGGCGGTCCTCGCCCACAAGTCCCTGCTGCCCGTGGGGATAAGGGATGTGGAGGGCCGTTTCAACAAGGGGGACGTAGTGGAGATCGTCTGCGACGGCCTCGTCGTCGCCAAGGGCATCATAGACTACGACTCGACCGATCTCAAGATGATCAAGGGCAAGCACAGCGACGACATCGAGTTCATCCTCGGCTACAAGGCCCATGACGATGCAGTCATATCGGAGAACCTCGCCCTTCTGATGTGAGTCTGGAAAACAGAAATAAGTGTTTAATGAAGCCGGGGTTTCCCCCGGCGTTTTACATCACTCCCATTCGGTGATGATGGACCTCTTCTCGTCTGCTATGTCCTGAACCACGGAACGGTGGAATACTG
>CASFMM010000041.1 GCA_949295765.1 uncultured Methanomassiliicoccales archaeon | reverse complement strand
GGGAAGGACATATGATCTACACACCTCTCACGATAAAGGCCGCTCGCATAGCGTACGAGGCACATCATGGACAGTTCGATCTGTGCGGGATGCCGTACGTCTTCCATCCGTACCATGTTGCGGAGCAGATGACGGACGAGTACACGACATGCGTCGCGCTCCTCCACGACGTGGTCGAGGACACCGATGTGACCTTCGAGGATCTGGAGGGCGAGTTCCCGGAGGAGGTCATCGAGGCACTGCGCCTGATGACCCATGAGAAGGGCGTCGACTACTACGACTATGTACGGGCGATCAAGGGGAACCCCATCGCCAAGGCCGTCAAGATGGCCGATGTGGCGCACAACTCCGACGAGACCCGTAACGCGATGTCCGACGCCTCTGATGAGAAGAGGGCCCGCTGGAGGGAGAAGTACGCCAGGGCCAGGGAGATCCTGGAGTCCTGACGCATTCACTGCCAGACGAACTGGCTGAGGGTCCCGTCGTACTTGTCGACCTCGGCGAGGATGGAGTGCACAATGTAGCCCAGGGTCTCCCTGGAGGGCTTGGCGTCGTCGAAGATGTAGGTGTAGTCCAGGGTGACCATGCCGCCGTCCGGGTGCAGGACGAAGTGCCCGTACAGCATGTCCGCGTTGATGCCGTTGATCTGCCAAACGAAATCCTTCTGCTTCTCCGGAGGGACCGTGATGGCGAGGATGGCGGACATCAGCACGGACCTCTCCACCACTATGGCCTGGAACCCGATCTCCAGGTCGTCGCCCTGGAATATTGTCTCCAAGGTGAGCTCGGCATCGTTGGCAGTGTTCTCGGATCCCAGCTCCTCGAACATGTCCTTGAGGGTCTGGTACACCTTCTCGTCGTCCGTCTTCCCGATGTTCATCAGCATCGTATCGGGTATGTCATGGGTGTTCGACGTTAAGAGTCTGCGTGCATCTTTTTCTTGTCTAGCGCAGGTCACAACGGTTCCGGAGCGGATCTTCCCATGACCATATCCATACTCGAGGCTCCCCATTCATGAATTGTGAACGGGAGGGGGAGAAGGGCCCGGCCCGGAGGCCGGTAAATGGGTTCAGTACAGCTGCTCGGAGCAGTACGGGCAGAACTTGGGGGTCTTCGGCAGACCGGAGATGTTCTGTCCGCAGTACGGGCAGTTGTTGAACTTCAGGGGTTCCTGTGCGGGGGCCGCCTGCGTCTGCACGGGCTGTGCCGGCGCCTGCTGGGGCTGTCCCTGCTGCTGCATCTGCATCTGGGGCGAGGGCTTGCCGCAGTTGTTGCAGAACTTGTACGGGAACGGGTTCGGGCTGCCGCAGTACGGGCACATGGTGGTGGGCGCCTGCTGTCCCTGCGGTGCTCCCTGCACGCCCTGGATCGGCTGCTGCTGGAGCTGCTGGTACATCTGGGGGAACAGGAGCATGCCGGTCCCCATGGCGGCCCCGCCGTCGGAGGCGCCGATGGCGTCTGCCATGCTCTCCATGATCTCGTACCTCCTGAACGCCTCTCCGTTGGCGCTGCTGAACTGGAGGTACTCGAAGACCTTCTGCTGGTCCTCCTCGGTGGTCCTGACCTCGTTGATCTTCAGCGACAGGAGCTCGATTCCCCTCTGCACGAAGTACTGCTCCACAAGGACCTTGGTGGTCGTGGAGGCCTTCTCCAGGTTGTTGAGGACGTCCATGTAGTACTGCTTGGTCAGCTGCTGGGTGATCTGCTCGTTGATGAAGCCCCTCATGAACTCGTTCACGTCGCCGGTGGTGTAGTTCTGCAGCCCTCCGAGGACCTGCGTGTAGAACACGGGGACGTCGGCGATCCTGAACTGGAAGTCGCCGTTCGCCATCAGTGTGATGGGCACCTCGTAGCCCTGCGCGGCCTTGATCATGCCGCGGATGCCCCATCTGCCGTTGAACATCTTCAGGGAGACGAAGATGATCTGCACCTTGAACGGGGTCTCCTTGTACCCCAGGGCGAGGTTGTACAGCTTGGTCAGCCACGGTATGTTGCTGGACGTGATCAGGTGCCTTCCGGGCTCCAGCACGCCGGTGAGCTGCCCGTCCCTGGCGAATATCGCCACGGCGTGCTCCGGGACCGTCACGGATGTGAGGGTCCTGAGGTCGTCGTGCTCGCATGCGTATATGATGTCGTCGGGCCCCTGGCTGTCCCAGGTGACGACGTTGGTCTTGCCTGCCATTCAATCACTCCTCCTGCGGCTCTCCGCCGAATCCCTTCATGATCGTCTCCCTCTGGTTGTAGTCCTCCATCATGGAGTCCACGCCCCTCTCGAGGTTGCGGATCTCGGCCTTCACGTCCATGCCGCGGTCCACGCTGTCCAGGAGGTCCGATGCGCCCTCCCTCAGCAGCTTGATGTCCTCGATCAGCTTGGCGTCCCACTTCACGAGGGCGTCCAGGTCGTCCTCCAGGATCTTCACCGCGGTGTGGAATCCGGAGTACCCGTTGACCGCCTTCTTCACGCTGATGTCGTATTTGTCGACCTTTGTCCTGATCCTCTCGAGGTCCATCATCAGCTCGGGCTGGGAGACCAGCTCCCTCTGGATGGTGGCCAGGTCCGCCTTCGTTCCCTGGAGGGCGCGGGACAGCTCGCCCCTGACGGCCCTGTCCTCCTCCCTGCGGAGGTTCTTCTCCCTGTATCCTTTGTATATGGGGATGTAGAGCGCGATCCTCTCGGTGAGGGACAGCTCGCTCTTCATCTCGCCTTTGACAGTCTCATCTAATGTCATGTGATCACACGTTCCTGTTCTTGATTGCCATGGTGATTCCGACCACCGCCAGGACGATGATCAGCACCGCCACGGTGATCAGCACGTTGTCCGTGAAGCTGTACGCGAAGCCCGCGAGTCCGATGCCCGCGAGAACCGCACCCGCCGCCATCGCCGCATCCGCGGCGGAGGGTCCGAAGTTGTCCTCCCCGCCCTTCTTGGCGAAGCTCATGACCGCTATGTACAGGCCGTACACCAGCAGGATCGCCGAGAACGTGCTGAGGATGTCCTCCGTCGCGACGTACAGCAGCACGCCGACGGCGATAGCCAGGAGCAGGACTCCCGCGGAGATCGCGTTCCAGGTCCTGGGGTTCAGGCCTTTCGATTCGTTGCTCGTTTTCCATCCCTCCATCATATCTTGAGTGTCTTCTCCAGGTCGGTGTTCCTTAAGATCGCCGGCGCGAGGCGGTCGAACTCCTTCGGGAGTGTGATTCCGCCCACGGTCTTCCCGCACGGGACGTATATCAGCCTCTTCACGCTCGGCTTGCTGAGTTTCAACTGGTTGTGTGTCTGCGCGCTCTGGTCGAGGTAGCACTCGACCAGCCTCGCCGCCTCCGTCTTGGTGCTCAGGGGGATCACGATCTCCCTGGAGCCGGGGCTGTTCTCCGCCGCGGAGTCGGCCAGTCTGCCTATCCCGGCGCCGCCGCTGATGCTGTCCTGATCTCCCTTCATCCTATCGAAGAAAGACTTGTCGGGAGCTGCCGCGAAGATGTCGGTGAGCCCGGACCTCGGGTTGCTCAGGGCCTCCGCCGAAACGGTGAACGTCGCGGGGACCAGCAGGTCCTCCTTGACCTCCACGGTCTTCTTCGACAGGAACGAGCCCGTGGTGAAGCTGTACCTCAGGTCCACGTCCCAGAACGGGTACAGGACATCCCCGGATCCCGGGCAGATGGGCAGGGTGCCCCCGTTCTTGGCGGACACGATGCCCTCGACGTAGCCGTAGAGCTCGAAGTCCCTCTCCTGCCTGCCGAGCAGACGGTCCCATTCGCGGCTCTGGGGGTACTGGATGCTGGAGAGCTGGTTGACCAGGTCCAGCATCTTGAGCGGATCTTTGGTCCTGCCGTTCATTACCATCTCGGTGACGTTCTTCAGGGTCCTGCACTGGCCGATCTCTATGTCGACCGCGCGTATCATCACGGCCATCTTGGGATTGGCCAGGATCTCCTTCTTGGCGGCCTCCAGCTTGGATATGGCCGACTCGGTCTTCATGGCGCAGCCCGTGGCGTCGCCGTTGAGGACCATGTCCGATGCGGCGCACACCTCGGACAGGGCGTCCAGGCGGGCGGCCAGGGGTTCGTAGCCCTTGCATCTCCTGACGGAGTCCGCCGAGTCCCTGAAGTTGTTGGACATCAGCGCGAACCTGCCGGGGGTGGTGTCCGTCAGCAGGTTGGAGTTGTTGACTATCATCGCGTACGCCGAGGCCAGGTTCTCCCCGTCGGTGATCGAGGTCTTGCTCTCCGGGTCCACGGCCAGGGGCTCGATGCTCTTCAGCTTGGCGTTGAACTCGAATGCCTGGGTGGAGGTGTGGTCCGTCCTGGCCGGCTCCCCCTTGCTGAATGGGAGGACGATCAGGGGTGAGGATATCACCGAGTTCAGTGCGAACCTGTACTCCCTGAGCTCCACGTCCAGCATTGGCTTGACGTTGTTCACGAAAATGTTGTGCCTGGCTATGGGGTCCACGTTGTCCGTCTGGGATAGCGAGAACCCGCCGGGTATGGCCTTCCCGATCCATGATTTGATCTGGGCCATCATCTGGTCCATGTACGCCTTGGCGTCGACCCTCTGCTGCGTGGTTCCGCAGCTGGGGCATGTGACGTAGGGCGAATCGGACTCGATGTCCTTGCGGTCCAGCGGTGCACCGCAGTACTTGCACCGCAGCTCTATCATCTCGTTCATCTCATCTGCCCATCCTTGCGAATGCGATCTGGCTCTGCAGTGCCGCTATCTGCGCCTGGAGCCTCGCCTCCATTGCGCGCATCTCCTGCATCGTCTGGTTGTAGTATCCTCTGGAGATCTCGTCCGAGCGGTTGGACACCGCCGAGTAGCAGGCGCGGCAGATGTAGATGTGCTGCGCGTCGTTGTCCGGTCTCGATCTCGCGGTCGGCTTGTCCTTGTCGTCCAGGGCGGGGGAGACCTCGGCGGGGGCGGAGAAGAAGTGGATCCCCTCCCCGGTTGCGATCCTGCCGCACAGCCAGCACGTGCAGGTGGTGGAGTAGGCCTTCACCTTGGCCATGTTGGTGTCCCCGCTCTGGCCGTTCTGCTGGCGGTAGCCCATGGCTATCTGCTCGTACTCCGCCGCCTGGGACGGGTTGTCCCACACCACGGCGTCGGCCATGCACTCGTACGACACGGCCATCAGGTTGAAGAACTCGGTCATGCCGGTCACGGACGTGTCGTTCTTGAACAGCTCGAGGATTATCAGGTGCCTGTCGCCGATCCTGCTCTGGAACTCCTGTGCGAGCCCCTGGATCTGCTGCCCTTTGTCCATGAGGGCCTGGCCCTCGCCTCCGCTGGACAGGAGCTCGATCTTCCTTATGGTGAGCTGGCACTCCGTGATCAGCTCGTCGCGGCTGATCTCGGTGAGTCCGAACTCGAACCTGTCGTGGCTCCTGAAGTTCTCCAGGGCGTTCAGGAGGTTCCTGTAGGCGTTGACGTTGGTGAGCCTGTCTCTGAGGTCGATGAGGGCGACCTTTACGGCCGCGGCGTCGTCGATCCCGCCCTCCTTCTCGATGGATTTCTGGAGATAGTCGCGGGCCTTGTCGTACTCGCCTCTCTTGATGAGCTCCTTGCCCTCGTCGTAGAGCTCGTCTCCGCTTTTGAAGAGCTTGAAAACCATTTCCCTTCCCTGACAGGTGTATCCTGTTCCACATTATTAAGAGTGGTTAAGGGACGTTCGGCACGTCCGTCGAACGACGATGGCCCGTCGTCAGGGGGCCCTGGAGCATGTCCATTCAGTCTTTGACGATGAATCAGAGCGTTTGAATCGGAATTATCAATATTATTGTCGATTTGAAGGGAAATCAGAAGGATATGATATTCAAATGTCTAACATTATCTATAATGATTGGTCTTTTATCTTCGACTTTGGAAACAATTATATGTATCTATAAGTGAATGGCGGGTCATGTCCTATACAAGGTTCGACGCTGTGGAAGAGGCCTTCGCTAGGCCACCGGTGAAGGCGGTCCCTCCCGCGCCGGCCACATCCGAGTACTACGGTTGCTACGTTTTCAACAGGAAGAACATGAGGAAGTACCTCTCCTCGGACACCAGGCAGAAGGTCTACGAGTCCATCGAGCAGGGGGTCACCCTCAACAGGGATGTCGCCGAGCAGGTCGCGGCCGGTATGAAGCGCTGGGCCATGGACATGGGCGCCACCCACTACACTCACTGGTTCCAGCCCCTCACCGGGGGGACCGCGGAGAAGCACGACTCTTTCGCGGAGCCCTACGGGAAAGGAGAGAGCCTGGAGGAGTTCACCGGGAAGCTGCTCTGCCAGCAGGAGCCCGACGCGTCCTCGTTCCCCAGCGGAGGACTCAGGAACACGTTCGAGGCCAGGGGATACACCGCATGGGACCCGTCGTCCCCCGCGTTCGTCATGGGGGACACGCTGTGCATCCCGACCGTGTTCATCTCGTTCACCGGCGAGGCGCTCGACTACAAGGCGCCCCTCCTCAAGTCCGAGGCGGCCATCGCCAAGGCCACCGCAGACATCCTCAAGTACTTCGGCATCGAGGACGAGTTCATCTACTCCTATCTGGGATGGGAGCAGGAGTACTTCCTCGTGGACGCGTCCCTATACGCCATGCGTCCGGACATAATCATGGCGGAGAGGACGCTCGTCGGCCACAACTCGGCCAGGAACCAGCAGCTGGAGGACCACTACTTCGGATGCATCCCCAGCAGGGTCCTCGAGTTCATGAAGGACCTGGAGTTCGAGTGCTACAAGCTCGGCATCCCGATCAAGACGAGGCACAACGAGGTCGCCCCCAACCAGTTCGAGATCGCACCCGTCTACGAGCAGGCCAACCTGGCCATCGACCACAACCTGGAGCTCATGGCCGTCATGAAGACCGTCGCCGAGAACCACGGTTTCAAGGTGCTCTTCCACGAGAAGCCCTTCGAGGGGATCAACGGATCGGGGAAGCACTGCAACTGGTCCATCGGAACGGCGGACATCGGCCTGCTGTCCCCCGGGAAGACCGAGATGGAGAACCTCAGGTTCCTTACATTCACCGCGAACATCCTGAAGGCCGTCTACGACAACAACGCACTGCTCAAGGCGTCCGTCATGACGGCGTCCAACTCCCACAGGCTGGGAGCCAACGAGGCCCCTCCGGCGATCATCTCCTCTTTCCTCGGAACGCAGGTGTCCCAGGCCTTCGAGGAGCTCATGAACTCCGACGACATGGTAAGGATCGGCGGGAAGAGCAAGTACAGCCTGGGCATCCCCCAGATTCCCGAGCTCCTGATCGACAACACCGACAGGAACAGGACGTCCCCGTTCGCCTTCACCGGCAACAGGTTCGAGTTCAGGGCAGTGGGCTCGTCCGCCAACTGCTCCTCGGCGGTCACCGTCCTCAACACCATCGTTGCCGCCCAGCTCGTCAAGTTCAAGGAGGCCGTGGACAGGAGGATCACGAACGGCGAGTCACAGGTCAAGGCTATCATGAACGAGACCAGGGAGGTCTACAGGTCCTGCAAGGACGTCTGCTTCGACGGAAACGGGTATTCGGAAGCCTGGAAGGAGGAGGCCCAGAAGCGCGGCCTCGACTGCGAGACCTCGGCTCCGCTCTGCTACGACGCATTCCTGAGCGAGAAGACCATCGAGACCTACAAGAGCGTCGGTGTCATGAACGAGGTCGAGCTCAGGGCGAGGACCGAGATCAACTGGGAGATATACAGCAAGAAGATCGAGATCGAGGCCAGGGTCCTGGCCGACCTGACGGCCAACCACATCCTGCCCGTGTCCACCAGGTACCAGTCCATCCTCCTCGACAACGTGTCGAAGATGAAGGAGATCTTCACCGACAAGAAGGACTTCGAGCAGGTCGCGGCCGGGGAGATCCAGATCATCAAGGACATCGCGATGCACACCAGCGAGGCCCGCGCGCTCTCCGTCGCAATGGAGGAGGAATGCGACAGGTTCAACGAGCTGGACTCTCAGAGGGAGAAGGCGATCAAGTTCCACGATGTGATCGTTCCCTATCTGGAGGCCATCAGGAGACACGTCGACGCTCTCGAGATGATCGTCGACGACGACATGTGGCCTCTGCCCAAGTACCGCGAACTGCTGTTCATCCGCTGATCGCGAAGAAACCCGTCGGGCCCCACAGGGTCCGGCGGCCTTTCCACACTTTACAACAAAATTCAGAATCAAACCCGGACCAGGTCCGTAAGTCGTTGGGCCCCGCCCCCGGAGGGGCGGGGTTGGACGATGTCAAGCGCCCTCGTAGACGATCAGGGACTCGACGTCGTAGCCTTTCAGCTTCTCTCTGCCTTCGAGTCCGGCGAGCTCCATGACGAAGGCGACCTTGCTGACGATGCCGCCCTCCCTCTCCACGAGCTTGATGGCGGCCTCGACGGTGCCTCCAGTGGCGATGAGGTCGTCGATGATGACGACCCTCTGGCCGGGCTGTATGGCGTCGATGTGCATCTCCACCTCGGCGGTCCCGTACTCCAGGTCGTAGGACTCGCAGATGGTCTCCCTCGGGAGCTTGCCCTTCTTGCGGACGAGGATGAAACCCTTGTTGAGCGCGTATGCCACGGGGGCTCCGAAGATGAAGCCCCTGGACTCGGTTCCGACGACGTAGTCGAAGTCGACGTCTTTCACAAGGTCGATGAGGCCGTCGATGGCCATCTTGAACCCGTCCTTGTCGCTGAGGACGGTGGTGATGTCTCTGAACAGGATACCCTTCTTGGGGAAATTGGGGATCTCGGTAACATAGTCCCTCAATGCGGTCATGGAACGATGGTAGAAAGGAGCACTTTAAAAACATGATTATCGAGACAACCCGGAACTGGGCAGGTACGAGAATCCTGCCCTTCTTGATCGGCCCCGGTTAAGGGTAAGGGGCGCTGAGGCCCGTTTGCTGCGGTCATCAGTCGAGTCTTGCAACCGACCGAATCAGAGCGCCGTCGGGAGATAAGTGTCCAACGACCAGTCTTTCTTCGAGACGCCGGTGTTCATGTCGGTCTCGCCGCAGATCCCAGTTACTTTCCGTTTACTGATAGCTCTCTTACCTCCTTGAAGAGAAGTACGCATTGCCACTATTTAAAACATACAGCCCATCAAACGAAGTACGGCAATATATCTACGAATTACGTTGTAATTTCTATGAAAACCGTGGATTACGAAGGTCTTGTACGAATATCGTATCCAATTTTGGACATGATACAAATGTTTAAGTATATCACACATCGATTCGACATCTCATCTTCCACCCGATGTGACCGATTTCCTTCTGTTTCATGCGGATTCCCATCGTTTTCAACCTCGTCCCGGGGATTCGGAAACCGCATCGGCAACCGCTAAATCCGCAGCCCGCATACACCCGGCCGATGGAGTCAGACTTCGAGATGGAGGTCCGCCAGTTCCTGGCCCGCGATCCCTTCCGCTACCGCAAGGTCCCTGCGGAGGGCCTCGCCCTGTTCTGCCAGGCCCTGACCCATGACAGCTACACCAACGAGCGCGGCGGCGAGAGCTACGAGAGGCTGGAGTTCCTGGGAGACGCCATCCTGGAGTTCGTGGTCTGCGAGAAGGTGTACTCGGACACGGACCTCCGTGAGGGCGCCATGACGGACTTCAAGCAGGACCGCGTGGCTAACCGCAGGATCTCGGAGAGGGTGCTGGCCTACGGCCTGGGAATCGACCAGATCATGCGCGTGGGCGGCGGCCACCAGGGGCCGGAGGGCAAGGTCATAGAGGAGAACATGCGCGCCGACTCCTTCGAGGCGCTGCTCGCGGCGATCTACCTGACGTACGGCATGGACGAGGTGCGCCGCATCGTGCACGAGGTCATCGATTCGACGGAGGTTCCGTCAGGTCCAGCCGACGGCGGACATCCTGACGTCCCTGAGGCGGACGGCGGAGTAGTCCAGGATCTCCGAGGGCGTCCTCCCGGCGCATGGCGCGTCCTCGCGGGACATCCAGCTGAGGATCCTCTCGTTCATCCCCCCGTACTCCGAGATCGCGCGGTCCAGTACCGACAGGTCGAAGGGTGTGAGCGGGGAGAGGTCGGGGACGGATTGGAGTGCATAGGAGACGGAGCCGTGATGGAACGAGGCCCTGAGCAGCTTCCTGCGGTTCAGGTCGACAAGGAGGTCGTCGATGCCTGACGGTTCGGGCCCGCCGTTCGCGAGTACGTAGTCGGTTCCGGATACGGATTCCCCGCGGAGCTCGTAGCTGCCGAAGTCTGCGAAGTAGCACAACCTGCAAAGCATGACCCTACCGAAGTTGCGGTTCCCTCCGCAGCGTGACACGATGTACAGGACCATCGCTCCGAGCTTCCCCTCTCCCTTCATGCATCCCCGTCTGCATTGACGGTATATGGATGTAGCACAGCCGATGTCGGCGGGGGTGCGAGGGCTTCCACAATCTCCGAGCATCTTCGGAGGTCCTTCGTATTCTATGGAGATTACGGACACTCTCCTTATTATCGGACGAGCGCGATTCAGGCTACGTGCAAGACATCATAGCCGAAACATCGGAGAAGATCCGCGACATGACGATCCGCGGCGCCGGCAGGATAGCCCGTGCCGGGGCGGACGCTCTGGGTAGGTTCGCCGAGAGCTACACGGGCAACTCGCTCGAGGCCTTCAGGGAGGACCTGGACAGGGCCGTCGCGACGATCCTCGACTCGCGCCCCACGGCCGTGTCCCTCTGGAACGGGGTACACTCGACCGTGAGGGGGGTGGACTCCGCATCCAGCGTGGACGAGGCCAGGGAGATTGTCATATCGAACTCCAGGGAGTTCTGCGAGAGGTCGGAGAAGGCGGTGGAGACCATCGCCCGCATCGGAGCCAAGAGGATCGAGGACGGGGACACCGTCATGACCCACTGCAACAGCAGCGCCGCTCTGGGAGTGATCGAGGAGGCCCACCGTCAGGGAAAGGATTTCAGGGTGTTCGCCACCGAATCCCGTCCATGGAGGCAGGGGATCCTGACCGTCACCCAGCTGGCCGAGGCCGGGGTCGACGTCACGATGATCATCGACAGCGCGGTCCGCTACGTCATGAACGACACCGACAAGGTGTTCGTGGGGGCGGACACGATCACGTCCCACGGAGCGGTGATCAACAAGATCGGCACCTCGCAGCTGGCCCTGGCGGCCCATGAGGCGAGGACGCAGTTCTACGTCTGCGGGGAGACCTACAAGTTCTCCCCGATGACGGTTTTCGGCGACATGGTGAGGATCGAGGAGAGGGAGACCTCGGAGGTCGTCAGACCAGGGGAGATCCCCGATTCGGTCAAGATTTTCAACCCCGTATTCGACAGCACGCCGGCGCAGTACATAGACGCCATAATCACCGAGGTGGGGATGGTCCCGCCCACGGCGGTCTACGACATCCTGGTGCGCCAGCTCGGAGACGGGATATTCAAGGAGTGAGTGAAATGGAGAACTTCTC
>CASFMM010000040.1 GCA_949295765.1 uncultured Methanomassiliicoccales archaeon | reverse complement strand
GAATCCGTCGCGTTTGCGACGGATCTCCTCGAAGATCCTGCCCAGCTGCCTCTCCTTCTTCCCGCGCTTGGGGCTGCCCTCCTCCAGAGCCGCTATCTGACGCTGGAGCCTGGCTATGTCCTTCTCCCTGCGAGCGTAGAAGTCCGGGGCCTCCATCTTCCCGCCATGGGTGTCGGTTATGATGTCCACGAGACCGAAGTCGTAGCCCTCGTACCCGTCGGCGTCCATGTCGAACCCTCCGCGGAACAGGTGGTGTTCCGGTTCGATACTGTACGTGACGTTGATGAACAGGTCGTCATCCCGGAGGATGGCTCTGACCGCTACCGGTTCACCGCCCTTCGGGCGGTGGCGGTTGCGGTAGCGCATCTTCATCTCCCCGTCCAGGACTATGTGCTCATCGTCGATTCTGAACGAGGTGACAGGCAGCGGAACTGAGCGGTATCTGGAGGGCGTCTTCCTGCGGGGTGAGTGGGGCTTCCCGTCTCTGGCGGACTTGATTCTGCATCCGTGGAACGACCTGACCAGCCTGTCGGCGGCGTCCCTCAGCGTGACGGCTTTGACGGACCTGATGAGGGCGTCCTCCGCCCTCATCTGTGTGATCATGGTCTGCATCCCATACCTGTCGGGCACGTGTCCGTCCTCCGCAATCGCGGTCATCGCGATGTCCAACAGATCGTTGTAGACGCGGCAGGTGACATCGCATCTTCTGCGGATCTCACGCTTCACCGACCTGTTCGCGTACGTCTTGTACTCGACAGTCACGAATCTGTCCGCGATGTCTCCCTTCATGGTACGTCATTCGGGATGTTCCTATATAAGACTCACAAGGGGGTCACCGAAAACCCCGAAAAACTATTAACGCCTATTGAAACAACGTTTTTGACAGATCCCTCGGGCGTTCTTGACTTCACATGCATTTCCGAAACCATACGTTCTACGCTAAATCCCGAAGAGCCATCATAAAGCACACGCGCGTGCCCGCGCGCAGGATTAATAAGAGAGGGGAACCATGGCTTCAGCATGACGATCGTCGAGATCAGAATCGAGCTCAAGAAGGGGGTCGCGGACCCCGAGGGCAAGAACACCATGAAGACCCTCCAGTCCCTTGGCTTCCAGGGGATCTCCGGGGTCAAGACCGTGAAACTCTTCGAGGTGGAGCTTGACGCTCCCGCCGACAAGGCCCAGGCCGAGGCGGAGGAGATGTGCAGGAAGCTCCTGGCCAACCCCGTGATCCAGAACTACCGCGTCACCGTGAGATGATACGATGGCCGGACCGATGATCAAACGCGACGTTCCGTTCGAGCTGTACGACGTGGACATACTGTCGGCCTCGGACGACGTCCTGGAATCCGTCTCGAAGGACATGAGCCTCGGGCTGTCCCTCGACGAGATGAAGAGGATCAGAGACTACTTCAAGGCCGAGGGCAGGAACCCCACCGACGTGGAGCTGCAGGCCCTGGGCCAGGCGTGGAGCGAGCACTGCTGCTACAAGAGCTCCAAGCCCATCCTCAAGGAGTTCGTCTTCGGTCTGGACAGGGACGACATCCTGTCCAGGGGGGACGCGGGGGTCATGGTCTTCGACGACGACTACGGATACGCGCTGAGGATCGAGAGCCACAACCACCCCTCGGCAATCGAGCCCTACGGCGGCGCCGCCACGGGAATCGGCGGGATCCTGAGGGATGTGGTGTGCATGGGCGCGCAGCCCATCGGACTCGCGGACCCGCTCTGCTTCGGACCCATCGACAGGAAGGGAGAGCTCCCTCCGGGCGTCAAGCACCCCAGGTACCTCGTCAACGGCGTGGTCTCCGGAATCAGGGACTACGGCAACCGTGTGGGCATACCCACCATTACTGGGGGCTTCTTCTTCGACGAGAAGTACACCGGGAACTGCCTGGTGAACGTCGCCTGTCTGGGAATCGTCAAACGCGACGACCTCGCCAAGAACTACGCCGGAGGGCCCGGGGAGGTCATGATCCTCATCGGCGGACGCACCGGACGCGACGGGATCCACGGCGTCAACTTCGCATCCGCGGACCTCACAGCGACCTCCGAGGAGGACTCCAGGGGAGCCGTCCAGCTGGGTGACCCCATCACCAAGGAGCCCGTCATGCACGCGTGCTTCGAGGTCAACGCGAAGCACCTCATCACAGGGATGAAGGACCTCGGAGGAGGAGGTTTGAGCTGCGTCGTGGGCGAGATGGCCCTGGACGCAGGCTGCGGAGCCGACGTCGACCTAGAGAACGTCCCCCTGAAGGAGCCCGGACTGGCCCCGTGGGAGATCTGGGTCTCGGAGTCCCAGGAGCGCATGATGTGCACCTGCAAGCCCGAGAACGTGGAGAAGGTCCTTCAGATCTTCGAGATGTGGGACGTCCTCGCCACGCCCATCGCCAAGACCACAGACCAGAAGCGCACCCGCCTGTTCTGGAACGGCGAGATGATATTCGACATGGACCTGGAGTTCCTGACGGGAGGTCCCGTCTACAACAGGCCCTACGCCCTCCCCGACGTGTACACCAAGGAGAGGGAGAGGTTCCCCGAGCTCCCCGACGACAGGGAGGTCATTCTGAGCCTGCTCTCCGACCCCAACGTGGCGTCTAAGGAGTGGGCGATCAGGCAGTACGACCACGAGGTCCGCGCCTCGACCGTCGTCCACCCGATGGTCGGTCCCATGAACGAGGCCGGTCCCGGCGACGCGTCGGTCCTGATGCCCGTCCCCGGAAGGTGGAAGGGCCTCGCCGCGGCCATCGGATGCAACCCCTGGTTCACCGAGGCCGACCCCTACAAGGGCGGGATGGCCTGCATCGACGAGACCTGCAGGAACCTGGTCGCCGTCGGCGCCAGGCCCAACGCGTTCACCGACTGCCTGAACTTCGGCAACCCCGAGAAGCCCGAGAGGCTGGGCGAGTTCAGGGAGGCCGTCAGGGGCATCGGCGAGATCGCCAGGGCCCTCAACATCCCGATACCCTCAGGAAACGTCAGTCTCTACAACGAGGCCCCCGGAGGACACCACATCCTGCCCACCCCGATGATCCTGGGCTGCGGGCTCATCGACGACGTCAGGAAGGCCGTCACAGCGGACTTCAAGAAGGTCGGCAGCTGCATCTTCGTGGTCGGCAAGACCCGCGACGAGATGGGCATGTCCCTCCTCTTCAGGAGGTTCGGAGGCGAGCAGGGCGCTGTTCCCGGAGTGGACGTCGACGCCCTCAAGAGGTACATGGACAAGGTGCTCCAGGCCATGGACGAAGGTATCGTCCTGAGTTGCCACGACTGCTCCGACGGAGGCATCGCGGTCGCGGTCGCGGAGATGTGCATCTCCGGACACGTGGGCGCCGAGATCACGCTGGAGGGCATCGACGGCATGGACCTCAGGAGGAAGCTGTACTCCGAGAGCAACAGCCGCTGGATCGTGGAGGTCGACGGCATGGACGTCACCAGGTTCACCGAGATCATGGGCGACGACGCCGTGCTTCTCGGAATCACCAAGGGTGACGGCCTGAAGATCAAGGACAACGGCACCTTCGTGCCGCTGGACGAGATGAGGCGTGCATGGAACGACCCCATCTGGAACATCATGGGAGGTGCTGCGGAATGAAGCCGGAAGACGTGAGGGTTTGCGTCGTCAGGATCGAGGGAACGAACTGCGAGGATGAGATGGCCTACGCGTTCAGGTCGGTCGGCGCACAGGCCGAGGAGGTCCATCTCAAGCAGCTGATAAAGCAGGCGCCCGCGGACATGTGCCGCAACCTCGAGGACTACGACGTGCTGGCGTTCCCCGGCGGGTTCTCCGCGGGGGACTACGTCCGCGCGGGGGCGCTCTTCGCCGCCAGGATCAAGGCGTCCATCGGGGGAGAGGTGAAGAGGTTCGTGGAGGCCGGGAAGCCGGTCCT
The DNA here is from genome assembly GCA_949295765.1 of uncultured Methanomassiliicoccales archaeon. Lineage (GTDB taxonomy): Archaea > Thermoplasmatota > Thermoplasmata > Methanomassiliicoccales > Methanomethylophilaceae > Methanoprimaticola. Next base: position 8,121 of record CASFMM010000040.1, on the reverse strand, counting down.
GGGAGTGTGCAACGGGTTCCAGATCCTCGTCGAACTGGGGCTCCTCCCCGCAATAGAGGAGACCATGACGGAGCAGCCCACAGCCGCCCTTTACACCAACGACTCCGGAAGGTTCGAGTGCCGTCCGACCGTCCTGAGGAACGACAACCGCGGAAAATGCATCTTCACCAGGGAGATCCCCGAGAAGAGGATGCTTATGATCCCTTCCGCCCACGCAGAGGGTAAGCTGATGAGCATGGACCCCGACTTCGTGCAGAAGCTGGAGGACAACGACCAGGTCGTGTTCAGGTACGTCTGCCCCGACGGGTCCAAGGCCGAGTACCCCTGGAACCCCAACGGGTCCCCCTCGGACATCGCGGGCATATGCAACCCTGCGGGCAACGTCCTGGGCATGATGCCCCATCCGGAGCGTGTGATCACAAGGTTCACGCATCCCGATTGGACGAGGGGCTACACCGACGAGGAGGGTGACGGGAAGGTCATCTTCCGCTCGGTCATCTCCTCGCTCACAAACTGATTCAAACGCCCCCGGTCCGCCGGGGGCATTCTCATCACAACCCCAGCTCGTGATAGGATGGATTATATCCTGATGCACAAGGACGTTTCCGTGGCGGAACTCGACATCAACGAGAGGTACGGTCAGATCGAAAACGTCGGCAGTGTCCTCGACATCGCACACTTGCCCATTGGGACGGTCGATCCCTCTGGGGCGGTGGATGCAGACGCCCTCGCTTCATGGTGGTCGCGTCGCTCCATCCCGGCAGGGAGGACGGGTCTGAGGGAGTTCCTGGACAGATTGAATCTGGCCGATGTCAGGTTCCTGTTGCTGAAATCGATGGGGCTGAGCCTGTCTGACCATTACTGGGTAAGGCCGGCGGGGGAATCCATCTCATGGTCTGATGTGAACTACTTCGATAACGGTTTCTCCGCAGATGTGGGGGACCTGCTGTTCGGTCGTGAGGTCAGGGTCGGATCCATCGACCTGTCGTCGCCGGATAACACGGCGGAGGGGGTCCTGAGGAAGAGGTGGACGGTGGTCGACGGGAAGCGCTGTCTCATAAAATCCGGCGGTGGCATCGGGGGGCAGGAGCCCGTGAACGAGGTCGCTGCGTCGATGATCGCGGAATCCATGGGTCTGGACCATGTTCGTTATGCACTTGTTCAGGACGGGGATATCAAGTGCAGCGTATGCGATGATTTTGTCACTACGTCCACCGAGTTTGTGCCTGCGAGCCATATAATCCGGTCGGTCGGGCTGTCCTGCAAGGAGGCGCTTTACAGGTCCCTAGTGGACGAGTGTGGCAGGCACGGACTTGATGCGGTTCCTTTCCTGGACAGGATGATCGTCTTCGACTACATCATCGGCAACGGGGACCGTCATCTGAACAACTTCGGCATCATCCGGGATGCGGACACACTTGCATGGATCTCTATGGCGCCTCTGTACGACAACGGTGCATCAATGGGATATGACATCCTGACGGAGGATCTGGATGGCGGGTTCGGTCTAAGTTGCATGCCTTTCGCAGATACGTTCCCGGAACAGATGGGGCTGGTGACTACATTGGATTGGTTCGAGGTCGGGTGCGTGCAGCGTTCCCTTACGGAAGTCAGAAATCTGCTGGCGACCCATATGTCGGACGAGAGGGCTGAAGCCATCATCGACCAGATCGAATTCAGAACAGATATGGTCCGGGACCTCGTCAGAGGTTGACCTTCACATCGATGTGGTCCCCGTCCTCGAGGCTCAGGGTCCTTCTCAGGTGGTACTGGCAGATTATCTCGATGGTGTCCACGTAGTGGGACCTCTCGGGCACCACTATGGCGCAGTCGATGTTGCGGATCTTCGCCTTGTACGCGATGACGTCCCCGAAGCTCCTGCCGTCGCTGGAGAACCCGTTGATCGTGATCCCGGCGATGCTCCTCACGACATCGAGTTTGCCGACGTCCTCGGGGTCCACCTGGATGTTGAGGGTGCCCTCGAACGGGGTGAACCCGAGCTTGGACTGGAACTGGCTCTTGTACCCGTCCTGGCAGATGTAGTACCCTCCCTCGCCCATCCCGGACACGACGTTGCCGTGGATGGTCATGTGGTCGGTGAGCTCGAAGATCCTGCGGTACTCGTTGTACTCCTTCTTCAGATCGTCGATTCCCTTCTGGGTGAGCTTGATGCGCTGTCTCCTGGCACCGAGGTCGCGGACGATGTACTTCTCGTCAAGGAGCTCGAGGATCCTCTTGGACGCGGACTGCTGGCTCATCTCGAGGGCCTCTCCAAGCTCCCTCGAGGATATCGCGATGTAGTCGTCCATGGCTCCTAGAAGAGCGAGTTTCCTGAGTGCGAAGGAGTACTTCTCGTCCATGATGGGTGAATCTGCTACGCCGATTTAAACGTACTGAGAACGGGGTAGGTACAACGCGGATGTGTCGGAAACCGGTTGGAGAATATATGGAAAGGGGAGGCCCCGAAGGGCCGGTTTGATCCTCAGATCCTCTGGGCGTCGACCCACGTGGTGACGGTGGGGCAGGCGGCGATGAGGATGTTGGCGACGCCGATGACGGCGAGGACGAGGTTGAGCCAGAGGTAGGATCCCTCGTAGAGGATGGACAGGATCACGACAGCCTCGCAGACTGCGGCGAGGACGAGGATCGTGCTTCCCTGGACGGGGGTGTACTTGGTGAATCCTCCGGCTACGGCGAAGAACATGCACGCAACGAGCAGGTTCAGGCCGACGAGGGGCATGGAGTCGAGGGTTCCGTCCCATGCGGCGGCGATGGCGCACATGGCGATGATGCCTCCGATGAGGCCGAGGGCGGCTCCGAAGACCATTTTCTTGGGAACGGGTGTCATTTTGGTACCTTCCTTTTTGCTTGATTCATCCCTTCTTGGGGATGATCATCTTGGCGCTGATTCCAGCCAGCCAGACGATTCCGCATGCGACTGTGATGACCTCGAGGGCCTCGACGGTCATGCCGACCGCGCATCCGAGGATGATCAGGATGAGGACGACGGTCAGGGCAGAGTTGAGCCTGGCTCCGTCCCTCCAGTCTCCGATGGCGGAGAGGACCATTGCGATGAACAGGAACAGGAAGAACAGGGTGGCGATGGTGTCGTGCGTGTTTCCGTTTCCGAAGTCGCTGTGGATGTATCCGATCAGGACCAGGAAGATGGCGGCGATGGCGAGGATGCATCCGCTGGCGCGGTTGCACTGGGTCTCGCAGACGGCTTTTCCGAGTCCGTACACGAACACGAGGATTCCGACGATCATGCATCCGTAGTTGAAGAGATCCGCCGTCATCTGGACGTCGGAGATGCCCAGGTCGGACAGCATGTTCTCCCCGTAAACCCAGGCCGAGTCGCCGTTGATCGCTACGATCATGATGACCGCGAAGGCGAATGCGGCGAGGAGCCCGATGGCCGCGAAGGGTCCGGGGTGGCGATTACTCACATTCATGGAGGACGTGTAGAAGTCCAATTTTTATATTGATTTCGTCCGTGGGGGTAGTGTGGCTCTTGCCATCGGAGTGTGGATTTGGTGAAGAACCTGTTCTTCGTGGGAACCGCTGGTAGCGGAAAGAGCACCTTGGTCGGTGCGTACAGGGACTGGATGGATGACGCCGGTGTGGACTCCATCGTGGTGAACATGGATCCGGGGGCGGACACCCTGCCCTACGAGCCCGATGTGGACATACGCGAGTGGATCTCCCTGGACGAGGTCATGCAGGAGTACTCCCTCGGACCGAACGGGGCCCAGATCGTGGCGGCGGACCTCATGGCCGTGAACATCGGGAAGATGATGGACGTCGTGGGCACCTACAAGACGGACTACGCCCTGATCGACACGCCGGGCCAGCTGGAGCTCTTCGCGTTCAGGGAGTCCTCCGAGGTCACCGTCAAGGCGTTCGGGAGGGACGACTCCATGGTCATCTACCTCTCCGACCCGTCGCTGTGCAGGACCCCCAACGGCTTCATATCCGCGATGACCCTTGGCGCCCTGGTCCAGTTCAGGCTTCAGCTTCCGATGCTGAACCTCCTGTCCAAGTGCGACACCCTCTCCGAGGACGACGAGCAGAGGATGCTCGACTGGTACTCCGTCCCCGACGTCCTCTACGGGGACCTTCTGGACTCCGACTCGGTCCCGCAGACGGTGGTGGGCATGGAGCTGTTCAAGGCGATGGAGAACACCGGTGTGTTCGGCGAGATAAGGGCCGTCTCCGCTCAGGACTTCATCGGCCTGGAGGAGATCTACGCCGCCTCCCAGCTGACGTTCTTCGGCGGGGAGGACAACGAGCGCGAGTGAGTCTAAGAAAGTAAAAACAAAGATGCGGGGGATTCCCCCGCTTTTCAGTCGGACCTCATCCGAACATGTACGCCGGGGCGGGCTTGGCCTTGTTCCTGCCTGCCTCGAGCACCTTGTCCTTCGCGTTGAGGAAGTCCTTCTCCGTGACGTGGTCGCGGTCGTTCCTGATGGCGAGCATTCCTGCCTCGGTGCAGATGCTCTTGATCTCGGCACCGGACACGCCGTCGGTGATCTCGGCGAGCTTCTTCGCGGAGACCTTCTTGTCGACGTTCATGTGCGCCAGGTGGATCTCGAAGATCTGCTTCCTGCCGTCAAGGTCAGGGAGTCCGACGTCGATGATCCTGTCGAACCTTCCGGGCCTCAGGAGTGCGTCGTCCAGGATGTCGGGCCTGTTCGTGGCACCGATGATCTTGACGTCGCTGGTGGGGGTGAACCCGTCGAGCTCGGCGAGGAGCTGCATGAGCGTCCTCTGGACCTCCCTGTCGCCGGATGTGGCGACGTCGAGTCTCCTGGCTCCGACGGAGTCGAGCTCGTCGATGAAAATGATGCTGGGCGCCTTCTCCTTGGCGAGCTGGAAGAGCTCGCGCACGAGCCTGGCCCCCTCTCCGATGTACTTCTGGACCAGCTCGGAGCCGACCAGCCTGATGAACGTGGCCTGGGTGGCGTTGGCGACTGCCTTGGCCATGAGGGTCTTTCCGGTTCCCGGGGGTCCCACGAGGAGCACTCCCTTGGGGGGCTCGATTCCGACCTTGGCGTAGAGCTCGGGCCTGAGCAGCGGGTCCTCCACGGCCTCGCGGAGCTCGAGCATCTGCTGCTTGAGTCCGCCGATGTCGTCGTAGGAGACGTCGGGCTTGTCTATGATCTCGGCACCGGACACGACGGGGTCGATGGGTGCCGGCAGAACCTCCATGACGGAGAGCGTCTGCTTGTTCAGGGACACCCTGCATCCGGGGAGCAGGTCTGTCTCGGGAACGTACTCCGAGACGGACACCACGAAGTCCGGTCCGGTGGAGCTCTTGACGACGACGCGGTTGTTGGGCAGCACGTCCTTGACGGCCCCGATGATGAGCGGCGGGCTCTTGAGCCTCTCGAGCTCGTTCCTGAGCCTGGAGATGTCCTTCTGCAGCCTGAAGAGCTCGCTCTCGGAGTAGCGCTTCTCGGTCTCGGCGTTCTGGAGGTCCTCCATGAGCCTGACGTTCCTCTCCTCGAGGGTCACAATCTTCGCCTTCAGTTCAGCGACCTCATCGTTCGTTTCCGTCATGTGTCCTCCTCCGGGTCAACGGGGACGTACATTAAAACAGTTCTGTCAGAACCGCGCGTGCAGTACCAAAATTAAATAAATGGGCGGGCATGGGAGGTGCATGATTTGCGAGATGTGCGGCAAGGACGTTCCGCAGACACGTACGGTCATAGTCGAGGGTACCAGGCTCAACGTGTGCCCCGGATGCGCCAAGTTCGGCGAGGACTACAGGTCCCCCTCCGCAGGCGGCGCCCCGGTCAGCCAGACCGTGATCGACCAGAGGCTCGAGAGGCGCGAGAGGAGGATGAAGTCCAAGGACATCTACGCCGGAACCGCCTCGGTCGAGCTCATCGAGGACTACGGCGGAGCCATCAGGGAGGCCCGCGAGGCCAGGGGGATGGACCTCGAGCAGTTCGCAGCCTCCATACAGGAGAAGAAGGGACTCCTCGCGAAGGTCGAGGCCAACAACCAGATCCCCGACGACAAGCTCATCAAGAAGATCGAGAAGGCCCTGGACATCAAGCTGATGGAGACGGTCCAGTCCGGGACCACCGTCGGCGGATCCAGGTCCGACAAGATGACGCTGGCCAACTTCATCAAGAGGGAGTGAGCTCAGCTCATCCTGACCGAATCATAAACGGCATCGAGGTAGGGCCCGACGTCGGCTCCCGCGTCCCTGAGGACGATGAGGGCCGCGACGCCTATCTCGATGTCCAACCTTTTCTGTATCCTGTTGCAGCTCTGGATGAAGTCCCTGCGCTGCATCCCCGCCTCCACGGCCCTCTCCATGAGCATCGGGAAGACGTCCGCGGCGTCCGCCTGCGGCTTCGCGTCGGCCTTGTTTTCGGACGTCTGGCTCTTTGCACCGTGGAGGGATTCCACGAGCTCCTTCGGGGGCCTGTACGCCAGGGGGAGGTCTATGGCTCCGAGGTCCGACGCGGGGCGGATATAGCCGTCCTTCTGGGTCACGACGCCGGCCTTGGTCATGGCCGACAGCAGGAGCTTCGAGTCCGAGGGGGACATCCATTTGAGTTCCAGGGAGGTGCCCATGACGAACTCCTCCGGTGTGGTCACATCCTTGCCGATGCTGCGGAAGTAGGCCGCGGCACAGACTGTCAGCTCGTCTGCCATGTGCCGGAGGATGCGGTGCTGGTTCAAATGGTTGTTGGACGCGGCGGCCTCTTTATTACGCGCGTGCGTTATTAGTTATTTCCACTAACAGGTAGGGATAGGTTTATATGCACCATCCAAGATGGGGCGCACATCCCGTATGGTGACCCATATGAAGTACACAAGATTCGAGAAGGCAAGGATCATCGGCGCCAGGGCGCTGCAGATCTCTTATGGAGCCCCCGTGCTCGTGGACTATCCCGAGGACATGCTGGACCCCATCGACATCGCCATGCTGGAGTTTGACAAGGATCTCATTCCTATCACTGTCGTAAGAAACTAAAGGAGACTTTCAGATGACCGACGAGGAAATCCAACCTGTGAACAACGCCGACCTTCTGGTCGCAGAAGACATCTACCTGACCTCTGGAGTGCACATCGGTACCCAGCAGAAGTCCGCCGACATGAAGGACTTCATCTACAAAGTCAGGCAGGACGGACTGTACGTTCTCGACGTCAAGAAGACCGACGAGAGGATCAGGGCCGCCGCTTCCTTCCTGAGCCGCTACGACCCCAAGAGGATCCTCGTGGTCTCCGCCAGGCAGTACGGACAGAAGCCCGCCAGGGAGTTCTCCAAGGCCATCGGCGCTCCCGCCTTCGCCGGACGTTTCGTTCCCGGAACCCTGACCAACCCCACCAACCCTGCCTTCATCGAGCCCGAGATCATCGTCATCACCGATCCCGCCGCCGACAAGCAGCCATGTGCGACGCCAACAACGAGACCCGCAACGTCGATCTCGTCATCCCCACCAACAACAAGGGAAGGCGCGCCCTCGCCTGCATCTACTGGCTCCTGTCCAGGCAGGTCCTCTTCGAGAGGGGCGACCTCAAGGACCCCGAGGACTTCAACATGGAGATTGAGGACTTCGAGGCCAAGCTGGTCTGATCACAATCCAAACAAACTTCTTCCGAAACCTCTTTCCACCTTCTCATGAGACAGCCTGCAGTTGCGGGACGCTTCTATCCCGACGATCCGGACGATTTGGAGGAGATGATCTCCTGGTGCTTCACCCACAGGCTCGGACCCGGGCTGCCCGAGTGCACGGGCGACTCCCGCAGGATCCGCGGCGCCATGGCCCCGCATGCCGGATACATGTGCTCAGGCATGACGGCTGCACGCACGTACAGGGCGCTGAAGGAGGACGGGCTGCCCGAGCTGTACGTCATTGTGGGCCCCGACCATTACGGCACGGCGATGGGGAGGACAGTCCTGTGCTCCGACGACTTCGCCACGCCGCTGGGCGTCTGCAGGAGCGATAGAGAGGTGTGCTCCAGACTGTCCGAGAGGTTCCCGGACGACCCGCGTGCGCACTCGAGGGAGCACGCGATCGAGGTGCAGGTCCCGTTCATCCAGTACATCGACCCGGATCCGAGGATTGTCGCCGTAACGATGGGTGACCAGTCCCCGGGATG
>CASFMM010000039.1 GCA_949295765.1 uncultured Methanomassiliicoccales archaeon | reverse complement strand
TCGGCTGGAATCTTTAAATATCACATCCCCTTAATCGGGTTCACTCGGTGAATGATATGGGAAGAATAAGACCCACCTACATCAAGAGAGTGTCTATCGAGCTCCTGAACAAGTACCCTCAGGCCTTCAGCAAGGACTTCGAGGCCAACAAGGAGATGGTCAGCACACTCACGGATGTCTCATCGGTGAAGATGAGGAACAGGATCGCCGGTTACATCACCCGCTACCTGTCTCACCCTGAGGCACCGCAGCTTTTGCCCGCGTGGGGTAGCTTGGATATCCTGTGAGATTGCGGATCTCTTGACCCGGGTTCGAATCCCGGCGCGGGCACCATATTTTCCGCACTAACGGTAGTTATAGACCTTCATGGAATTCGTCGCATACATCTGTGATGATCGCAACGTGGTCTTGAACAGAGGTCAGAGAAAGGAAGAAGGACCGCAGAGGGTCCGTTTTCAGGGTTTCAAGCAGACTTCTTCGCGATGTCCAGTATTCCGCCGAGGACGGTGATAATCGATCCCGCGATGACCACCCACAGTCCGGCTCCGATGGACAGGCTGGCACTGAATCCGAACACTGATTCGTTGAAGCTGTATCCACTGACGTCGCCGTAGTAGAGGAACGCGAGGACCAGCGTGACAACCGCGAGGATGAGGGCAAGCGCACCGAGGATCTTCCCGATCTTCCCCTTGTTGAACACAGTGGGGACGATCGTCAGGATGAGGGACAGGATTCCGCAGACCAGCGCTATTACCGGTACGTAGTAGTAATCGGTGATGTCGGAGAAGTTGATCGAGTTCTCACCCTCTCCTATGATGTCCGTGCTGAATATGTCCATTCCCGAGTAGCTCCAACTCTCGGATCCCAGAATGGGGATGGTGATGGAGAATTCCAGCCAGTTGAGGAATACACCGACGATCATCAGCAGTGCTCCGATGATCCCGATGATGCCCAGAGCATTGAATTTCTTCACTTCTGTCATGTGCATCACATGCAGTCTTCGTATGACTGCACGCGGTCTCTGCCTTTAATCGTTTAAAGCGTTGCACAAAAAAGCTACGTGCACACACGAAGGATGTCGGAACAGCAACCGTGTACGGGGGTTAGACCCCGTCGCGGTTTATATTTGAGCATATACAAGGGATGGTGCCGTACCGTCGTTTCCCGTATATAGGGCTCACTGCCCCTCGGATTCCTCGTCGTCCCTGGGCCAGACTTCTCTGACGATCTCCACATCTCCCGGCGGCAGGATCCTGGAGACCTCCTCCTCGGGCACGTCGAAGCGTTTCGCCATCTCGTTGGACATGCGCCCGGTCTTCTTCCCGGGTTTGATGACGAAGTACCTGTCGGACTTCTCGAAGCACGACACCGGCCCGCACATGACCTTCCTGGCGTTCTGGTAGTAGATCTCCCCGACGGCCAGCTCCAGGGGCAGGTGGTGCTCGTAGTTCCTCTTGCCGCGTATGATGAACGCTCCGCGCGGGACGAACTCCCCCGGATTCGGGGTCTTGCTGACCTGGTCCGGATAGGCCCAGAACGCAGTCCCCTCGGCGAGTGCCGCGATCCACGATTTCGACTGTGCCAGAGCGAACAGGCAGGCCTCCCTCAGCTCGTCGTTGGACGCCTTCGCTCCGTCCTTGATGATGACCGACGGCGCTCCGTGCACATCCGCGTGGGCGTAGAGGTCGCCCTCCTTGAGATGCTTCTTCACAACGTTGTCGTTGGTGTGGGCGTCCCTTCCGGCGATGACGAGCCTTCCGCCGGTGGTGATGAACCATTTGTACCTCTCGAACCAGAACTGCTTGGTGGGCTGTGCCTTGCTGGCCATCTCCGCCTTGATCTTGGCGATGCCCTTCTCGAGCTTCGCCAGCTCGGCGCGGCTCTCGTTCAGGGCCGTTTCGGCGTTCTTCGCCTTCTCGCCCACGGCCTTCCCCCTCTGGTAGAGGTCCGAGGCGTTGGCGTCGATGTTCTTGGTGTAGTCCAGGGTGACGGTCTCGCCGGCGAACGTCCCGGTGACGGCGTTCTTCGACGGGTCTATGGCGGAGACGAACGGGATCTTGGACGCCCCCTCCTTCAGTTTGTCCCATGTGAGTTTGGACGACTGCTCCAGGAGGACGGTCAGCAGCTCGCTGACCCTGGCGTAGTCCGTGTAGAGCGCCTCGGCCTTCCTGCGGTAGACCTCGCACTGCTCCCTGTATTCCTCCAGGGTCTCTTCCTGCTTGGCGATCCTCTTGTTGAGTTTCTCGACACGGGGGTCGACGAAGGCCTCCTCCTCGTCCTCCTGGATCTGGACGAGGAACGTGTCGATGAGCTTCGACATGGACTCGTAGCGCTGTTTCTCCAGGTCCTCGTGCGACATCATGTCGATGGGTGCCAGGTCCTGGATCTGCCCGTCCTTCAGGAACGCAGTGGGCTCCGGGTCCGCCACCACGTGGTTGACGATATCCCTCATCACGGCGTACATCTTCGCCACGGTGCCGTCGTCCACCTGGGACGCCGGCGTGGACTTGTCGATGCCGACGCGCTTGCAGACCTCCTCGGCGTACTGTCCGCCCAGGTTGACGGAGGTCGCCAGGGTCCTGACGCAGTCGGAGTCCGAGGCCCTGAACGACCTGAGGAAGTCCTCCTCGGAAGAGTCGGTGGGGTCGAACCTGGTCTTCGGCATCAGATAGGGTTCGCCGGGACGGGTCTTCCTGTCCTTCCAGGTCTTCTGGATGAGGCAGTTCAGGATGGTGCCGTCCTTCACGAGCAGGACGTTCCCTCCGCCGAACATCTCGAAGATGAGCCTGTAGTCGCCGTCGGATTTGGAGAGCTCCATCTCCACTATGCGGTCGAAGCCCACCTGCCTGACCTTCCCGACGCGGGCGTTGTCGATGTACTTCCTGAGGAAGGACGCGAACGACGTGGGGAGCGTGGGGGTCTCTGGCTTGACCGACGGGCAGTACAGCCATTTCTTGTCCTTGAAGAAGAGCTCCTTCTTGCCCTCGCCCTGGACGTTGAGCCTGAAAAGTACGTTGCCGGCTCCCCAGTGATAGATCTTGTCCATGTGGGCGCCTTCGAGGGCGGCCATCTCCGTGACTATGGAACGGACATCGAAGGAACTCATCTCTTTCTTCATGCGCACGTGAAGGAAGGGGGTCCGAAATAAATTTAGTGCCTTCAGATGCGGATGTCGAACAGGACGAACTCCTGGGACTCAAGGGACCCGATGAGCTCGTCGATGACGGCCTCGGTCTCCTCCCGGGGCTGGCCGAAGAGGTCCTGCACCACATTAGACACGAGGATCATCGCGTCCTTGTCGCGGACGGTGTTCGGCTCGCGGGCCATCCTCTCGATGAACGACCCGGTCACCGCGGTGCAGGCATCCAGCTTCATGGGGAAGTCGTAGGAGTCGGTGTACATCTCCTCGTTCACGTCCGCCTTCTTCACCCAGGCGGTGAGGGCCTCGACCACCCTCTTGTGGATGCCCCATCTCTCGTGTGCTATGGTGAGCAGTTCGGCTATGCGCTGGGACCTGGCCGCGAAGTAGAGCTGCATGTGGAATATGTACGCCAGCCTGACCCTGACAGGGGTGTTCTCGGGGAGGATGTCGCTTGCATGCCTCATGGCCTCCTCCAGAGCGTTGATGACGATGTCCGAGAAGATGTCCTCCTTGCTCTTGTATATGTTGTAGAGGCTTCCGTTGAGGATCCCGACCTCATTGAGGATCTGGCGGGTGGTGGTCTTCTCGTAGCCCTGCTCCATGAAGAGGTTGATGGATGCGTCCAGGATGCGTCTTCTCGTGTTCTCGGTGCGCTGCGCCCTTTTCGTAAGACGTTTGTCGGAGACCTCATCACCGCTCATAAGTCCTCAGTCCTTGTCTGATTCGATGTGTTGTTGTCTCTTAAAGTTTTTCGGTGACAGTTTCTGGACAACAGGGAGTCCAATGATGCTTCGTTTACATTCTTGAGCATGTTCAATCAATTTAAATAGAAGTTAAAATTTGAGCGTGATCATGGAGTGATTCAGTGTTCGAAAACTACTCTAAACGGATACAGAAGCACCCGAAGGCGGTCATCGCCGTATGGATCGTCGCACTGTTGGTCGCGCTGCCTTTCGCTGCGCAGGTGGGCGATGCTCTAAACTACGACATGACCTCGATGGGTGGCTTCGATTCGGAATCGTCCGATGGTCAGGCGATCGTCGAAGAGCATTTCGGCGGGAGTCTGACAACAGACACGGTTCTGGCGATCCCCTACGATGATGACGAGGCGCTCTCGCAGATAGATGGGCTCCTGATAGCATCGGGGACCCTCTCCGATGCGGTGCGGGAGAGGTACGGGGACGATGTGGGGATCACGGTCCTGGGATCATACGGGAAGGGGGATTCCGGGGTGTTCATGGTCTCGTTCTCCTTCGGCGGCGGGCTCTCGTCCATGGACGAGGTCGGGAACCTCAGGTCCGTGGTATCGTCAGCCATGGAGCAGGCCGGGCTGTCCGGCATGAAGACCTATGTGACCGGTTCGGTGCCGATAGCGTATGACACCCTGCAAGGGGCGAACGACGACATGTCCATCATCGACCCCATATCGATAGCGCTGATCTTCGTATTGCTGGGTGTGTTCTTCTGCTCCCTGGTCACGGCGGCCGTCCCGCCCCTCGTGGTAGGTTCCGCGTACGGCATCGTCCTGTCCCTGATCTTCGCGCTGGGCGGGGTGATGGACATATTCTACATCACCCGCGTGATCGTCCTGGTGTCGATGCTCGGGGCGGGATGCGACTACTCAGTGTTCATAATCTCCAGGTACAGGGAGGAGCGCAGGAGCGGCAAGTCGAAGGAGGATGCGCTGTCTGAGGCGGTCATGTGGGCGGGTGAGTCCGTGCTCACGTCCGGTCTCGCCGTGATCATAGGGTTCGCGGTCATGGCCCTCTGCTCATACTCGCTGGTCTCCAGCATGGCCGTCGTCCTGGCGCTCGGAATCGTCCTGGCGATGCTGGCCGCGCTGACCCTGATCCCGGCGGTGGTCTCGATCGTCGGCGACAGGGTGTTCTGGCCGAGGGACATGGGCTTCTACAGGCGCATGGAGGCTTCGGGCTCGGGTCTGTACGGGAGGATAACGAGCTCAGGCCGTCGGTACTTCACATGGGCCGGGAGGTTCTCCGTCGACCATGCCAAGGCTATAGTCGCGGTCGCCATCCTGATTACCGTACCTCTGAGTTATGTGGCGGTGACCTCGGACGATTCTTTCGACATGATCGGCGTCATGCCAGATTCCGAGGCGAAGGAAGGTGTCGATGCCATCACGGGGAGCACGGACGGCGGACTCCTGATGCCAACCTACGCCCTCGTGAAGCTGGACTCCCCGATCGCCGAGATCACCAGTCTAGGTGATGGTATCGGTGTGTTGAGATGGACCTCGGACGGTATGTCTTATCTCGCGGGTCTGTCGGATCTGCAGGGCCGTTTCGTCGAGGCGGACTCGAACGTGAGCTATGTCATGGGTCCGGTGTCGTGGTCGGTGCTCTACTCCAAGGCGCATGACGCCCTGGTCCAGGCCGGATACCCCGAGGACATGGTGACGGCGGAGATGGTCAACAGGGCCGTCCTCTCGCAGATCCCCGATGTGGTATCCGACCGTCTGGAAGCGTTCTTCGGAATGTACGGGTGGGATCTGACACCAGATTCTGTCCTGCCGATCTCGCCGGAACTGCAGGTGCCAGTGTCCTCTCTTCTGGACTACGCGGTGAACACCGGCGCGGGCCTGGTGTCGTCCGACGGGATGTACGTGCAGATGATGATCGTCGTCTCCGACGAGCCCATGTCTCAGGACTCCATGGCATCGGTGGGTATCTCCAGGGATGTTCTGGAGGCGTACCTGGCGGAGAACGTCTGGGCGGTGGACTCGTGGGTTCTCGGCACACCCGCGGTCCTCTACGACATCTCCGAGGTCGTAAACACGGAGTTCCACTGGATCGAGGTCGGAGTGATCCTCCTAATCTACATACTCCTGATGCTGGTCCTGGGATCGTATCTCACGCCGATAAGGTCACTTGCGACCATCATGATGGGGGTGGTGTGGACCCTCGGTGTGCTGCAGCTGGTCTTTGTCCATGCGCTGGGAGCGGAGGTGGTCTGGATCGTGCCGATCGTCCTGTTCGTCATCTGCCTAGGTCTGGGAATGGACTACGACATCCTGCTCACCACCCGCATAAGGGAGGGCAAGGTCAGGGGAATGTCGAACGAGGTGGCCATCAGGGACTCCCTGATGAGGTCCGGAGGGATCATCACCCTGTGCGGGCTTATCATGGGCGGCACGTTCCTCACTCTCCTTCTCTCCGGTTCGGTGATGCTCAAGGAGATAGGTTTCGCCCTGGGATTCGCCATACTTCTGGACTCGCTCATTGTGGTGCCGTTCGTGGTACCGGCCCTGATGCACCTCATGGGCGACTGGAGCTGGAAGGGCCCCAACTTCCTCCAACGCAGGCTGGAGGACCAGTCCTGAGAAACCCTTTACCCGGCTATGTGCCGGGGTTCCCGTTCATCCGATGCCGCCGAGGAGTGCTCCAGCGACAAGGGCGACCAGGCTGAGCGCGCAGTACGCGTACTTCCCCATGGGGACGAACCATCTCCCGATGGGTTTCTTCGCACCCTCGTTCACGTTGCTTTCGGCGAAGTCCTTTCCGGCGACCCAGAACAGCATGATTGCTGCGAGGAGCGCACCGAGAGGGCAGATGTATATCGAGACGCCATCCATCCAGGGAGACACGACGGACTGTATGCAGAGTGCGGCGATGCCACCCAGCACGACCATCGAGACCGTCGCTTTCACACGGTTCGTACCGAACCTCTCCTGCAGGAAGGACACGGGGGTCTCGTACAGGTTGACGATCGACGCCATCCCCGCGAACAGGACGCTGACGAAGAACACGATCCCGACGATGTACCCTCCCTCCATCCCGTTGAACACGTTGACTATGTAGATGAACATCAGCCCGGGTCCGCCCTCGTTCAGCTCCGCGCCCGCGGCGGCCATGGCGGGGATGATGATCATTGCCGCTAGGATCGCGGACACGGTGTCGAAGAGTGCGACGTAGAACGCGGCGCTGGGGATCGACTCGTTCTTCTTGAAGTAGGAGCCGTAGATGACGCTGCCGTTGCCTGCGACCGACAGGGAGAAGAAGGCCTGTCCGAACGCGAACACCCAGACGAGCGGGTTGGCCAGCAGGTCCAGGTCTATCGTCAGGATGTAGCTGTATCCCGCGGTCGCGCCGGGGAGGGTGGCCACGTACACGGTGAGGCCTATCAGGAGCGCGAACAGGAGCGGCATGAGGACGTTGTTGGCCTTCTCGATTCCCTTGGACACGCCCAGGGACATGATCAGCATCGTCGCCACCGCTGCGATGATCACCCAAGCGTTGGCCCCCCAGGCACCTGCGGTGTCGTTGAACATACCAGCGATGGCATCCATGTCCTGCCCCATCGCGAACAATTCTCCGTCGAACGCCATGAACGTGTACTTGATTATCCACGCGACCACGCAGGTGTACCCTATGGCCAGGGCCAGGGATCCCACGACGGGTATCAGGCCGATGCGCTCTCCGATCCTTCTGTTGCCGAAGCGGTGTTCCGTGCACATGCCGAAGGCTCCGCACGGTCCCGCCTTCGCCGCGCGGCCGAGGGTGAACTCCCCTATGACCCCTGTCGCCGTGATCAGGACGACGAATATCAGGTAGGGGATTATGAACGTCAGCCCGCCCCACAGGGAGACCATCGCGGGGAAGCGCCAGATGTTCGCCATGCCGACGGCGGAGCCTATGCTGGACAGGATGAATCCCCTCTTTCCGCTGAACCCGTCACGGGTCTGTGGCTCCCCTTCCCCGGTCATGTCTCACCTTCACAATCCGATGTACATCAGTGTATTATTTAATACATCTTAATCCACAACACACTCTGCGGACTTCCACCTTAGGATTACCGGACAGGAAGGTTTATCAATAGGATGCCGTTACGCATCCCTACACACTGCCGCCGTGGCTAAGGGGTATAGCGACGCCTTGGTAAGGCGTAGGTCGTGGGTTCGATTCCCATCGGCGGCTCCATCTCATTTTTCGATTGACTTCGTTGAGTTGAACGTTCGCGTCAATAAGCTCGGACGACCACATGTGCATCGGCAAAAGTGCAGCATATGTCATGCACAAGTGTGGTTTGAGCACTTATGCATCGGCATAAGCACGACATTGTCATGATTTAAGAGAAGGGATTGGGGCCTGAGCCCCTTTGCAGTGTTTCAGAACATCTTGTAGAAGACGAACCCGGACCAGATCTTCGGGAAGAAGAACGTGGTCTTCTTCGGCATGCGCTTGCCAATCATGGACAGGTCCCAGATCTTCTCCAGACTCGGGTCGTTAAGGACGATCGCCAGGTCGTACTGCTTCTCGTCCATCTTCTTCAGAACGGACGGCAGCTCCGCGTCGTAGGCGACCTCGGCCTTGCCCTCGTCGGACTTGAAGACGCCCTTGAGGATCTTCTCCTGTGCGACGTAGGTGTCGAGGGTCCACATCGGGTCGTCTCCCCCGTCGTAGTCCGCGAAGTAGCACGCGCCCGACTTGAACAGGAGCCCCATCATGTGGTCCTTCAGACCGGCGACCATGCCGTCGCGGTCGGTCTCGGTGAGGGCCAGGTTCTTGGATATCCCCTTGATCGAGTTCTTCTCGGAGATGTCCTCCGCGGTCACGAGCCTGTGGGTGGGCCAGATGACCAGCCCCTCGTCGTCCGATGCGACCAGGGTGGCGAGGACGAACTGCTTCTTCTCGTCGTCCGGGTTCTCCAGGGCGTAGTTCAGCGCGGTCTCGTACCTGTGATGGCCGTCCGCGATGAGCATCTTCTGGTCCTTCAGCTGCTCGGAGATCTCCTTCGTGATCCCGGGGTCCGAGAGCCTGTTGTACCTGTGCTCGACGCCGTCCGAGTCGACGTATCTGTAGACCAGCGACTCGTGGTCCCTGATCTTCTTGTTGAGCTCGGGGGTGAGTCCCTGGTAGATGCCGAAGATCGATTCCAGGTGGCACTCCATGTCCCTGAGGAGGTTGAGGCGGTCGGCCTTGACCTTGGAGAACGTCTCCTCGTGGGGGATGATGTTGCCGTCCTCGTACTTCTCGGTCCTCAGTATGCCGACGATCCCCCTGCGGACGCGGGTGGTGCCGTTGTCGTCGAAGGTCTGCTCGTAGATGTAGAACGAGTCAGGGTCCTGCTTCAGGGCGCTGTCTGCGATCCACTGCTCCAGTTCCTTCCTGGCGCCGTGGTACCTCTTGTCGGCGTCCGGGTTGAGGGTGAGTCTGGTGACGTTGTGCGGGTGGGACTGCAGGTCCTTCAGGTAGTCCGGTCCGATGACGTCGTACGGAGGGGATATGCGGTCGCCGACGTGCTCGCCGGCCTTGATGTTCGGCCTCAGTCCGGGGAAAGGCAGGAAAGTTACCATGAGTTGATGACCTCGTCTGAAAGCAATGCAAGCGCTGTATATGAACGGCGCGGAACCCATCATTCCGGCGCGTAGAGTCCGATCAGCTTGGCGTGCGCCAGCACGTGTCCCTGCATCGCGAAGTAGAGCTCGTTCAGCCTGAATCCCCTCTTCAGGTCCAGGACCGTGTCCAGGGCGTAGACCTTCAGGGTGTATCTGTGTTCCCTGTCCGGGGGTGCGGGTCCGCCGTATCCGGTCGCCTGCTCGATCGTGTTCTCTCCGGCGACGCTGTGCCAGCTGTTGCATCCCTCCGTGAAGTCGGGGTCGTTGTGGGACTCGCCCTCCGCGACGCTCGTCCTCCTGAGGTCAGCTATCGTCCAGTGGAGCCAGTCGAACCCGCACACGGGTACGGCGTCGTAGTCGTCGAAGATGACGGCGAAGCTCTTCGTGCCCTCGGGGGCGCTCTCGATCTCGAACGGGATGGATAGGCCCGGCATGTTGTTGACGAAGTTGTCGCCCTTGCATCCGTACTTGTCCTGGATCCAGCCGTCGACGACGGCGCTGCTTGTGACCTTCATGATGATCTCCAGAGGGAAGTATCGGGCTTCGGTATTATAACGAGGGGGCATCGTTATCACCGTGTTCGGCATTTCCGTCGTCATGGACGACTCATGTGTGACGGTATCTCAGATGAAGGGCCTGGTTCGCGAGTTCTGCGAGGAGCGCGACTGGGACCAGTACCACAACCCCAAGGACCTGGCCATCGGCATGGTCACCGAGTCGTCGGAGCTCTTGGACATCTTCCGGTTCAAGTCCTCGGAGGACATCGAGGCGATAATGGCGGACCCGGTCCGCTCGGCGCATGTGAGGGAGGAGCTCTCGGACGTCCTCTACTTCGCGCTGAGGTTCGCCCAGATGAACGGAATCGACCTCTACACCGAGCTTGTCAGGAAGATCGGGATAGACGGCGAGAAGTACCCTGTGGAGAAGAGCAGGGGTAGGAACCTGAAGTACGACGAACTCTGAAAAGGGGTTGTGCCGGGGTCCGCTTTCGGACGGACCCCTGGATTATCAGCAGATCCTGGGGACAGGGTCTCCGGCCGGGGCCTCGAGGACCCTCTTGCCCCCGACCTCGGTCCTGAGCACGACGCGCTCCGTGCCTTCGACGGCGTGTCCGATTATGGCGGCGTCCTTGCCCTCAGGCGTGCGCCTTATGGCCTTCAGGACCTCGTCCGCCATCTCCGGGACCACCCCCATAACGCACTTGCCCTCGTTGCCGATGCTCAGGGGATCGATCCCGAGGAGGTCGCACGCGTTCACGACGCCGTCCCTCAGGGGGATGGCGGAGTAGTCGATCTCCATGCCCACATGCGATTTTCCGCACCACTCGTTCAGGGTGTTGGCAAGGCCTCCGCGGGTGGGGTCCTTCATGGCCACGATGCCGCCGACTTTCAGTCCCTCGGCGATCATCCTGTTCAGGGGGGCGACGTCGCTCTGGACCTCGCTCTCGAAGCCGTACCCCTCGCGGAAGGACAGCAGGGCGATCCCGTGGTCCCCCATGTATCCCGAGACGATGATGGCGTCCCCCGGCCTGACGCTGGAGTCGGTGCACCATCTGTTCTCCACCTTCCTGTACTCGGCCGCCTTAGCCAGGTTCGAGTCCAGATACGGGGAGCGCTTCCCGATGGCGGACGTGGACATTACCATCTGGTCCACGGCTCCGGATTCCACGACCTTGGTGTCCCCGGTCGCGATGGGCACTCCGCACCCGGCGGCCGTCTTCCCCATGGAGTCCATGACCCTGTCGACGACGTCGATGTCGAGGCCCTCCTCCATGATCACGGAGCAGGCCAGCGCCAGGGGCGAGGCCCCCATCACGGATATGTCGTTGACGGTGCCCGCCACGGAGATCTTCCCGATGTCCCCACCGGGGAAGAACAGGGGCTTCACAGTGTGCCCGTCTATGGTGAAGACGACGTCGTCCACGACGGCGGAGTCGTCCATGGAGTCCAGCGGGACCTCCGCGTTCATGGACGGGAAGTGATTAGTGATGTGCTTGGACAGGAACTCCTGCATGAGCTCCCCTCCAGCTCCGTGGTTCAGAATCACCTTTGACATGAGGGGCGGAATCCGCCCACATACGTTAAAGGGTTGCTTCCGAACCCCGTGATACAAATGTCTTTATCGGTGCTGTATGTTCGAGCGTAAAGGGCCCCGTGGGGTAGCGGATATCCTGTCGGCCTTCGGAACCGACAACCCGGGTTCGATCCCCGGCGGGGTCACCAGCCCTGACAGCCCTCCGAGATGCGCAGGCCTGTGTGGTTTCTCACACATAGCCAGACGCGCCCAATCGGCTTTCCGCAGCAGTTTCCCGATGGTCTAGGAACATTGAATGCGGACTAGTCATATTTATATAGAAGTTCTAACATAAAGCCGTTCAGTATTCCAATCAAGGAACATTTGGAGGAATTAAAATGGGAATGGGTAACGCCCCTGTCATCATCCTTAGGGAAGGAACCAAGAGAGACAAAGGCAAAGACGCTCAGTTCAACAACATCTCCGCCGCCACGGCTATCGCCAGCGCTGTCAAGAGCAGCCTCGGCCCCAGGGGAATGGACAAGATGCTCGTCGACTC
>CASFMM010000038.1 GCA_949295765.1 uncultured Methanomassiliicoccales archaeon | reverse complement strand
TACCACGCTGATCACCTGTCGGTTTCTCCGAGGCACATGTCGATCTGGGCGAGGACGGCCGGAACATCGGCGATCCTGACACCCTGGCACTGCAGCTTGGCGGAGGATACGTTCGTGAAGATCGGACTGCGGACCTTGAGCCTGTAGGGCTTGTCGGTTCCGTCGGACACGAGGTACATGAGGGACTCGCCGCGCGGGTCCTCCATCCTCATGAAGTGGGTTCCGGCGGGGACCCTGGACGGGGCCTTGATCCTGTAGGGGGCGTTCTTCCCGAGAGCCTGGATCTTCTTCACGGCCTGCCTGATGATCTCGCAGGACTGGAACATCTCCTCAGTACGGATCATGTACCTGGCGTAGGAATCGCCCTCGGTCAGCACGGGGACCTCGAAGTCGATCTTGTCGTAGTTGTCGTAGGGGTCGTCCCTGCGGATGTCGAAGTCGACGCCGCATCCCCTCATGGCGGGACCGGTCATACCGATGTTCGCGCACTGCTCGCGGGTGAGGTAGCTGACGCCCTTCATCCTGGAGACGATGATGGAGCTGTCGTCCATCAGCGCGATGATGTCCCACATGGCCTTCTCGAAGCGGTCCACTGTGCGCAGGATGTCCCTGTCGAACAGCTCGGTGACGTCGTTCCTGACTCCTCCGATACGCGGGTAGTTGGTGGTCATCCTGGCTCCGCAGAGCTTGACGTTCAGGTCGAGGAAGTACTCCCTCTCCCTCATGGCCCAGAGGAACACGGTCAGGTTTCCGAGGTCGGTACCGACGGCTGCGAGCCACATGAGGTGGGAGTTGATCCTGCACACCTCGTCCGCCACGATCCTGATGTATTTCGCTTTCTCCGGGATGTCGATTCCCAGCGCCTTCTCCACCGTCATGCAGTAGAGGTGGGTGTAGGTCATCGACGCGGCGTAGCAGAGACGGTCGGCCATGGGGATGATCTTGGGGTAGATCCTGTTCTCGGCCTCTTTCTCCCAGCCGCGGTGGAGGTATCCGACGATGGGCTCTGCGTCCGTGACGATCTCTCCGTCGACCTGGATCTTGAGGGTCCAGAGACCGTGGGAGAACGGGTGCTGCGGACCCATGATGATCCACATCTTGTCGGTGTCCATCTTCTCTTCGATTTCTTTGACGGGAACTAACGAGTCAGCCATCACTCACTCCCCCTGAGCTTGTATGATTTCCTGAAGGGGTAGAACTCGTAGGTCTTCGGGGTCAGCAGCCTCTCCAGCTTGGGGTGGTTGTCGAAGATTATTCCGAAGAGCTCGTAGGTCTCCCTCTCGTGCCAGTTGGCTCCTTCCCAGACGCATGTCACCGACTCCACGTGGAGGTCGTCTGCGGGAAGGTCTGTGGAAAGCTCGATCATAAGTCCGTTGTAGTAGTTGGACAGCAGGTAGACCACGGTCATGTGGTCGACGTAGTCCACTCCCATGACGACGGAGCAGTGCTCGAAGGTCAGGTTGTGCTGGATGTACTTGCAGACCTCCAGGACCTTCTCCCTGGGGAGCTTGGCGTAGACCCTGCGGGCCTCGGTCTTGGTGACCTCGACCTCGGGGAACTTCTCCGTGAGGAGGGTCTTGACCTCTTCCTCGGAGGGGCTCTGGTACACGGCTTCTGTGTCCATGCTCAGTCCTCCAGGAATGCTCCTCTCCTGAAGTAGCTCTCGATCTTCTTCTGGAGAAGCATGAATCCGTCAATCATCGCATCGGGACGAGCGGGGCATCCGGGGATGTAGACATCGACGGGGACGATCTGGTCCAGACCCTGCACGGTGTTGTAGGAGTCGTACCAGGGTCCGCCGGAGATGGCGCACTCGCCCATCGCCACGACCCATTTCGGGTTGGGGATCTGCTCGTAGAGACGCCTGAGGTCGGGACGGATCTTCTTGGAGATCCAGCCGTTGACCAGCAGGATATCCGTCTGCCTGGGGGATGAACGGTAGATCATACCGTAACGCTCAGCGTCGTACCTGGGGGCGGAAGCCGCCGCCATCTCGAGAGCGCAGCATGCGAGTCCCCAGTGCAGGGGGTGCATGGAGTTCTTCATCGCCCAGGACCAGATGGGTCCCGTGAGCTCGTCCACTGTCTTTTTGGTTCCTGAGCTGAGGAGGTCGTTGATCATGGCGTCAGACCATGACATGAACTCGTCAGCACTCATTGCAACCGCATGGGGGTAGAGGCTCATATCCATACGTAATCCTCCTTTTTCAAGGCGTATGCGACACCAAGAAGCAGAATCCCGAAGAACAGCATCATCATGAGCTGCGCGGTCACTGAAAGTCCAGAGAACGCGACTGCCCAGATCATCAGGAAGGTTGCAATCAGGTCAAAGACGACAAAAATCAGTGCAAAAGTGTAGTATTGGAACCTGAACTGCACCTGGGCTACTCCAATGGGTTCTGAACCGCACTCATAGGTTGTCTCCATCCACTGAGTGGGTTTCTTGGGCCGGACGAACCTCGATGCCCACCATGCCAGCGGAGCGAATCCGAGCGCGATAACGCTCACTATCGCTAATGGCATGTAGTACACAATTAGTGACATTGATTCTCGGCGATGATTTGTTAGTACATAAAGGTTCCACAGCGCGCATATAAATAGAAGTAGCCCGCTCAGACCCCTCTTTCCGAGCCTTTATCAACGGGCACCTGGATTCCTCTGGCATGTCCGCGGACATTGGATTCATCGGAGCGGGTAAGATGGCCGAGGCGCTGATTGGCGGCCTGATAGCGAAGAACGTTTTCGACAGGGACGGCATAATAGCATGCGCCCCTCATGAGGCAACCCGCGAAAGGGTGTCCCAGACGTACGGCATCAGGATGCTCGGGACCGCCAGGGACGTCTGCGCCGAGGCGGAGATCGTCGTCCTCGCGGTCAAGCCCAAGCAGGTCCCGGAGGTGTTCGCGGAGGGCCTCGACCTGAGAGGGAAGGTGCTGATCAGCATCGTCGCCGGACTCACCCTCGACAAGCTCAGGACATATGTGCCAGATGCGAAAAACGTGAGGGTCATGCCCAACCACTGCTGCATGGTCCTGGAGGGCGCCATGGGGTACTGCTGCGACCCCGCCGTGACCGACGCGGACAAGGAGAAGGTCGCCGGGATCCTGGAGGCTGTGGGCCTCGCCGTGGAGGTCGGGGAGGAGTACATGGACGCCATCACAGGCATCGCCGGGAGCTCCCCCGCGTTCATCTACCTCGTCATCGACGCGATGGCCGATGCGGGCGTCCTCAACGGACTGTCCAGGGCGGATTCCATAAGATTGGCCGCACAGTCCGTGCTCGGAGCGGCGAAGATGGTCCTCGATACCGGCAAGCACCCCGACGCGCTGAGGGACGAGGTCTGCTCCCCCGGGGGGACGACCATCGTCGGCGTCCGCGCGGCCGAGGACATGGGCCTCCGCTCCGCGATGATCGCAGCGGTGGACTCCACGATAGAGAAGTCGCGCGAGATGAGCAGGGGTCAGTGACGCCTGAACGTCGACTTCAGGAGCCCTGCCACCACACGGGGGCCGTTCGACCAGATGGACCCGGCCTCCCAGTCGAGGTCCTTCTTGTTGCACACGGTGGAGTTCATCATGCGCTTGCCCTCGTCCTTGGTCTCCCACAGACGGGCGTCCCTCTCCTCGGGGTCCTGGATTGCCATTATCTGGTCGACCTTGTGCATCAGCGAGCGGGCGAACTCCGTCCTCTCTATGCGCTGATCCATCGTCACATCGTCGATGCGTCCCGCGTCGTGCTCGCACCTTGCCAGCTCGACGGCGGCATCGTACGAGATCTCCGCCACGTCGTCGCGGGTCATCCACTTCGTCTCGTAGGACAGGACGTGCTTCCACGAGGGGTTGTCCAGGAGCCTCCGGTGCTCCTCGAGCGTGCGCGCCCTCAGGGTGTACCCCCACTTCTCGGGCTCCTCGAACACCCTGCTGCCGGGATCCACGAATGGCGCGAAGGGCGCGTTGTAGATGAAGAGGCCGTCGTCCCTGCCGACCAGCCCCCAGAGCCTCCTGGAGGCCCTGGCGCTGTCCATGGCGGACTCGCGGTCCTGGAACGGGAGCCCGTTCATGTAGAACAGGTCGAACCTGAAGCATCCGTTCCTGAAGGCGGCCGGTATGGTCCTCTCGATGGCCTCGTTGGTGTATCCCTTCCCGAGGGCCAGCCTGACCTTCTCGTCATGAGAGTCCGGGGAGAACTCTATGGACCATCCCCCGTCGAACGACCTGTCGATCTTCTGGAAGTACTCGTCGCCGGCCCCGTTGAAGAGCTCGATGACGACGTGGTTCCTGATGCGCCTCTCCCTGCACTCCTTCAGGAACCTGTCGGCGTAGTCCTGGCTCTGCTGCCTGAGGTCGCCCACGATGAACACGGGGGTGTCCAGGTAGGACTGTATGACGTCTATGTCCTCCGCAAGCTTCTCGGGGCTCCTGAACGCGGGCCTGCGCCTGCAGACGACCCTCCCGTTGGCGAAGTGAGACCCTCCGCATTCGGCGCAGTTGACGCTGCATCCCCTGACCGTGAACACGGACGTGAGGGGGAGCTTGTCCCAGCCGAACCACGGCAGGGCGCCCGAGATGTCCCTGTTGCGCAGAACCCCCTTGATCATGGTCCCGTAGTCGAACATGACCTCGTCCAGGCTCTCCAGGCTGTACGTGAGCCCGTTGTCGTGGACCCTGCCGTCCGCGTCCTTCCACACCAGGTTCGGGACCTTGGAGAGGTCCCCTCCCTTCAGGAGGGCCTCCATCATCATGACCGTGGGCACCTCGGTGGTGTCCCCCCTCATGACCAGGTCGACCTCCGGACGCTGGATCAGCTCCTCGTAGAAGTACGAGGACGTCAGGCCCCCGAACTCCACCTTCGCGTCGGGATGGTGCTTCTTGACGATCTTGGCCAACTCGATAGCCCCGTGGGCGTGGGGCATCCAGTGGAGGTCTATGGCGAACACCGGGGCGTCGAGCTTCCTGATCCTCTCCTCCGCGTCGAACCTATCGCTCTGGAGCATCTGGACCGCGATGTTGACGATGCGCGTCCTGAACCCGGCCGCCTCGAGATGCGAGGATATCGTCATGAACCCCACGGGGTACATCTCGAATACCGGGGACGAGGGGATCACGTCGCTGACCGGCCCGTAGAATATGGGCTTCTTCCTGAAATCGTATACACTGGGGGCATGTAGGAATATTATGTCGGAACCCATCGTCTCACTTCCCGAAACGCCTGGTGCGCTGCTGGTACGTCCTGATGGCCCTCAGGAAGTCTATGTGCCTGAACCCGGGCCAGTAGACATCGGCGAAGTACAGCTCGGAGTAGGCCATCTGCCAGAGCAGGAAGTTCGATATCCTGATCTCCCCGGAGGTGCGGAGCACCAGGTCCGGGTCCGGCAGGCCCGTGGTCGAGATGTACTCGGAGACCGTGGACTCGTCGATGTCGTCCACGGATATCTTCCCGTCCACCGCGTCCCTGGCGATCATCCTGACCGCGTTGACTATGTCCTGCCTGCCGCTGTAGGCGATGGCCATGTTCAGGCAGTTGTCCTTGTACCCCGCGGTGCGCGCCTTGGCGTACTCCATGGCCTTCACGACGCCGTCGGGGAGCATGTTCGGGTCGCCGATGACGTTGATGGCGACGTGATGCCTGTGGACCTCGGGGTCGTCCGCGAACTCGTACAGGGACTGCTCCAGCAGCTCCATGAGGTAGTCGACCTCGTCGGGCTCGCGGTTGAAGTTCTCGGTGGAGAACGCGTAGACGGTCAGCACGTGTATGTCGAGGTCCAGACACCAGTGCAGGACCTCGTCCAGCTTCTTGCGGCCGAGTTTGTGCCCCTCGTTCGGCTCGGCGCCCAGGACCTCCTCCGCGTACCTGCGGTTGCCGTCCATGATGATGGCGATGTGCCTGGGCATCGTGCCGGAGGCCACCTCCTTCTCGATCAGGGACTCGTAGGTCGAATAGGCCCTGTCGGTGATTATGCGGGGCACATCCATGGGATCACTCGAAGTCCTCGGGTATGCCCGCGGATCTCTCGCCCAGGTCGAAGCACCCTATGGCCGCGACGGCGCCGATGACGCCCTTCATGCCGGTGACACTGATGATCTGTACCCCATTCTCCTCGGCCGCGCGGATCGCGTCGTCCGGGGTGTACAGCACGGACTTGCAGCTCCATCCGAACTCCCTGAGCCCCTCCGGGACCTCAAGGCCCTGGTAGACGGTGATTACGGCGTCCTCGGAGTAGGACTCCTTCCTGATGAAGTCGACGGCGTACTCGATGAGGGCCGGGACCTCGCTCTCCCTGACCGCGAACGACACGGCCGTGGAACAGCAGTTCGTGGTCTTGTTGGGGACCTTGGGGTTGAGCTGGATGATCTTGTGCTCGATGAAGTGGCCTATCGGACAAGTCGTGCCGAGCTTGAGCGACGCGACCCACGACGCGCCCTTCTCCTTGGTGTCGGTGTCGTCGATGCCGATGATGACACGGACCAGCTTGGGTGTGATGATGTCGACGTGCGCCCTGTGGGCCCCTCCGATGGTGAAGTCGTCGGGGTACTCGGTGCGTATGACGTCGGGGCACTGGGGGATGCACGCGCCGATGCCGACCGAGGCGCCGGCTATGCCGTACCATGTGGTGCGGACCTCGTCGCCCTCGACCTTCAGCGCCTTGAGGCCCTGTCCGCCGACATCGGAGGCGACGGGGCCGAAGTTCAGCTCCCTCTCGCCGATGATCGTGTCCATGACGAGCATGTTGGACTCCATGCGGATGTCCTCGATGACGCCCTTGGTGCGGCGCCTGTTGACTATGTCCCACTCACCGGGACCCTTTGCCACGCACTTCTCGATGATCTGGGCCCTGCCGTGCTCCTCGTCCACCAGGGTGTAGAACCCGCGGCAGAACATGGGGCCGTATTTCTCGCGGACCTCGTCCGGTCTCAGGATCTGGACCATTCACTCATCCTCCCCGGTGTCCCAGTCCTCGGGATCGGCGATGTCGATGGCGTCCGCGGGGACGCTCCTGCAGAGGTAGACCGTCCTCGCGGCCCTGCCGATGTCGGAGCCGAGCTCCATGCATACGCCGGTATCGATGACCAGTATGACGGGGTCCTCCGTCCTCACGGACCCGGCCCTGAGGGCGTCCCTATATGTGAGGGACAGGTGGACCATGGCGCGGTCGGACGGGAATATCCCAGACTCCAGGATGAGTTCCGCCTCCTCCTGGGTGGCGGGGTAGAACAGCTCGTCGGGTATGTTCTCGCAGTCGAGCCTGATGTCTAGCGGGATGGTGTGACCGTAGGTGGCGCGGATCCTGCCTCCCGAGATGACGTACCTGCCCTTCGGGTCGGTCTCCACCAGCGCCTCGATGTGCCTGGACCTGAGCCAGTTCATGCGGGGGTTGCGCTCGCGGATCTTGGCCATGACGTCCCTCAGGCTCACGTTGCCCTGGGAGTCCATCTCGAGGCCGAACTTGCCGTGCCTCAGGATGGCCGCGAGGGTCCTTCCGATCTTCTCGACCTCGTAGTCGGACATTATGAACTTGCCCTCCTCCCCGCAGTACGGGCACCTCTCGTCCCTGAAATATCCGTGCTCCTCGCATTCCCTTATCATCCGACCACCTTCTCCGCAGCCCTGACGGCGTTGGCCATCAGCATGCATATAGTCATTGGGCCGACGCCACCCGGCACCGGCGTGATGTACGAGGCCTTCTCGCTGACCTCCTCGAAATCAACGTCCCCGACCAGCCTGCTCCCCTTGGGATGCGTGGGGTCGGTGACCCTGTTGGTGCCCACATCTATGACCACTGCGCCCTCCTTGACCATGTCCGCGGTGACGAAGCGGGGCTTCCCTATCGCGACGATGAGGATGTCCGCCGTCGACGTGATCTCCGCCAGGTTCCCGGTTCTGGAATGGACCACCGTCACGGTAGAATCGGCCCCGGCGCCCTTCTGGACCATCATGGCGGCCATGGGCTTGCCGACGATGTTGCTCCTGCCGACGACCACGACGTGCTTCCCGGCCGTCTCGACGCCCGACCTCACCAGCATCTGCTGGACTCCGGCGGGCGTGGCGGGGAGGAAGTCGGGGTTGCCGATGAGCATCCTGCCCACGTTCCAGGGGTGGAAGCAGTCGACGTCCTTCGACGGGTCGATGGCGTTGATGACGGCCTCCTCGTCTATGTGGTCCGGCAGCGGGAGCTGCACCAGGAACCCGTGTATGGACGGGTCCGCGTTCAGCTCCGCGACCTTGCTCAGAAGCTCCTCCTGCGTCGTCTCCTGTGGCATCCTAACGGTCAGGGACTTCATCCCGAGCTCCTCGCACATCTCGCCCTTCTTCCTGACGTAGACCTGCGATGCGGGGTCGTCCCC
Organism: uncultured Methanomassiliicoccales archaeon; assembly: GCA_949295765.1. Classification (GTDB taxonomy): domain Archaea; phylum Thermoplasmatota; class Thermoplasmata; order Methanomassiliicoccales; family Methanomethylophilaceae; genus Methanoprimaticola. The sequence goes on along the minus strand of CASFMM010000038.1, from coordinate 3,636 downwards.
CACGAGGACCACTGCAAGGCCCGGCGTGACGCCTTTGGCCTTCAAGGCCTCGATTCTCTGTCTGAGCTCCCCGTAGATCTCCTCAGAGACCTCCTTGCCGAGGATGAGCTTCGCAGTCATTTTAGCACCTGGCGCTCAATGCGTCACTCCTGTATTATAGTTATCGCGCGACTTTTCGGGCGCGCACGGGAGGCACGGGACAGGATGAATCGGTGCTCCGGAGAACCTTCCAGATCACCTTCGAACAACGGTTTTCTGATGTCTGGCACATTTGACTTCATCTTTGAGCCAACTCCAGATGATTTATCTATGTAGACGGACATCGGGCATCCAACGGAAAGGGGCTCACGAACATGATCTACAAGGACTTCAAGGGAAAGAGAATCTCATTGTACGGTATGGGTGCAATGCGCCTCCCCGTCATCGACGGGGACGACTCCAGGATAGATGAGGCCGCCACCTTCGAGATGGTGGACTACGCCATGGAGCACGGCGTGAACTACTTCGACACCGCGTGGGGCTACCACGGAGGCAACTCCGAGACCGTGATGGGGAAGGCACTGGCACGCCACCCCCGCGACAGCTACTATCTGGCTGACAAGTTCCCCGGATACGACCTGTCCAACATGGACAAGGTGAGGGGGATCTTCGAGGAGCAGCTCAGGAAATGCGGCGTGGACCACTTCGACTTCTACCTCATCCACAACGTCTGCGAGCTGAACATAGACGCCTACCTCGACCCGAAGCACGGCATCCACGACTACCTTGTGGAGCAGAAGAGGAACGGCAGGATCACCCACCTCGGATTCTCCGTCCACGGGAGCTACGATGTCATGAAGCGCTTCCTCGACGCCTATGGGAAGGACATGGAGTTCTGCCAGGTCCAGCTCAACTACGTCGACTGGGGGTTCCAGGACGCCAAGGCCAAGGTGGAGCTCCTGAGGAGCATTGGGATCCCATGCTGGGTCATGGAGCCGGTGCGCGGAGGACGCCTGGCCAACCTCTCGGAGGCCGAGGCGGACGTCCTTAAGGGCATGAGGCCGGACGAGGCCCCCGTCGCATGGGCGTTCAGGTTCCTGCAGTCCATCCCGGAGGTGACCGTCATCCTGTCCGGAGCATCCAGCATGGAGCAGATGAGGCAGAACATCGCCATCTGCGAGGAGGACAGGCCCCTGGACGGGAAGGAGATGGAACGCCTCCTCGCCCTGGGCAGGAGCATGGTCGACGCCAAGGCCGCGCCCTGCACCGCATGCAGGTACTGCCTCAGCCACTGCCCGAAGGGGATCGACATCCCCCGCATGATCGAGCTCTACAACGAGCACGTGTTCACCGGCGGAGGTTTCATAGCGCCGATGGCCCTCGCCGCCGTACCGCAGGACAGGCAGCCGTCCGCATGCATCGGGTGCGGAAAGTGCGCCGAGGTATGCCCACAGCGGATCGACATCCCCGGGATCATGAAGGACTTCGTCCAGAAGCTGGGAGCCTGATTCGAACTGGGGTTCACCGTCACTTCGGACGGCGATTGCCAACAATGCTCCGACGGAGGATTGGTCCGTCGGAGCTCACTTCCCTATTCTTGAACTCCTTGAATCCTTCGCGATGGGTTACCGTATTGCGGGCGGCACATCTTCCGAACCTATCAACCTGTGTCCCTTCGACCCATCCGTATTATACGGAGCTGGATATAGTGTAATTCGACAGACGTCATATCGTCGTGTCCGATGATGTCGTTGGGGTTCATCCCCGGTGCTTGAACATGCCATCCACCTACGCACACTACAGGCTCGGAAAAGAGGTGATCCAGAGACTGGATCCGGACCTCCGCGCCATAGCAGAGGGGCACAGGCAGCTGTACGACATCGGCCTCCACGGCCCGGACATCCTGTTCTACTACGACGCCCTCCACAGGAACCCGACCAGCCAGATCGGGTTCGACATGCACGGATTCCCTGCGAGGGACTTCTTCGGACCCGCCCGCGACATCGTCTCGAAGACCGATGACCGCGACGCGGCCGAGGCCTACCTGATGGGTTTCGTCTGCCATTTCGCCCTGGACAGCACCTGCCACCCCTACATCGAGGACTACATCAACGACAGAGGCGTCGCCCACACGAAGATAGAGGGCGAGTTCGACAGGATGCTGCTTGTCAAGGACGGCAGGGACCCCGTGAGGCAGAGCCTCGTCCCCCACATCCGCCCCTCGACGGAGAACGCGGAGGTGATCTCGGAATTCTTCCCAGACGTCTCCGCGGAGCAGATGAGGAAGGCGCTGGAGGACATGATCCGCTACAACGGCCTGCTCGTATGCCCGGGCAGGCTGAAGAGGTGGATGGTCGTCAGGGCCCTGAGGAAGTCCGGCAACTACGACGACATGATCGGCCTCGTCCTGAACGCGGAGGGGGACTCCCGGTGCGACGACAGCAACGCGAGGCTCACGGAGCTTTACGACGAGTCCGTGGATCTGTCCGTGGAGCTTATCCGCGACCTGCACGCCTACCTCATCGGCGAGAAGGACACCCTGTGCGCGCGCTTCGACCGCACCTTCGGCGTGGAGTGACGGACATGTCCTTCAAGCTGACCGGGACCGAGAGGTCCTGGGTTCTCTACGACGTGGGCAACTCGGCGTTCACGCTGATGCTGTCCACCATCATCCCGATCTACTTCAACTCGATAGCCGGCGAGGAGCTGAGCTCCGTCGACTACCTGGCGTACTGGGGGTACGCCGCATCCATCGCCACCGTGCTCTGCGCCGTCCTGGGACCGTTCCTTGGAGCCGTCTCGGACAGGAGGGGCATGAAGATCAGGATGTTCTCCTGCGTCCTTGCAGTCGGCGTCATAGGGTGCGCGGCCCTGGGATTCGTCAACGAATGGCTGGTGTTCCTGATAGTCCTCGTGATAACCAGGCTGGGATACTCGCTGAGCCTCGTGTTCTACGACTCGATGCTGGTCGACGTGTCCTCCCTCCAGAGCATGCACAACGTCTCCGCCCTGGGGTACGCCTGGGGATACATCGGGAGCTGCATCCCGTTCGTGGTCTGCCTGGTCCTGATCCTCGGCTGCGAGTCGTTCGGGATAACGATGGGCACGGCGATGACGATCTCGCTGGTCATCATCGCGGCATGGTGGGTCGTGTTCACTGTCCCCCTCCTCAGGAAGTACAAACAGACTCACTACGTCGAGGGAAGGGAGTCCTCCCTCAACGCGTTCAGGCTACTGGCGGCGACGCTCAGGAACGCCAGATCCGAGAAGAAGGCGTTCATGTTCCTCATCGCGTTCTTCTTCTTCATCGATGGCGTTTACACGATAATCGAGATGGCGACGGCGTACGGAGAGGCCATCGGCCTCGACACCACGATGCTTCTCGTCGCGCTGCTGGTCACGCAGATAGTCGCGTTCCCGTGCACCATAGCCTTCGGAAGGCTCGCCCAGGGGAGGAACATCGTCAGACTGCTGATGGTCTGCATCTTCGCCTACGCCTGCATCACCATCTACGCATCCGTGATGGACAACATCACGCAGTTCTTCGTCCTGGCCATCTGCGTCGGGGTGTTCCAGGGAGGCATACAGGCGATGTCCAGATCCTACTTCTCCAGGATCATCCCTCCGGAGAAGTCCGGGGAGTTCTTCGGACTCATG
>CASFMM010000037.1 GCA_949295765.1 uncultured Methanomassiliicoccales archaeon | reverse complement strand
GATCCAACACCGGCGAGACCGACGGCGAGTCCAGCTCCGATTGCTACAAGTCCTGCTCCAACATCTCCTTCAAGTGCCATTTTTATACCTCACTTGTTGCATTTTTAGCATTTGAAATGGTTTTCTTGCGTTTGATTTTGAGAGGCTCGAATTCGATTCCGCCTCCATCGAAGAACTTCGCCATGAACTCCACATACTGCAACCTGATTCCGTGCAGACCGGCGGAGATGATGGCAAGTACCCAGATCATCAGGTGTCCGAATGCTATCATGACGAAGCAGAAGACAATACCGATGATGCTTCCCTCTACGGATCCCGTCTGAGTCACAGGGTCCCACACATAGCCGGCGAACATGTCGATGGCGATGTAGTTGAACGCCAGTGCCATTCCAGCCTTGGACATACCGATGGCTGCGAGACGAGCGTAGGAAAGAACATTACCCACGATACCGGGGAGCTCCAGGATGGCCTGTGCGCCCTCGTGGCGATTCAGGACGGTACCGATGACGATCAGCACGGCACCGATGGCGATGCACGAGAGATCGATCGTGCTGAACGGAAGTCCGTCCGGAATGCAGTAGATAAGGTAGTTAGCGAGACCGTAGCACAGCATGACGACTCCGAGGAAGGCCAGAAGCCATCCTCCCTTCTCGAGGAAGGCGTGCTTGAATCCGTGCTGGATGGTCTTGTTGTAGATCGAGCATACGTATCCCAGAAGCAGGTGGATGATTCCGATGTACACGGAGAGCTTCATCAGGAATCCGATCCACTCGGAACCGATCTTGCTGACTCCATGTCCCGCCGGCAGGATATCCTCAAAGATAGCCGGAAGGTTGTCGAGACCAAGCAGCTGCTGCCATGTGTGCGTGACGCCGTCCGTGGGCAGTCCCACGAAGTGCATTCCCAGACATTCTCCGAAGAAGAAGAATCCGAAAATGAACGCCCATATCCCTCCGAAGAAGAACGCGGTGGCGATGATGCGCCAGTCCTTGCTGCGGGCGACTTTGAGTCCGTACGCACCGATGATGATGAAGGGGATAGCGTAACCTACATCTCCGATCATGAACCCGAAGAAGAGGGGGAAGAAGATGGCGATCAGGACGGTAGGGTCAATCTCCTGATACTTGGGCACCGACACGAGTTTCGTGGGGTACTCGAACTCCTTCGCAATCTTTCCGTTGTTCATCTTTGTCGGAGGCTCTTTGAACCTGGGTTCAACGTTCTCCAGGCCCTCGAGGGATCTGCTGCGGGTCTCCTGGATCTCCACATAGGTTCCCTCGACCTTGGACTCGATCATCTCTTTGATCGGTTCCGCCTTCTTCTCGGGTACCCACGCGTCGATCACGAAGGTGTACTCGCTGGTCGCGATCCTGACGGGAATCTCTCCCTTCTCGACCTGTATGGAAAGCTCTTCCTCAGATGCCTCGAGGAAGTCCTTGTGTTTGATGAAGAGAAGCTCTATCTCTTTTTCCGCGCTCTCGAGCTCGGTCTGAGCGGCGGAGATCTCACGGTCAACGGCCGCAAGGGCGTTGGCAGCGGATCCCGTGATGTCGCTCGGCACCTGGATCTCGGAGAAACCGTGCTCGGCGAGTGCCGCAGAGACTTTGTCCCTGTCGGCGACCTTCGCGAACACGGCGACGACGTTGTCACCCTTCTTCTGGAAGGATGTGAAGACCTCGCAGTCGATTCCCTGGAGGGATGACGACGGGTCGTCTACAACGGTTCCGACGACGGAGAAGATACTCCTGTAACCGGAGTACAGCTCGATGTCGACCGGAATTGCGGAAATAAGCTCAAGATTCCTCTTTTTAGCGTTTAACTCGGTGATTCTCTGATTGAGATCATTCCTCTTGTCGAAGACGGAGTTGACCTCCTTCTCGACAAGCTCGACGCTGTCAGATGATATCTGGCTCTTGATTTCATCCTCGGGGACGGGATTGGATTTCGTTTTAGGTGTGATTCCCAATCCTTTTGTCATCGCACGCACCTTCAGCAGCCTCTCGGATGCTTTGGATGAGTACGGACGGGGAGTCCCCAGGGTAAAACCTTCATCCGCGCCGACGGTATGATCGATCAGGTGGATAGCCTTCGCATCGTAGAGAGCCTCGATGGTCTCATCGATGTGAGTTTTGGTACCCACGATCACAATCCTACTCATCGACTCAGGAAGTGACATTTAGGGTCCTCTCTATTTCTTTGTTGAGATAGTCTCTAACTTCCTGCATTCTTGCCTCGGACCTGGCCTCGATGTCTGCGGCGATCTCCTTGCCTTCGGCAAGCATCTCGTCACGCTTGGCAGCGAGGACCTCGGATTCCTTGGCCACCGCGGATTCGTAAGAGCTGCGCATCTGAGCCTCAGCGTCCTGAATCTTCTTCACAGAATTCCTGCGAGCCTCAGCGATGGCGGACTTCTTGTCTGCCTCGGCCTGAGCGACCTTGGCATCAGCGTCTGCCTCCGCTTTCTTTATTTCCGAAAGTATGTCAGTTCGGCTCAAATTAACACTCCCCGACCCTGCTATCGTATCCTGGGAGTGGTACTTAACTGTAATGCCTTTGTATATAAAGTAAATTTAATTTAGAATGGAAGGAAAAACGACGGATTCCGCAGTCATATCTTCTTCGATGGATGGAATTCGCGGACGACTATGTCGGTTTCGTTGAGCAGACTCTTGGAAAGATCGTCCACATACCCCTCGTCGTACACGATCTCCTTGATCCCTGCGTTGATGAGGATCTTCGAGCACATGGAGCAGGGGAACGTGGTGGTGTAGATCGTGGCACCGTTCACGCTGACGCCGAAGTATGCCGCCTGGGTCACCGCGTTCTGCTCCGCATGGACCCCGCGGCAGAGTTCGTGCCTAGTGCCAGACGGCACGTTCATCTGCACCCTGATGCATCCCAGCTCCTCGCAGTGCCTGGTTCCGCGGGGGGACCCGTTGTAACCCGTGGAGAGCACCCTCTTGTCCTTGACGATGACCGCCCCGACCTTCCTCCTCAGACATGTGGATCTAGTGGACACTAGGCGTGCCATCTCCATGAAGTACTCGTCGGTGCTGGGTCTTTCCATGCGATGTCGATACACGAGATAGTATTCAATCCTTCGCTGACGGGATTCTCCGAAATTAACATTAATAAAGTAAGGCATCCAGCGGCTCGTGAACAAGGCTGATAGGAACCTGCTGATCTCGATAGGGGTCATCATCATCGTCTTCGTCGGAGGTTACGCCAGCCTTGTCGTCTACACCGGGATGACATCCCCCTTCAGCATAGTCATGTCGCAGAGCATGCAGCACGATCCGGACCAGTCCGAGATAGGCAGCATAGACACCGGCGACATCGTCATAGTCAGGGATCCGGACAAGACCCAGATCCAGAGCTATGTCGAAGGGACACAGAGCGGGTACATGTCCTTCGGGGACTACGGGTCCGTGATCATATACGACAGGGGCGGAGGACAGAACCCGGTCATACATCGCGCGATACTCTGGTTGGATTACAACACCGAGAGCGACACGTGGAGCGCGCCGAGTCTGGCCGGTTATGACGGAAGTTGGCACTACGAGTACCGTGACGAGAGCGGGGTCGTCCAGGAGAGGAACGATTTCAACAACATCCGCGGAACACTCTACTTCGAGGACATAACCGTCTCCGGAAAGAACGTCAGCATCAACCTGGACAGTCTGGACAAGAGCAGCGGATACCTCACGATGGGAGACAACAGCGAGACGAACCCCAACTTCGACCAGCCCAGCATCATAGACCACACCGTTTCCTATGAGGAGATAAGGTCCGTCCCCATCGCCGAGATCCCATGGCTGGGAACGTTGAAGATCCTGGTCAACGGCGGAGACAATCTGGAATACGTGCCCAACAGCCTGCCGTCCTTCGTGATGTTCTTCCTCACGATATTCGGATTCCTGATCCTTCTCGATGCGGTCACGATGTTCAGGAACGAGAAGTCTATGAGAAAAAAGCTGCTCGAGATCCGCCAGTGGAAAAGGTGAAGGCCCCCACCCCTCCATTTCCACTGGAAGGCGAAAAAAGGGATATGACTGTTTTCGAGAGTCTCGCCGAGATGTGATTCCGATTGGAAAAATGTGAAATCCTATCGTTTCCGTTGAGAAAAATCGAGAGATGATAGAGTCCTGAAAAAGAGATTCTTCCGATGGGTAGACGAATCACATCAGGGTTGTCTGTTTCTTGAACTTCCCGGATTCGAGCACTTTGAAAATCTCATCGTTCTTCACCATCGATATGATCTCCTTGGGAGTGCTGAGCTCGATCTCCTTGGTGCGTCCGGCCCTTCCGAAGGATTTTACCCTGGCATGGATGATTCCGAGCATGTCGAGCTCAGATATGAGACCGGCGACCCTCCTCTGCGTGAGAACAGACTGACCGATGGCCTCACAGACGTACTTGTACATCGAATAGACATCTCCGGTCGTCATAGTGGTCATACCATCGTCTGTGTTCCTGATGATGCTCATGAGAACGATTTTCGATTGGATAGTGAGTGTCTTCACAACTTCGGAAACAGCATCAAGTTCGATTTTGTTCTTGGCATAACGGACATGTGCTCCGGTGACCTTCGTGTCACCGTTCCTCTCGGCGAAATCCGCTGCCATCCTCAGAAGGTCGAGGGCTCTGCGGGCATCTCCCATTTCCTGTGCGGAGAGAGCTGCGCAGTACGGAATGACATCATCATCCAGAACACCTTCATCGAAGGCGTTCTTGGCTCTGTCGTATAGGATGTCCTGGAGCTGTTCGACGTTGTACGGAGGGAATATGATCTTCTCCTCCCCGAGTCTGCTCTTGACTCTCTGTCCGAGAAGCTCGGTGAAGTTGGCGTTGTTGGTGATCCCGACTATGGATACCTTCGAGTTCTGAAGGACCTCGTTTATCGTGGTGAGGTAGTAGAATATGTCATCCCCGTTCTTCTGGAACGACCTGTCGATCTCATCCAGAACGATGATGAAGACCTTGTCCTCTTTGTCGATGTAGTCTGTGAGCTCAGCGAGTATCTTGTCGAGACTCCATCCGGTGAAGGGTATCCTCTTGCTCGGATCCGTGATGATCTGATTCGAGATGTTGTACAGGATCCCGTATGTGGTGTCGACGACCTCGCAGTTCACGTAGATGAAGCTGCAGTTCTGCTGCTTCTCATCTGCTTTCTTGAGTTCCTTCCCGACGAAGTTTATGACAGCCGTCTTTCCGGTTCCGGTCTTTCCGAAAATCAGAATGTTCGACGGCTTGTCCTTGTTCAGTGACGGAGCGATGATCTCGACAATCTCCTTGATCTTGTCCATCCTGTGGGGAAGGTTTTCGGGTGTGTACGATGACTGGAGGATCTTCTTGTTCTTCACTATGACATTCCTTTTCTGCATGTACTGTGTGAAGATGTTGCTCTCCGTCATCCCGATCCCTCTTTCATCGGAAAACACCGCTTTCCGATTTTCTTTCCTGTGTAACGGGGACCCTGTTATAATGATTTCCAGGGATGGATGTGCTGTTCTTCTCGGATGTCTATTGAAAACATTGCCGAGGATGTCCTTTCAATGGAAATCGCACCTTCCGTCGAATCAGGGTGTTTTATATCTAATAGGAGTTACCGAATCCAACCACAGGAGTGTACTTCAATGAAAGGTTGGTTAGTCATCGGAGCCTGCGTCCTAGGAATTCTCGCTTTCATAGGATTCTTGGTTCTCATAGGCAGCTGAAGAAAAAAGGCTGCATACCCTTTTTCCGTTTCCAGTGGAAATGGAGGGGTGGGGGGCTTGTCAATGAAATTCCACCCCTCTTCTTAATATATCCAGTCAGAGACAGCTCTGTTCATGAGCACGCTGAGCCGTTATTCCGTTCTTGGACTCTCTATAATACTGATAGCCGGGTCGTTCGTCATCCTGTCCGATCCGGATTCGGTGTCGTACGATCACACTGGTATCGTGAGCGACGTCAGCGAGAGCACAAACGGTTTCACGTTCCACCTTCACACATCCGACAGAACGGACATCAGATGTTTCTCCTACGATAGGCCGTCGGAACTGGGATACTATGCGGTCTCCGGAGACATGTCCGATAATGGAAACATCTTCTTCGTGTCGGTTCTGCAATGTCTCGACCGAGTCGGACTAGGGAGCTGAGGATTCTCCATCATCTCCGAACCGTTCTCCGAAACTGTTTATAATGTTGAATCGGGTTCAACACCCGTTTTTTATGTTCGTAGCAGTCGACGACACGGATTCGATGAAAGGGAACTGCACAACGTTCCTGGCGACCGAGATCATCAGAGAGTTCTCCGATCTGGATCTGATCGGAAATCCGAGGCTCGTTCGACTGAATCCCGCGACCCCTTGGAAGACAAGGGGCAACGGCGCCCTCGTCATGAGGTTCGGAAGGGGATCCGGCCCTTCCAGGTTCATAGGGGTCATCGGAGGCAGGGAGATCCGCTGTTATGACAGGTACACGTCCTTCGAACCGGACCCTGAGGAGATGAGGGAGAGGATAATCCCCCACATCCTGGAGCACCACGAGGAGGATTCGGATCCGGGTCTGCTGATATCGCGTGTCAAACCGTCCCAGTCGTTCTACTGGAGGGGCGTCCGCACCATCATGGACCGCGGTGAGATAGACCGCGAGATAGAGAGGATAGGCGGGACTACCTACACCATAGGCAACGGTCGTGGCCTCATCGGATGCACATGCGGCATGGCATGGAGACCCAGGGACAGCACCTTCGAGCTACTATCCTACAGGCCCGAGTCCAGATGGGGCACCGAGAGGGTGTACTTCCCCGAGACGATAATGGAGGTGGAGCACGGATACCCGTCCACCTTCAACAGCTGGGAGGACAGGACGCGCAAGGTGGCGATGGTCCCCTCCACCCCATGTCCTGTCATGTACGGTCTCCGCGGCGACTCCGAGGAGGATCTCATCGAGGCTTCCCATGTCATAAAGACGGAGCCCCTGGACAGATGGATGGTCTTCCTCACCAACCAGGGCACGGACGATCACGTGATCCACGAACCGCATGTCCTGATCCCCAACCAATCCTATCTCATACGCGGAACCGTGTCCTCGAGGACGAGGCACATAGAGGGAGGACACGTGTTCTTCGACCTCGACACCAGGTACGGGACGGTGTCATGCGGTGCCTACGAACCGTCCAAGGAGTTCCGCTTCATGGTCGACTGGCTCTGTCCCGGTGACGACGTAGAGGTCGTCGGAGAGCTCAGGGACGAACCGCGCACCCTCAACATAGAGAAGGTACATGTCATCTCAACGGCCAGGGAGATGAGGAAGATCTCCAACCCCATATGCCCTATCTGCTCGCGCACGATGAAATCCACCGGGAACGGTCAGAAGTACAAGTGCAAGAAGTGCAAGACCAGGTCCTACACCCCCGTCATGGAGGAGGTCAGGAGGCAGGTCGTACCGGGATGGTACGAACCTCCCACCGCGGCGCGCAGGCATCTTTCCAAACCTCTGAAGAGGATGGGTCTGACACAGCCGGTGGAGTTCGTCAATGGTCGTATGTTATAATCGACACTCTTTTATATGAACCGTCTCATCCCGCAGCAGGAAGGGAAATTCCCATGGATGAAGCAGTCATTCTCAGCGCAGTCAGAACACCCATAGGAAAATACGGAAAGGCTATCTCCGGATTCAAGGCCACGGACCTCGGTGCCATGGTCGTCAAGGAGGCCGTCAACAGGGCCGGTCTCCAGCCCACCGACATCGAGGAGTGCATCATGGGCAACGTCATCGGTGCCGGACTCGGTCAGAACCCCGCCAGGCAGGCGGCGATCGGTGCCGGACTCCCCGTGGAGATCGGTTCTTTCACAGTCAACGCGGTCTGCGGATCGGGACTCAAAGCGGCCATGCTCGCCTCCGACGCCATCAAGGCCGGAGAGTACAACGTCCTCGCTGTAGGAGGAATGGAGAGCATGTCCCAGGCACCCTACCTGCTCCCCGGAGCCAGGTGGGGATTCAGGATGAACGACCAGCCCGCTGTGGACTCCATGGTCCACGACGGACTCTGGGACATCTTCAACAACCAGCACATGGGATTCACCGGTGAGATCGTGGCCGAGAGGTTCAACGTCACCAGGGAGGACGCGGACCAGCTGTCCGTCGAGTCCCACCAGAAGGCCGCCGCCGCGATCAAGGCCGGGAAGTTCAAGGACGAGATCCTCCCAGTCACCATCCCCAACAAGAAGGGGGACATCATCTTCGACACCGACGAGGGAGTGAGGGAGGACTCCACCATGGAGTCCCTCGGCAAGCTCAAGCCCGTGTTCAAGAAGGACGGAATCGTCACCGCCGGAAACTCCTCGCAGCTCAGCGACGGAGCATCCTCCCTGGTCATCGCATCCAGGAAGTGGGCGGAGGAGCACGGCATCAAGCCCCTGGCATCCATCGTCGCGTACGGAGAGAGGGGAGTCAAGCCCGAGTACATCATGGAGGCCCCCATACCCACGACACAGCACGTCCTCAAGAAGGCCGGCATGACCATCGACGACATCGACCTCTTCGAGCACAACGAGGCCTTCGCCAGCGCATCCTGCGCCGTTAAGAAGGAGCTCAACGTCCCCGACGAGATCTTCAACGTGAACGGAGGGGCCGTCGCCCTCGGACACCCCATCGGATGCTCCGGAGCCCGTGTTCTCACCACCCTGCTCTACGCCATGAAGGACAGGAACAAGGAGACCGGACTGGCCACCCTGTGCCTCGGCGGCGGAAACGCGGTCACGATGATCATCCGCAACGAGTGATCACGATCCAGCAAACCATTTCATAAACCACTTACTTTTTCGATATTTTCTCAATGTGGTCTGTTCTCGATGACATCATCGACAGGATGGCATCGGTGCGATTGCGGTCGATCCTTTCGGATGAAGAGAACACATCGTAGCTTTCATCGATGGCTTTGTGGACTCCGTCGAAATCGATCCAGGTGAGGTCTGTGACGAGGGACAGCTGTTTTTCCGGATTCTTGTTGAACGGTTTGCTTACGTAGTTCATTCCGCGTGTGATGTAAGCTGTCGGTTGGTCGAACCCCATGGAGGATCCCGAATCGAATATGGGTGCAGGGGATATCCACTCCAATGAGACCGCGTCACGGATCAACCCGAAGTTGTTCAGATGCCTATCACCATTGGCTATGATGTAATCCAAGACGATCATTCTGTCGAGGAACGGTACGATATCGATACCTATCGCGTCACAGCAGTTCACTGTTTGCAGATACACGGATGAGTCCTTTTTTCCAGTATGTAAGATGTGATACATGCTGATGAAATCCTGATCGGACGAAACGAAATCCTCACAGATGGAATACGGTTCTGATTCCTCCCACAGCAGATCGTACCTGACACTGTATACATGCATGGAATCCGCTATATGGTGAGCCACGACTTCGTTCAATGGTTCCTGTCTTTCGGGTCCGCTGCCGCCCTTTACAAGGAACCTCTTCCCGTCGATGATCTTCCATCTTTTCTTCAGATTACCCTCGGTAGTACAATCAGGCGATAAGAGATCGATATCGATTTTACCTGTGTCGTATCCTATCAACAGATCTCCAAGGTCTTCAGTGAACGGGTTCTCGAAGAAATTCACATCAGACCAATTCACATCGGTTCCGGACAAACGTATCCAATACTGGTCGGAAAGACCGAGGCCCATCGATTTCGTTAGAAGCACTGAGGTAGATGTGATGTCCAGCTCCGACAGGACACCACGTATGCCGGAACGGCTCATGGGGATAGAACGGTTTATCCACCACCTTTTCAGTCTGTCTACATCCAAAGACGAGTCTTCAATCATAGTTCCAACTGGCATGTGATCTTTGTTCTCGATTCTCAGGACGTTCTGGATCCAACCGGATGAATCATCTAGGTCCAATTCGGCGACGAAGATGTCACGGTGCATGAAATCGTACCGCATCAGTCAGCGAATGACGAGTTGATTAATTATTGTTGTTATGTTATTATAGAATCGACAAGGGTTATCAACGTTCTGCGGGATTCACGTCAGCATGAAATCCCTCGAGGAAGTCCTGTCCTATGTGGAAGCCTCTCATGACGACATGATCCAGGCCATGATCGATATGATCAGATATCCCGCTCTCGCCCCCGTTAACGGCGGTGACGGCGAGGGTGCGAAGGCCGACCACCTCATGTCTCAGCTGAAGGGGTTCGATTCGGTGGAGAGGTTCGACACACCGGACGACACGGACCCCTCGGTCATGCGCTGCAACGTCGTGGCCAGGAAGCATGGTGCCAAGCCTGGCACCGTGTGGGTCATAGCCCACATCGACGTCGTACCCACGGGGGATCCGGCAGCCTGGGACAGCCCGCCGTTCGACCCCGTCTATCGGGACGGAAGGGTATACGGCAGGGGGACCGAGGACAACGGGCAGTCGGTGATCTCGGCGATGTTCGCCTCGAGGGCCGTCCTCGACCAGAGGCTCGACGGGATGTCACTCGGCGTGATGTACGTGGCCGACGAGGAGACCGGGAGCGTCAAGGGCATCCAGTACCTTCTCGACCAGGGGCTGTTCTCGGAGGACGACATCATCATGGTCCCCGATTGGGGCTCTCCTGAGGGATCAATGGTCGATGTGGCCGAGAAGAGCGTGATGTGGCTCCGTTTCGTCGTGGAGGGGAAGACGACCCATGGTTCCTCTCCGGACGAGGGCATCAACGCGTTCCGCGTCTCCACCTATCTCCTTGCCGATCTGATGGACAGGCTCGCGGACAGGTACTCCGGGACGGACGACCTGTTCCTTCCGCCAAGATGCACGTTCGAGCCCACGAAGAGGCCTGCCACGGTGGAGAACATCAACACCATTCCGGGACATGACGAGTTCTGCATGGACATGCGCATACTGCCGTCGTACGATGTCGACGAGGTCCTGGGATTCATCGAGGATGTCATGAGGGAGCATGAGGCGAGGACCGGTGCCCGGATATCCGTCGAGACCGTTCAGAAGGAGGTCTCGGGGAAGCCGTCGTCAACGGATTCGGAGGGGTTCAGGGCCCTTTGCGATGCCATCAGGCATGTCACCGGCCGTGCGCCGGTGGGCAAGGGGATCGGAGGCGGGACGTGCGCCAACTTCTTCAGGCTCAGGAGCTTCGACGCATACGCATGGCAGTGCGGGGGAGGTACGCTCCACGCTCCCAACGAGTACGTCGAGATGTCCAATCTGATGACGGACGCCAAGGTCTTCGCGACGCTGTACTACAACCTGTGCGTGAAGGGATGAAAAAGGGAAAGGTGTTGGAAGTCGTTTGCCGACGGATCAGTCGTCGTTGAACATGCGGTCGATCATCCATTCCGTGTTGAACTTGATGATGTCGTCGTACTCCTGACCGTTGCACACGAAGGCTATGGGCTTGCCGATGGTGTGCGCGATGGACAGTGCCGCACCGCCTTTCGCGTCGGTGTCGATCTTGGTGAGGATGACCGCGTCCACGCCTATGGCGGCGTCGAAGACCTTCGCCTGCTCGATCGCGTCGTTGCCTGCGAGGGAGTCGCCCACGAAGACCTTGAGGTCGGGCTTGGCGATGCGGACGATCTTCTTCATCTCCTCGATGAGGTTGTTGTTCGTCTGCATCCTGCCGGCAGTGTCGATCAGGACCACGTCCTTCCTCTTGGACTTCGCATGCTCGATGGCATCGAAGGCGACGGCGGACGGGTCGGCGTCGTGCGCCTGCTTGACAATCTTGCAGCCGAGCTTCTCGGAATGGATGGTCAGCTGCTCGATGGCCCCCGCCCTGAAGGTGTCGCATGCCGCCATGACGACGGTCATGCCCTGGTCCTGGACGCGCTTGGCGATCTTCGCGATCGCGGTGGTCTTCCCGGTTCCGTTGATCCCCACGAACATTATGACGGTCGGCCTCTCCTGCTCGGCGAGCCATCCGTCGAAATCGAACTCGTTGATCTTCAGTACGTCCCTGATGGCGTCCTTGACGGACATCTCGACGACCTGCTCCAGGGTGAAGGAGCGGTGCCTCGGGGGCCTTCCTGCCCTCCTTCTTCTCCTGCTTCTTGAGTTTCAGCATCTCCTTCCTGGAGAGCTTGGGTTCCTCCGCAGGGGCGGGAGCGGGCTGGGGTTCGGGGGCCCTCTCCTCCGGGACGGTCGCGGTCTCCGAAGGCGCAGGGGGCTCCTCTGTCGTGCGGACCTCGGGCACCGGTTCCGGTGCTGGAGGTTTCTGTTCGGGTTCCTCCGGCTTGTAGACCTTCTCCTCGTCAAGGTGCTTGTCCGCCTTGGAGAAGAGGTTCTTCATCTTGGACTTGAGGGACTCGAACATTCGCACCACCTTCACTGCATGGATGCCGACTGCTGCCTCTGGCTGTATTCCTGCTGGACAGCTGCGGTGATGTTCGTGAGGGCGTTCTGGACCTCGTTGAGGGCCTCGACGGATTTCTTCAGCGCCTCGGAGATCTCGGTGCTGTTGGCGTTCATGTAGTCGACGGATTCCGAGACGTCCTTTTCGACGGAGATGCCGGATCCGATTCCGACTACGACCTTCCTGTTCCCAGTGACCTTGACGGGGATGTACGTGGAGGCTCCGGCGGGGACGAGGATCTCGTCTCCCTCCTTGGCGTCCTTGAACGCCTTGAGGGCCTCTCCGGCCATCGTGACCTCGTCGAGGGAAACGCGGAGGACCTGGACCTGATGGCTGAGCGCCTCGACCCTCTCCTTGTAGGATTCCATCATGGCGATTGCCTGACGGAGCTCGGTGTCGTCCACGTTCACTCACCGATCTGGTACTTGACGACGTGGTTGACGACCTGGTCGGCGGGGATCTCCTCGACGGAGGTGATGTCGATCTGCCACCTCTTCAGCTTGTGCTTGCTGCCGATGGTGGACAGGGCCTTCTCCCTGACTGCGGCTTCGTCCTCGGCGGCCATCTCGATGGAGAAGGGCTGCCTCTGCCTGGGGTCTGCGTAGTTGCCGGTGACACGGAATGCTTTCATTTT
>CASFMM010000036.1 GCA_949295765.1 uncultured Methanomassiliicoccales archaeon | reverse complement strand
CCCAGGCGCCATCTCAGGCACTTCGATGATGAATTCCGTGGTATCACTTCCATAGTTGTTGAAGACAGTCAGTGTTGCAGTGTAACTGCCAGGCTGACTGTAGTAATGGGTCGAGTAGAGGTCAGTAGAAGTCGTGCCATCTCCGAAGTCCCATAGGACCGAGGAGTAGTACAGGGAGTCCGTGGCGCGGAAGGAGACGGTTCCGGGCTGGCCTTCGATGGCTGTCACGATGCCGTCCGAAATCGGGTCCGTTGTATACTGTAGGATTCCTTCCCACCGAGCGATGAAGGTCATGTTCTTAGTGATGATAAGGGAGGGGGAGAACTCCTCCCCGTCAGCCGTGAACCATCCTTGGAGGACATATCCGTACAGCTCGACGGACGGGGCGATCGCCGTGAGTCCGGAGGGGATGGACTGGGTGTCAATCGTGATGCCGTTAGAGATGAAGGTAACGGTGTTGGTTGACATGGGGTCAGAGTCGAAGACGAAGGCGAGGCGACCCCCTATGTAAAAGCTTGTGTCCGACAAATTGGTGAAACAATCAGCATAGGACAAACCACAGAACGGAGCGTTCGAAGAAGTCAAGTTCGAGCCGCCACCGATATAAACGGTGTAATTACTCCCACGATCGGAATAGATGTAGTCGCAAAGATCTATGGTCGAAGAACCACGCGTTGCGGTTGGCATTCCCCATATCATTGCTTCTGTAGACGGACTAGAGCCGTATCCACTGCTTCCAGGCAGTGTCCCGCTGGGGTTGGTGATGTATGTTCCCGATGTCTTATCGGTGGGTACAGCAGACTGGTCAATGTAGTATTCCTTCGCACTGACAACGACTCCATCCACGAAGTCGTATGTACCGCCCCAGGCACTCTCGATGAAGACCTTAACCGGGTCTTTGTAGTATCTGGTGCTGCTTCCCTTGGTTCCGGCATACGGCCCAGACTTGTCATGGTCCCCGGTTGTGTGGGTGTGATCCCCGCCATAGACGTTTCCATTACCAGCAACCTCTTGGGAGTTCCAAGATCCCATAACAGCGAGGGCGCAATACTTGTACAATTCCCACTGGTAGAAGTTCCAGAGCATCGCGTAGCCGTTATTGCCGTTTCCATCGGTGTTGACGAGCTGGTTGTTGGACTGTTCTCTGAATGTTGATCTGGACTGGTTGACCGTGGGTGTGGAATCAGTAAAAGATGTGAGTATGGTCTGTCCGCCGACAGTCTGCTTCGAAGCCTCATAGACTCCGATTCCAATATACTCATATGTGTGTCCCTCAATCGTGTGAGCGTAGGCAGTTCCGCCCGCGTTCGGGTTGTTTGTAAGGATTAGATTCGTCCCGCTCGTCTTCCAGTAGACTGTTGGGAGGCACCACATGATGTTGTAGTCCTTCCCAGCGATGCTGGTCCCGTCAACGAGTCTTGTCAGGTCGTCTGGATCCAGATGCCCTATCATTCTGTTGTTCTGTACTGGATCGAAAGCCGCGTAGAACGAGTTGAACGGACCGTAACCGTATTCATCGAATGCCCATGAGCCGCTGTTGGTGCCGTTTACGCTCGTGTAGCTACCAGTGGTGGACGAAGTTCCGATGGGGTCGTAATCGCCCTCGATGGTCCCATCCGGGTGAATGACGTATCTATAGATGTCACCAGACGCCGCTTCAGATCCACAATCTGATGACAGTGGAACGAACAGGACGACCAATGTCAATATGGCCGCCAGAATCGCGAATGATCTGTTGTGTTTGTAGGAGGTGGCGTTCATGTCGCCACCTTCTGCGTGGTATTATGCAGAATCCATGCGGAATTCTCAGAGCGTTTTACACATTCCGTACTTGACTCATCAGAGGTAAGTATGCAGACGGCTCCAGAGAAGACAACCAGAGCCATCAGAGACAGCGACAGTCCAACATTGCCAGTGTTTCTCATAAGAACCTCCAAACGATCACAATCGCAATCATCACAATCAGAACCGCGGCAGCGATCCATGTTATGGGTAAGTCGGCACCATCGTCTCCATCCTCGACAGTGATATGGAACTCCGTGGAGTTCTCGCCGACGCTGTTGTAGACGGTCAGGGTGATGGTGTGCTCCCCGGGTTCGAAGTAGTGCGTCACAGCCCTCTGGGTTGAAGTCGTACCATCCCCGAAGTCCCATAGGACGGTCTCGCTGTTGGTGTTCTCGCCAATCTGGAACAGGTACGTCCCCTCGATGCCGTTCACCTTAGTTACGGTGCCGTGCGCTATCGGATCCGAGGTGAAGATCAGCTCCTCCTCCCATCCCGCGTACAGATCGATGTCGGTATCTATCCCTGAAGTCCAGTCGAAGGGACGCTTGCATCCGACGTCTTCGAACCATCCCAGGAAAACCATGCCCTCCTTCTCGGGATCCTCCGGGGGCGTGGCCGTGGAGCCCGTATCGACAGCCACGGTAGTGTACACGATGCCATCGGACCAGAACGTGATCGTCGATGAAGGGATGTTCCAGACGGCCGTCAGGACGACGTCGCTCCCGATGGTCACCTCCATCTCGCTGCCGGCAGGATGCGTGAGGTTGTTGGAATCGGCCCATCCGCCGAACTCGAGCCCGTCAGGATGGTCGGGCGTGTCGGCAAGTGTGAATTTCACCTTCTCGGACGAGGCTGAATCGGTGTATTGGACGACAGAGTCGGTGCCGATGCTACCGGAGCCTCCGTTCAGGTCGTAGGAGACGGATGTGGTGTACCTGTAGCCCTGGTAGAGGTCGAACTCGAACGTGAACGAGATGATGTTGTCGGAGTCCTGCTCGCCGTTCCACTCGGCGACAACGTAGGTCACGATCTTAACGGGAGGATTGTCGCTGTAGTACCTCCCCCAGGTCTCGGCGCTGTTGCCGTACGTGTTCCAGGAGCTCCAATAGGACTCGGAACCGCTGATGGATTGGATGAAGCTGTTGGCGTCGTCGACCGTTCCGTCGGCGTATGTGAACTGTTCGTACACGTGTAGCTGGCTGGAGCTCAGGTCGTTGTTTATGAATCTCCACTGGACTGTCCTGTCCATGTTGTCCGAGGACTGTCCCTTTTTGGAGTCGGTCTGCACGCGGACCTCCATGGAGTCTACGCCATCGTACCGGAGGGTTTTCACAACCCCGTCGTTGGCTCCTTCGCTCTCGTTCAGGTGAACGAGCCATGCGGATTCGGACGAGGCGTCCACGTCCTCCTGAGGTGTCACAAGCAAAAGTGAGGACAGGAGGAACAGCACTACGGCGCCGATGGCTACGAACCTCCTGTCCACGCTGTGGTGTTTGATGGAGATGGCGCTCATGCCGCCACCTCCGGGATCATGAATGTGATGTCACAGGAGCCTTCTGACGACCAGACCTCCTGCGACGATGAGCATGAGCCCGACGGCGACCCATAGAAGAAGGTCATTGCCCCCCCCCCCAGGCGCCATCTCAGGCACTTCGATCAAGAATTCCATTGTATCGCTTCCATGGTTGTTGTAAACGGTTAGGGTGGCGGTGTAGCTGCCAGGTTCGGCGTAGTAGTGGGTTGAGTACAGGTCGGTGGAGACCTGGCCGTCCCCGAAGTCCCACAGGACGGAGGTGAAGTCCTCCGAGTCGGTGGCCCTGAACGAGATGGTGCCCGGCTGGCCTGTCAGGGCGACGATGTCGCCGTCGGCGACGGGGTCGGTGGTGAAGATCAGCGGCGGGGCTCCCTTCGCGTAGAGCGTGATGTCCGTGGTGATGGGGGAGACGGGATCGTACTCGTCCTCGAACCCCGGGTCGTAGAACCAGCCGGTGAAGATGCCCTCGACGTCCACCGGGGTGAACACTATGCCCGTCGATCCTTTAGGGACCGAGAGCGTGGCGTAGGTGGAGCCTTCGACGGAGAATGTTATGGTCACCGATGGCAGCAGCCATGCGGATTGAATGGTTATGTCGCCTGTAGGGGTGTAGGTCGCACCGGGTTCGTAGAAGACGCCGCCGATGTACCATCCGATATGGGTGAAGTCGCCGACGTTTCCGAAGTCGGGGAGCTGGAAGGATTCATCGATCGGAACGAGCACGCTCGCGGCAAGGCCGCTCGCGTTACCACCCGCGCTGGTAAGGGCGCTGTGGTCGTAAGTCACGGTGTGGCCCGACGCCGGATCGGCGTCGAAAACAAAGGCCAGGCGACCCCCTAGGGGCGAGTCCGAGGTCGACAAACCGGTGTGGCAACTAGCAAAGGACAAACCATAGTACGGAGCGAACGAAGAAGCCGAGCCCGAGTAGCCACCGACATAGACGACGTGGTTGCTCTCATTGTCAGAATAGACGTAGTCGTAAAGCCCAGACGAAGCTGAGCCACCTGTTGCCGTAGGCATTCCCCATATCGCTGCCTCCGTCGACGGATTTGATCCGTATCCACTTCTTCCGGGAAGCGTCCCGTTAGGACTGGTAATATAGGTTCCCGACGTGGCATCGGTCGGTACTGCCGATTGGTCAATGTAATACTTCTTCGCACTGATGACGACTCCATCCACGAAGTCATAAACGGATCCCCATGCGTTCTCGATGAAGACTTTCACAGAATCCTGGTAATAGGATGTGCTGCTACCCTTTGTTCCAGCATAAGGTCCAGACTTGTCATGATCTCCGGTGATGTGGTAATACGGGCTTCCTCCGTAGACATCTCCATTTCCAGCGACGCCCTGAGAGTTCCAGGAACCCATGACGGCGAGGGCGCAATACTTGTAAAGTTCCCACTGGTAGAAGTTCCACACCATCGCGTAGCCGTTGTTTCCGTTTCCGTCGGTGTTGACGAGCTGGTTGTTAGCCTGGTCGCGGAATGTCGCCCTGTTCTGGCTGACAGTGGGGTTGACATCCGTGAAAGATGTGAGAATCGTCTGCCCGCCGATTGTCTGCTTCGAAGCCTCGTAGACTCCGATTCCGATGTAGTTGTAGACGTGTCCGTTGATTGTGTG
This sequence comes from uncultured Methanomassiliicoccales archaeon, assembly GCA_949295765.1. Taxonomy (GTDB): domain Archaea; phylum Thermoplasmatota; class Thermoplasmata; order Methanomassiliicoccales; family Methanomethylophilaceae; genus Methanoprimaticola. Next base: position 7,170 of record CASFMM010000036.1, on the reverse strand, counting down.
CGCGTAGGCGGTTCCGCCTGCGTTCGGGTCATTGGTGAGAACGAGACTCGTTCCGCTGGTCTTCCAGTAGACCGTCGGAAGGCACCACATGATGTTGTAGTCCTGTCCGGCGATGCTGGTCCCATCCACCAGCTTGGTCAGGTCATCCGGATCCAGATGGCCTATCATCTTGTTGTTCTGTGCAGGATCGAATGCCGCATAGAACGAGTTGAACGGACCGTAGCCCTCATCGTTGAAGGCCCACGAACCGCTGTTCGTGCCGTTCACACTCGTGTAGCTCCCACTCGACGACGAAGTGCCGATGGGGTTGTAGCCGGAGATGGTGCCGTTGGTGGAAATCGTATATGTGTACGTCTCACCCACTGCGGCATCTGTGTCACTATCCGAGGAAATCGGAACGAACAGGACCGCCAGCATCAGGAAGACGGCGAGAACCGCCGCAATCCTGCCACTGTTCTTCTGACGGGTTATCATCGGATCACCTCAGACGAACCTCGTCACAACAACAGCTACGATCACAATCGCAATCAATCCAATAGCCACGTACAGCAGAAGGTCAGAACCGCCCTCGTCGTCACCAGGGATAACCACGTCGAACGTGTCGGTGGCCTCTCCATGGTTGTTGTAGACCGTCAGGGTCACGGAGTACGTTCCGGGGTCCTCGAAGTAGTGCGTCACGAACCTGTCCTCGGATGTCCTCCCATCACCGAAGTCCCAGTGGACCGAAGTGCTGCAGGACTCCTCCAGGACCTGGAAGACGTACGTGTTCTCGACGCCGGCGACCTTGGTCACGGTGTACAGCGCCTTGGGCTCCGATGTGAAGCAGAGTTCCTCCTCGAAGTAGGCGTACACGTTGGTGTCCTGATCGATCGGTTCGCCGAAATCGAACTGCGTGGTGTGGGTGTTGTCAGTGTACCATCCGACGAAGACGTACCCTTCGGGTGCGGTGGGCTCCTCGGGGACCGACACGGTCTGGCCACCGTTGACGGTGATGGACTCCAGAACGGTTCCGTCGTAGTCGAGGAAGTTCACGGTGTAGCTCTGTCTGACCCATTTAGCGTAGAGCGTCAGGTCTCCCGAGACCTTCGTCGATTCGTCGAACGGGTCCGTGCATCCGCTGTTGGTGAACCATCCCTCGAAGTCGTAGCCCTCGAGAACGGGGTCGTCGGGCATGGGGACGGTCTGGCCTATGGGGACCGTGACGGTCTCGTAGACCGATCCGTTGGACATGAACGTGACGTCCGCGCTCGGCTCCTGCCAGACGACCCAGAGGGTCAGGGTGTCGCCTATGGGCACCTGTATGGTCTGACCTGGCTGGTATATGGCGGGGCCGGAGCTCGAGAGCCCGTAGCCCTTGAAGATCATGTCACCGTTGGTAGGGTTCCCCGTGGGTATGGTGTAGTCGATGGTTCCGGAGGGAGCTGTGGAGTACTCCTCCATGTGCTCGTAATCGTCGGGAAGGCCGGAACCGCTGCCGTAGTACTGGACAACTGTCTCGGCGAAATAGCCCTGGTTGTCGCTGGTGGCGGCCGATCCACCGATCTCGATATGGTCGATGACCTCTCCAGTGAGCTGTATGGTGATGTAGTGGTACTCGCCGTTGGTCAGGCCGTAGTTGTAACCGCCGACCTGTCTCCAATCGGTGTCGCTGTACATGGCGCTGAACGTGTTCCCGGTGTAGTAGTTGAGGGGATCCATGCTGCCTCTCCACGTGCGGGTGTAGAAATCGTGGGTGTCCCCGTCGTAGCTGATCACCTCGATGGTGCGGGCGTTGCTCTTCCCATCGTAACTGCTGTAGAACACGTGTTTGAGTCCCGCAGCCAGATGGGAGCCCCCGTCAGCGTCCTCGACATACACGTCGAACTGGACCTCCCTGTCGGGGCGGTACTGGTAGCGGTAGACCTGATCTACCGAAGCGTCAGACTTGTCGGAGGGGAGGATGGCGACCATGCATGCGGTCGCGATGAAGACCGCCACCGCCAGAACAGCGAGGATCCTGTGGCTGTTGCTTGTCATTCGATCATCTCCATCATAGAAAAGGGGGAGGGGGTGGCCCCCTCCCCCGGTGTGAAGGATGTCATGCCACCGTCCTGGCGACGATGAGTCCGACCACGATCACGGCGAGAGCACCGGCGGCGATCCACGCGAGCGGGACCCCGTCGTCGGGGTCCACGGGCTCGGTGGTGATCGTCTCGATGTTCCATTCACCGTCGGCGTAGACGAGCTCCCTGTCCAGGGGGACGTAGTCGGAGCCCGAGGAGCTCACGTGGAACTCGATCACCTGGGTGGCGGTCTGTACCAGATCGCCGTGGGTCCAGGTGGCCGAGAGCGTCACGGTGTAGAACCCGGGCTCGACCGCCTTGCCGGAAAGGGTGTCCGTCTCCCCGTCCCAGGTCAGGAACGAACCTCCGAAGGTGCCGACGATCCCGCTGCCCGAGGCGGCTATTTCGCTGGGCAGGGAGGTCGTGGGCACGTAGGTGAAGTTGTCACCGACCTGGAGCTCGATGGTGGGGGGCCGGGAGAACGAGTCCCCGTAGACCCCGCCGAAGAGGCTGGTCTCGGCGACACCGTCGATGGCGACCGTGGGGTAGGCGGAGAAGTTCTCCGTCAGGGGCTCGTAGACGATGTGGGTCCACTTGCCCTGGCCGATGGTGTACTTGGGGGACAGGGTCCCTAGGGGGACGTTGTCCCCGTCGACGGCTGTCTCCACGTACACGTAGGTCACACCGTCGGAGACGAAGACGGCTCCTCCGGTGACCTGCTCGCCCTCCTCGAGGGCGACGGCGGCGGACATGTGCCCGCTGACGGGGTCCTCGAAGGACACCAGTCCGGCATCCAGGCCGAGAACCTCGGCCAGGGACACGAACAGGACGGCGGTGTCCTCGCAGTCTCCCCTTCCGGAGAACACGGTCTCCAGCGGGGTGGCCCAGAACTCCTCCTTGCCGTACTGCGAGGAGTCGGTCTCGTAGTCGATGGCGTCCTGGACGAAACACATCACGACGATGGCCCTCTGCATGTTGGTCAGGCCGGAGAGCTTGGGCTCGAGGTACTCCGCGATCGCCTTCACGGCTCCGTCGTTCATGACGAGGTCGGAGGGGACGTTGGTCCCGTTCCCTGCACGCCTCTGGATGCTGTCGTCGTGGATCGAGGCGTCCCAGTCGGCCGAGTCGATGGCCATGGTGAAGACCTCCTCGGTGACTACGTTCGATCCATCGGAGTCGAAGACGGGCATCTGCCAGTGGTACTCCACGACGAAGTTCCCCTCGAGGACGCGGAACTCGGCGGTGACCTTGCCCACGTCGTCGATGGGGAACTCCACCATCATGGACTCGGAGAAGGTGGACCCGTCGGTGTTCGCCCAGCGGACGAACTCATGGCCCATGCTGGCCACGGCGGAGAACGCGACGGTGTCGCCGCGGTGCTCCATCTCGATGTCGCCCATGTCGGGGTCGTTCACCTTGGGCCACTGGAAGAACTGGTCGTTCTCGGTTGTCTCCTGGGTGTCGCCGCTGCCGTTGTCGTCCTTCGTGGCGTCCCAGCTCATCACGGCGGAGGCGGCGAGAAGGAGTACGACGACGGAGACGGCGGCGAGGATCATCCTGTTCATGACATCCCTCCCATCGATTCGGGGAGGAAGGGGCCGTGGAGACCACGGCCCCCCGTCGGACCCGCACGAACGGTCACACTGTCGATGATTCCGTTCATCCGGATCCGCCTCAGATGTTCAGGTCCTCGATCAGTCCCTCGGTGATTCCGAAGTCACCGGTGATGAAGCAGGCGACCGCGGCGATGACGAGGATGAATCCGGCAATCAGGGTGTAGGGCGCGAGGAAGCCGAAGAAGAACAGCAGGAACATCACGATTCCGAGGATCGCGAGGATGATGAACAGGATCCCGTACTCCTCGAAGAAGGACTTGTCCTCGTCTGCGGGGACGTCGCCCTCGTCAACGGCGTTCCAGGCTCCGCTGGTGGCGTCGTAGAGCATGATGGCCTTGGTGTCGCCCTCGGTGTTCTCGGCGGTGATGGTCACCGCGTACATTCCCTTCTCGGAGTACACGTGCCTGGCGGAGAACTTGGATCCGCTGTCGGGGGACACGTTAACGGTTGTGGAGGTTCCGTCGCCCCAGTAGTAGGTGATCTTGGTGGCGCCATCGAACTGGGCGGTGGCGAGCACATCGGCGGAGTTTCCAGTGGCGCTGGAGATGGAGGCGTTCTCGATGGAGGGTACGCTGGTGAACTCGAGTCCGGCGAAGACGATGACGTTGACGTCGGTCTCGGCGGTCTCTCCCGCGTCGGTGGTGACATCGTTTCCGTTGAGGTCTCCGCTGACCTTGACGTGGACGGTGAAGGTCATGGACGGGGCGTTCTCGGCGATGAGGGCTCCGGCGGCCTCGGTGTCGACAACGAAGGTGTTGCCGCTGGGTGTGATGAGGTCCTGATGTCCGGACTGGCCGCCAGTGACGGTGAACTCGTAGGTCAGATCGACTCCCTTGTCGTCGTAGTTGGTCAGGACAGTGTAGGTGTTCTGAGAGCTTGTGGGGTTGTCGACCCAGGTGTTGAGGCTTGATCCGGAGTCGATGGTGATGTTCTCTCCGACGTAGACGGTGTAGGTGAAGACCTTGCTGTCGGTGACGGATGTGGAGGCACCGGATGCGGTGTAAGTGTACTCGGCGGTGACGCTGAGGACATAGGTTCCGGCGTCGGCTGCCTGGGCAGCCCTGTCGAAGGACAGGACTCCGGTGGAGGAATCGAAAGCCAGGAGGTCCTGGCTGGCGGCATCCTGCTTGGAGATGGTGTACTGGGTCATCGTAGCGTCGACGGGGTACTCCAGGGTGTCGTTCTGGGGGTCGACGGTGACGATGGGCTTGTCGGCTGTGGCCTCGCCCACAGTGAAGGAGCTCTCGGTCTCGGTGTTGGAGAACGCGATCCTGTCGTAGACATGGAAGGTGATCGTCTGGGTGGCGTCCTGGTGGAGGGATCCGCTGTCCCAGTCGGCTTCGAGTGTGAGGTTGTAGGTTGCTGCGTCGGTGAAGGTTCCGGACACGGTTCCGCGGGACCATCCCTTGGAATCCACCTGGGTTGCCGCGGTGGGGGTCCATGTCAGGTCTCCGCCCTCGGTGGTGAGCGCGTTGCCCGATGCAGTGATCGTGGTCTCCTGAAGGTTGACGGTGGGGGTGTAGGTGAACTCGTCTCCTACCCTCATGTGGATGTCGTAGTGCTGGTTGTAGGGCTCGGCGTCGCTCTCGCTGGTGATGACCATGGCGAAAGAGCAGAGCATCAGCATAGACACGAAAGCCACCGCCAACGCTTTGCTGTTGGCTGATTTGTTGCTGAACATCTGAAATTCCTCCCGCCCCCTCTCAACAGGAGGGGTGGGCGGTTGGGATTCGGGACGCGCGGTTTTAAGCGGGTCAAGGGGGAAGGACGAAGGGATGATGGGAAGCGAAAGGGCTTATAAGCGGACGGGCGGGCGACGGTTATAAATCGACGGCATGCGGATACATTGGATGTATGTACCTGCCCGAAAACATCCAGACCCTCATCGAGACCCGCCCCAACGTCCGGAGGGTCCTGCTGATGCTGCTCGAGGGCGTGCCCTCCCAGGCGGTGGCGAGGATGGTCCCGTTCCCCCGGGATCTGGAGGACGACCTGGATGCGATGGAGGAGGCGGGGCTGATAACGAGGACGTTAGGGAAGGGGGCGTGAGAAGCGGCCACGACCCTATATGATTTCTCTAAGGGAAACCCCCCCACTGTCCCTGCGTGAACAGGTGACTAGCCGTGGCCGACAAGGGGGAGCCTGATCTCGTGTATTAACCTCTCGGCGGTTCAGAGGGGTGCCAGAAGTTAGTCGGAGGACATAGCTTAATCATCCTACACTGTGTTCTATTTTTACAAAACGTAAAGCGGGGGGGGGGGGATTGCCACTCTGGATCGTTCCCCCTCGTCCCCTCCAGGGGGATATTATGAAATACAGCACGATGGCGGCCTTAACGGCCACGTTCGTTTTACTGATGGTTGCAGGAGCCGTCATGTCTCTGTCATCTGATGTCAATGCTGCACAGTCAGGTGATCTAACGTATGAGGTAGATGGCGAAACTGTGAAGATCACAGGATACACAGGAGCTGGAATCTCGATCGAAATACCCAGCACTATAGACGGAAATCCCGTTTCGTCAATAGACAGCGGCGTGTTCACCAGCTGTACAGGTTTAAAGGAACTGACGATTCCAGTAAACCTGATTTCGAACGATCTTCTCAATTCCTTTGGTTCGACTATAATGAATGTTCAAACTTTGAACGTTGTAGGTACTGATTCGACCGATGACAAGGTTGAAGGAGACATTCTCAGAATGTTCAGCAATTTGACAACCATAACCATTGGAGATGATGTCGAAGCCATAGGTGACCAGGCTTTCATGTCGAAGGAAAAACTAACATCAGTCACAATTGGTAGTGGTGTCACCTCTATCGGTGCACTGGCTTTTGACGATTGTAGAATACTTAGTACAATCACAATACCAGGACAGGTTACTGAGATTGGGGAAAAGGCGTTCAATGCTTGTGAAGGCCTGACATCAATCACCCTCAATTTAGGATTAAAATCGATTGGAAACAGTGCATTCACAGGGTGTGAATCCTTGAGTAGCATTTCAGTTCCTGATTCCGTAACCAGTATCGGGGCTGGAGCATTTCACGGGTGCACTGGTTTGAAATCCGTATCATTCGGAGACGGTGTAACCGAAATCGCAGAGAACATGTTTAATTCATGCAACTCACTGGAGAGTTTCACCTTTGGAGAGAAGATTCAGAAGATTGGAACAGATGCATTTCACGGATGTTCCAGCTTTAAGGAACTGACGATTCCTGCGAAACTTACCGGGTTTGTACAGGACAGCTTTAACGTAGGGACAATAACTGATGTCACCGTCACAGGAACAGATGATTCCCAGGATTTGGTGGCGAACGACGCATTCAAAGAATCTTGGAATCTGAAGAGTTTGACCATCGAAGACAATGTCGAGTCCATCGGTGAAAGGGCGTTCGAGTCCTGTTCTGCCATGACAACAGTCGAAATCGGGAGCGGAGTGCAGGAAATCGGTGCAAACGCATTCGACAGTTGCACGAAAATCACCGAAATCGTCATCCCCAGCTCAGTCAGTACGATCT
>CASFMM010000035.1 GCA_949295765.1 uncultured Methanomassiliicoccales archaeon | reverse complement strand
GTGACCTCGTCCCCGACGATGGAGATGCCGTCGTAGTCGTAGATCGCCTTGCCTTCAGCGACGAAAGCGGACATGTCGCCGGTGTAGACGCCGTTCTCGATCGTCACAGCGGTGTCGCCGTCCTTTCCGGAGATCGCGTTCCCGCCGAGGTTGATGATGGCTCCTCCGCCGACGGAATCCTTGAAGGTGACGGTCTTGTCGTGGGTGTAGACGAACCTTCCGCTGAGCTCTCCGCTGATGACGTGTCCGTTGAGGTCCACGACGACGTTGTTCTTGGTGATGGTGACGGACGCTCCGAGGGTGATGTCGTCCACGAGGACGACGGTGGAGTCGGCGCAGTTCTTGAACGCCGTCGCGAGGTCGGTGAAGTAGACCTGCCCGACCTGGGCGACAGAGCCTGCGGTGTCCTGGGTAACCACGTACTTGCCGTCCCTGTTGACGAGGACGACGTCGTCCGCGAGGTACTGGGAGACGTTGGAGCCGAAGGTTCCGCCGTTGATGACGTAGCTGGCGATGGTCGGGTCGGTGACAAGGAATGTGCTTCCGGTGCCTCCGATGATCGCGGCGTAGTTGGAAGCGGGTGTGGAGAAGTTACCTCCGTTGATGACGACGGATGCCGCCTTGTCGGCGGGGTCCATGCCGGAGACGTAGTTGTCGACGAAGTTCCAGGCGAGGACCTTGCCGCTGAAAGTTCCGTTCTCCACGGTCATCGAGGAGGCGTTCTCGTCGTCGGACATGCTGGCGACGATTCCCTTGAAGGTTCCTCCCATGATGGTGGCCGTTCCCCAGTTCTGCACCGCGAAGTCGGTGGAGATCTTGGTGGGTGTGAAGGTTCCGTTGTAGATCCTCAGGACCCCGCCCGTGTCGTTCTTCACCGCGATGTCCTTGCCGCTCTCGAAGGTGCCTCCCTGTATGGTGAGGGTGGCACCGTCGGCGTTGCGGATCATGGAGGAGTGCTGCTCCTCGGAGGTCTTGGAGACGGTCACGTTGTCGTGTATGGTGAGCGTGCCGTGGTTGTCGATGACGTAGTATGTGTTGGAGGCGGACTCCGCAGAGCGGGTGAACTTCCCGCCCTCGAGGACAACCTCTCCGTTGTTCATGATGGCGGCCTTGGCGTGGGTCACGTTGTCCACGGTGCCGGTCCCGACGGTATCCTCGATGGTCAGTTTGCCCGTCTCGGAAACGTCGATGGTGTGGTTGGCGTTGGCATCGGAGTTCACGATGCTGTGGCCGTTGAGGTCGATTGTCAGCTCATCCTCCACTGCGAGGGCGGACGTGAGGACGTAGTCCTTCTGGAGCGTCAGCACGCCGTCCTGGGCGAGTGCGAGGAACCCGTCGGCACCGATCTCCTCGGGTACCGACGTCCCGTCCTCAGCCGCTTCGACGGAGGGCACCGCCATGAGAAGGCAGGCTACCGCCGCGAACACGGCCAGGGCCGAGGCGAATTTTCCATGATTGTTCATTTTCTCATCTCCGAACTGAGGGTCACGACGGTTCGGAATCGCCGGGATCCCCATTCTGGTCCACGTGGATGGACGGTTCGGAGTTCCATTGGGGGCTTTTGAACGGGGAAAAGGGAATCGGCGATGAGACAATGGGTTCCGAAGGTGCTTATAAAGGGGGTGCGGGAGGACGTGCAATTTTCCGCTGAGAAAAACAATTTGTCAGTTTTTCACTGAGAAAACATCTCTCTGTGAACAATAGGGCTCTGCAGGAACCGCCTTGCGACGCAAGAAAAGAAACCGTTTATAAACCAACTTGGGGCCATACATATAGCCACACATGGCCACGCTATGTGGCATGCGGGCGGAGGCATCGGACATGATGGAGAAGATCGGAATCGAGAAGACCAAGACAATCGCACAGCACGCCGGGGTCAAGCCGGGCAAGGTGAAGGGCGTGAACATCGTCCAGTTCACCAAGGGCGGCAACAAGGCCCTGGAGATCATCTCCTGGGAGGACTTCGAGAGGATCCTCAAGGAGAGGAAGCTCGCCGTCTACGAGCACGGCGGGTTCATGAAGATCATGAGGGCCTGAGAACCGGCGATAATGTTCGACGGAAGGGACGGGGAAGTCAAAAGGAATCGGGAAACGCTCTCCCCGCCCCTTTCCATCTCATGACATACTCCGGTGCTCTCGCATCGGCGTTCTGCGATTCTCTCAATGGTCGAGGTCATTTATATCAAAATGTACCCGACGGCTCAGATGGCGACCGTAGCCCAGGGGCAGATGTCACGGAGCGTGAACAGGTCCCTGATGGAGCCGCCTGTGTCGGAGGAGCCGTCCCTGAAGGTGACACGGATCTCCGATCCGGATGCCACGATGGAGACGATCTCGCTGGTCGGGCGGGTGACGTCCCCTATGGTCACGTCATCGCCGCTGTACTTTATGGTGCGATTCTCAACCATACTTTATAAAGAGTTTCGGTTATTTATAAATATATCGCAGATTCGCACTCGAATGTGGTAGTTCGGTGCAGGTGCATTGAAGCATTCGGACTACGAGGTGGCCAGAGGTCAATTTTTCATCAAACTTTACATTACTATGCATTTTCGGAAAAAGTGCAAAGTTGGAGATCCGCTGATCGATCAGGATGGTTGGGACCAGGATTCAAACGGAGTTATCCTAGTCAGAACTTACGCCTCATAAGCTACGTATCCTGTACTGACAATCTCGTGGATGAAAGAATTCCTGTCCAGCTTCTTCGATTCAAATTCCTCAGGGGTTACTACAACGACGTCTGTATCGATGCGTAACTTCCCTAAAGCTATAATCAATGGAACACGGCGAGAAATCTTGTCACCCTCGGCATTCATGACTACCAGAATGTCGATGTCGCTGTCTTCGTCGGCTGTTCCCGATGCCACCGAACCGAAAATTATGATCTTCTTTGGAGAGAACTGAGTCACGATGATTCTGACTGCCTCTTGAACGAGATCATAGTCGAACAGGGAAATCGCCTCCGTATAGGCGACCGTTCTATCGGTTCATAGCGTTTTTCACTGTTCGAGAGATCATTCCCGTCTGAGATCCTTCCTCACGTCCCCGGCTCCGCCGAACCTGGTCTCCAGGGGCTGACCGCACTGGGGGCACATGGAATAAGGGCAGAAATCGGGGATTTCGCAGTGGCAGAACGGGCAGGATGTCATGATCCTCAAGCATCTTGAGCCTGCTTAAAAGAGTTCCGAGCCTATGCCAAAACTGGTTGGAGGACGCTCCATCAATCGGTTCCCGACCCGCATTCCATAACGAGGTCCGGGCGGGTGAAGGAGGATTTCTGGTAAGCGCTCTCCACGAACCCGAGGGCGTCCTCGGATACCTTGTAGCAACGACGGTGCATGCAGTCGACCAGCCTCCAGGATGCGTCGACCATGCCGAGGTCGAACAGATAGTCGAGGCAGGCGGAGACCTGTTGGACGGAGAGGATGCCTTGGAGGTCCCGGACTATGCAGTCGTAGGGGTAGGCGGGTCCGTCTCGTGATCCGCGGTGGATCGTCAGGCAGACGATCATGTCGTCGGACAGCACTCCGACAGTTCCCGATTCTGTCATCATTTCAAATGGAGGCATCTTCTTCCTCATCATCGGATTCCGAACTTATCCTGTCGTGCAGCTGTCTGAACGGGTCGTTGAAGACGTACTTCATACCGCGTCCGTAACCCACCTTCTCGATTATGCCCATCTCGACAAGATCCTCCAACTTGCTCCTAACGCTCTGCTCCCCCAGATTCATCTGTTGCACAGCTGTTCTGAGGCTGAAGAAGCCCATCTGCTTGGACATTATGGCGAGTTTGCGCGTGTTCTCCTCCATATCCTTGATGCGGTCCTTCTCGGAGAACACCTCCACCGCTTCCTCGTCGAACGGGGATTCGTTGACCCATTCGATGAGGTTCGTCAGCTCCTCGGTGACGGATGATGCTGGACAGGCTCTGAAAAGCTCGATCCCATCGGAGCTGTAGACCGAAACCTCATTGGTACGAATGACCCCCGGTTCACATTCCCCGACCCCGTCCATCAGAGTGTCGTGGATGTCCAGAACCGTCTCCAAGGTCCAGGGGAGGGAGAACATGTTCCGGGACAGTGCTGAATTCAGATGGTTGAGGATCTCCCGCGTGGGTCCGTTCGGGGATTCGGTCACACGGCCCGCGATGTACTCGCGGGTCAGGTCCCGCACCTGTTCGAGGCTGAGCTCGTTGCCCTCTATCTTGGTGGACCAGTGGATGTTCGAGGCGTATGCCTCCTGGACCAGATCGAGGTAGTCGTACGCAGACAGGACGTATCCGTCGATGATGTTGTCCATGGACCTGATGTCGCGGATCATCGAACGGGTCTCCAGGTCCATGGTGAGTTTGGGTTCAAAAGGGATTTTTCTGCGATGTTTCACCGGGTATCCTGGGACCTTGTACTTCGAATAGTCCTTTTTTACGTTGTATTCGGACATCACGAAACCTCGCTCTCGAATTTCTATCAGTCGGAAAGTTCAATCGATGTGAGTTTAAGAAGGCGACCGTCGTAAAATTTGGGATGCTTTGGACGGCCGCCACTCCCAAGCGGGGAGGGAGTTGATACTTAATCGACGAAGCGATTTATTACAATTTGTACCGGAAACCTAGGTGGGTTCCAGTGAAAGTCCCAGTATGCTGGCACATGATCCAGGTCAGGGTCGGGAACACGGTGAATGCCGTGTCCCCAAACCCGTCATCTGGACCTGTTTATGCCCATACGGTCCCTTGGGGGCATGTTCTCCTTGGCCCTGCGGACCATGGATTTGCGGACGGATTTCCTGGATGCGCGTTCCTTGAGGCTCTCGAACAGCCCAGGTCCGGAATCCTTATCATCCTCGTTCTCTGCATCGTCCTCAGCATACTCGGCCTCGTCATATGAGTCGTCCTCATCCTCGTACCCGTCCTCATCCATCAGGTCCATCCTGCGATGTCCGGGAACGGAGTTGCCCGTAGTTGCCTGGAAGGACATCTTCGCCTCCTCCATCGACCTGACCGCGGGCTGCTCCACGGCATCGAGGACGAGGTACTCCCCGTAGTCGAGGCCGATAACGAGCTTCGGTTCGTCCTCGCTCTTGGTACTGAGGACGGCGTTCATGATGCCCACCTTGTTGTGGTACGCCTCCATGCCGTTGGCGACCTGATCCACGCAGAGCACGAACACGTAGATGTGGCTCTTGGGGTCCTGGGTCCTGGCTATCACGGAGTAGATGATCTTCCTCTTGGACACGGACAGCATAAGCTGGCTCATGTACTGCCCGTCATCCATGCGGACGAAGTCCGGCCATCCGGTGAAGTCCCCGCGCCTGAACGCCTCGGCCAGGAGACGCGCCGCCGTGACGGACACGGTCATGACCCGTCACCTCTGACAAGGTGTATGGACACGATCGTCTCCGGATCGATGACGATGCCGCCGCAGCCGATCAGGTAGTTCATCATGGAATCCTTCATGAACCACACCGAGACGGTCCCGTCGCCGTTCTCCTCGACCTTGTAGCGGTCGACGGGTCCGATGAGCGTCTGCACCGGTCCGTCGATCCTGACGTACAGGCCGTCGTCCATGTGGAACGAGATGGTCACCGTCCTTCCTTCGATCGACAGTTCCAGGGTGGCGTCCCGGCAGAGCCCCTCGTAGTCGAGCATGGTGCTCAGGAGGTTGTTCAGGTCGTTGACTCCCTGCGAGGTCATCCTCTCGCCTCCAGCGAACGCAGCTGCCAGTCCAGCCTGTCGATCTCCTCTATACGCGGATCGTCCTCGGGGACCCCGAGGTACATCCTGTCCAGTCTGACGTGCGTGAGGTGCACGTCACGGTCGATGGTCTCCCTCAGTTCGGAGAGCATCGCGTCCAATCCTGAGAAATCGAACTCACAGTCCATCCGATCCATCTCCATTCGTTTCGGTAAGGGGTTTCTCAACGGGTTTCGGAGGGAACAGCACGGGGTCGACCATCGACATCTCGCTGTCCCAGTAGTTCTCAAGCTCCCTGCGGAAAGCCTCGGCGGCCTCGTCGTAGGTGAGGTGGCGGACATTCTCGGTGATGACTCCGGGCCCTTTGAGCTCCAACGTATTGAAATGCCTCGAGGAGCCGTCGATCGCCACGAACCATCCCTTCTGCCACCCGTCCGAGTCGAATCTTCCGGACAGCACCTTCAGGCATCTTCCGTAGATCCATTCGGAGTACGCCGCATCCGTGAACCAGGGGGAGCCGTGCTCCGGCCTGGGATGCAAGAGGCCGGACCTGGCCATCATCCTGTCCACGAACTCCGCCTTGAGGGTCTCCGTCACGTCGCGTATGCGTCTCGGGTCCGTGACGGGGACGAGGGGGCCGCGAAGGTTCTTCTCATCGGGCTCCCGGACGTAGCTTCCGCGGAAATGCCACCCGTTGCCGCCCACCAGCCATTCCATCCAATGCTTCTCGTCGCGATGGACGATCACCAGCCTGGGATCGTCCCATCCGTAGAAGAACGAGACGTAGTAGCGGACGGGAACGGACGGTTCTTCGTTTGCAGGGGTCTCAGAGGCGAGGGATATGGGAATCTCGGCTGCGAGAGGACTCATTGCACCTTCCTCCTTGTCTTGGCCTCAGACGCGGATTGTACCCACTTTCTGACGGCATCGAGCTTGGAGTCCCATGATTCGGTCATGCGCTGCAGCACCAGTTCCCTTGCCTCATCGTAGCCGAACCTCGGCAGGTCCTCGCGGATGGTCATGTCGCCCTGGTCCTCGAACGACCTCCATCTGAAGCCGTCTCTGTAGAACTCGTACAGGCGGAAGTAGCGCTCGGAGCCCCTCATCCTGGAGGTCAGAACGAGGATGCAGTCCCCCATCACGGCGGCCCCCTCGACCACCGTCTGGGCCCGGGTGACGACGGGTGCGGGATCGAAGCCCGCGTCCTGCATGATCCTCCCGATGTACTCGCCCTTCATCCTGTCGATGAAGGGTATGGCGGTCTCGAGGGACTTGGTCATGAAGTAGGGCTTGCATCCTCTGACGTCGAACGGTGTTCTCCCGCCGTGGTAGCACTGGGAGAAGCCCATGCCGTCGATGATGACCGCATGCCAACGTCCTTCGTCGTCGAGGGCCTGGACGAACGCCTGAGCATGGTCCACTCCGTTGTCCGTGGTGATGTAGAACCTCACCTCGGAGACGTCGCCGGAGTAGGGGGCAATGCACTCCCTGAGCTCCCGAAGTATGTCCTCTGAGCTCATTCGGAGCACACCTCCCCGTCGTTCCACGCCTTCACGGCATCCTCGGGTTCGGAGTAGAAGAGCTTGGTGGAAGTCCCGCAGTCCTCGCAGACCACGAAGAGCTGAGGGGGCCCGTCGGCGTCCAGGTAGTCCAGCATCACGTTCCCCGATCCGCAGCACCAACATCTGTGGAAGGGCTCGGGTTCCGGTGTGAAGTAGGGGCAGTGGTCCCCGGCGGGGCCGTAGCCCGACCAGGGCTCCAGGCCCTCGCAGGCGGTGTGGATGCAGATCGGCTCCCAGCACACGCGGCACTCGTCGGGCCTCATGCCACACCCCCTTTGAGGTTGGCGACGTAACCGTCGAAGTCGGTGCTCCAGAATATGTGGGGTCTGGTCCACCTTTTGATATCCGTCATGCGCTGTGTGCGGGGCGACTCCCTGTTGAGCATGATGTACGGCGTGGTCTTCTCCCCGCGGAGGATCCTGCACCTCTCCAGGGCGTCCTCGCACTGGGAGTCGTCGTGGAGGTAGACGTACCAGTTCACGCGGTGGCGGAGGTCGAGGCCCGCCTCCCTGAGAAGGGCGATGCCTTGGACGACCTCGTCCCTGTAGTCGAGGCTGTCGAAGGCGAAATGCCACAGGCGCATGGGCTTGAGCTCCGCTATGCGTCCGGCGATGTCGCGGTCGACAAGCCTTATGTCCAAACCCTGGTTGAAGTCCACCTCGAGGTCGTTGGCGAGGATCCAGTCCGTGATCTCCAGGAACCAATCCTTGTCGAACAACACGTTGTTGTCGAGGAGGACGACCTTGGTGTGGGACGGGTTGTGGAACTCGCTTGGATGCTGGTGGACCCTGAACCTGCCCTCCTTCCTGGGCACCACGCAGAACCCGCATCCCCTGTTACAACCGCGGGTGGTGAAGCCCAAGTCGTAGTCGCAGTCGGGGTAGATGGAGTAGTCGGGCATGAGCAGGTCGACCTCCTCAGGGAGCCTCTTGGAGAGGTCGTACCCGCTCCCGCCGATGTCGATCTCGGCGTCGGGGAACATGAACCTCAGGCCGTCCACCTTGTGGCGGTTGGCCTTGAACACCACCGAGGCCCAGACCTCGTCTGGGCAGGAGACGTCGAAGCCGGTCTCGATGCCCATGGACTTCCTCCAGGCGGAGATGTGCATGAGGGCCAGGTTGGGGATGGTGGAGTCCACGTCGTAGAGGAGGGCTCCGCTCATTCCCCCACCTCCTTCACGATGCCGATGGCGCACAGCATCGCCGCCTTGGAGTCCTCCAGCGAGTCATGGGGCTCGAAGCCCACATCATACATGCGGGCGCAGTCGATCAGGCGGTGCTTGCCCTCGCCCCTGGTTTTCATGACGAACTCTGGGTAGACGTCGAAGATCTTGAGCGTCCTGGGGAACCAGAAGCCGTTGTTCGCCATCATCGGGATGTCGAACGGGGCGATGTTGTATCCCGTGACAATCTCGGCGTCTGAGAGGATGTCCAGGACCTGCTCCCTCACCTGGGGGATGGAGGGGGAGTCCCTCACCATCCTCGGGGAGATGCCGTTGATGCGCTGTGCCTCCTTCCAGGACCTCTTCCTGTAGGTGTGCAGGAGGGAGTGGAACAGGACGTCGAGGTTGCCGTCCACGATGGATAGCGACAGGACGCCATCCATATCCACGTCCAGTCCGGTGGTCTCGCAGTCGATGCAGACCACCTTATCCGGGCGGTCGGTGACGACCGTGAGGAACTCCTTACGAGAGACTGATTCCATTCTCGGGATCACATCCCCACCTCCTTCTTGGAGGCAAGGTCCGCGACGGCATCGGCCATGGTGTTGCCTCTGCCGAACCTCTTGCAGTCGTCGCACTGGATGACGCAGGCGCCGGGATCCTCGAACCTCCACAGGTTGCCGCCACCGCAGCAGGGGCACTTGTTGATCGCATCCCCGGTCGGCTGCTGGGGAGCCTGCACGACCCTGCTCTCGATCTGCTTGACGACGTTCAGTTGGGGAGCTATCTGGGTGGTCATCCCCTTCATCATCTCGATGAACTTGGGGCCGTCCAGGACGACGGATTCGGGGCCGATGCGTACCTCCACGGCGTTCCCACTGTCGATGACGCTGAACGTGATGCCCGTCTTCCTGTTCATCTTGGCTCCGGCGATGTTGTTGAGCATCCCGATGGTCCCGAGGCACCTGACCGATCCGCAGACGCAGATAGGCACGATGTCCCCGTTGTCGTCCCTGTAACCGGCCATTATGCCCGTGCGGGCCATCTCCGGGGGCTCCATCTCCTTCCCGCAGACGATGCACCTGGCCTTCTCGCCGATCTTGAAGCTGATGTTGCAGCTCTCCATCATGGGAACGCCTCCATCGTAGTCTGGGCGTGACCGTCTATGCGTCTGACGACGATTGCGGCTGGCCTGTCGGAGAACCTGTGGCCGGGGAGGGGCTCGGCGCGGTTGCGTCTCGCCATGCTCTCGACCTGCTTCTCGGTGAGCCCGTACTCCCCAGCCTGCCAGAGGCCGGTGTTGGGGTTGTAGTCGCCCCCGTACGCGAAGCCATCGTTCCATCTTATGACGGCGTCGTAGCAAGGGCGGATTCCGTAGTCACCCGTGTCGTACCAGCCGACGAAGATTCCGACGATGGGGTCGTCGCCCTTGGTGACGCCCGCGAAGGGGCATTTGTCGTAGTCGGCGGGGTCGGGGCGGATGACGGAGCCGTAGTGTCTGCCTACAGGGTCGGTCATCCCAGCACCTCCTGGAGCTCGAAGCCTTTGAGCGGCTGGGCCCCGTTCTTGCGGTAGCCCTTCTTCGCCTTGGAGAACGGCACCTCCACGTCGCTGGTCCTCCATATCCCGACGTTCGGGTTGTAGTCGTATCCGACCATGTAGGTCTGGAGCCCGACCCGGACCACGACCGTGTAGGAGGGTCTCAGACCGTATCCGTAGGTCTCCACATGGCGGAACGAGACTCCCATGATGGGTTCTCCTGTGCGCGTTCTCGAGGCGTAGGGGCATCTGCAGTAGTCGGGAAGGTTCGGGAGGATCAGATCCCCGTAGTCGTGTCCGATCACCTTGGGGCCCTCGGTCTCCTCGATGCCTGCGGTGGCCGCTTTATCGATCCTCTCGATGACCGCCTCCAGGGTCTGCATGGAGTCGCTGTACCTCATCAGGGCCTCGTCGTCCCCGGGGAATCCGTTCATCCTGTCAACGGCGTCGTTGAAAGAGGCTCTGACCATCCTCAGGCCGTTACGCATGACCTCCGCGTCGGCTAGGATCCGGATCGTGTCGTCAGTTGTCATCGCACATCGCCTCCAAACGGTCGAGCGCCCTCTCGCGGATGCCCTCGGAGACCGACTCTATAGTGCGGAGTGCCTCCAGGAACGTTTTGTACTCCTCCTCGGTGCCTCTGAACCCCTCCGGGCCGATCGTCGTCGTGAAGCTCTTGTGGATGGTCCTGACCGCCTCCCTTATCATCAGGGACATGGCGATGTCCGCGGCGACGTTCCACACAGGGGGATCCTCCGCCTCTGCGTCTATGAGTGCGTCCTCGAATGTCTTCCCCGTGCAGACGAACCCGCACGAGAGGCACCTGACGACCGATTCGTCCCCCTCCCAGTCGAATATAAGTTCCCTCTTCCCGCAGCTCGGGCAGACAGTCGGGACGGGCTCATGCTTAGATGAGGGGTCGTCCAGGAAAGGGACGAGCTCCTGGAACTTCCCGAGGCGGTCCAGGAACTCCCCGGAGCCCATGACGACCTTGGAGTCCCCGTGCCCGATCTCGATCGACTTCCCATCGTCCGGGATGTATATCCTGAGCTTCTGGGGTTCAGACGTCAAGGGGGATCACCTCCCTGCTGACAGGGTTGTCGTTCGACCTGAAGATGTGCTGGTAGCGGTATCCTCTGAGGATCCTGCCGTTCCTGATGGCGACGTCGTCCCTCCAGGACCTGACGATACCCTCGGAGTACAGCGTCCAGGCACAGGACACGGCCCTGTTCCCCAGACTTCTTCCGATCTCGAACTCGGAGCATCCGGGGTGGTCGCGGATGTACCATTCGGTCTTTTCCAAGAGGGTCTCGACCATGACCTTGCGGCCGTCCTGCTCCATCTCCCTCATGCGAACAGCCTCCACATGGCGAATGTGAACAGAACGACTTCGACCGTGAGGATGACCAGGGCCACGTTGATGACGATGCGGGTCCTCTTGATCTCGCGCTCGATCCTCTCATCGGTGTCGAAGGAGTGGTTCTCGGATACGGGGTCCTCGCGGACGGTGCCGCGGCTGACAGCAGAAAGCCCCTCTGAACGGGACTCGCCCATGAAGGACATGGGAATCACTCGATTCTGACGCTCCCGTCGCCCGACTCCCTCTGGCAGTCGATCCCGCGGTTGGCCTTGGCGCACGCCATGGCCAGCTCGATCGTCGTCTGCATGAGGTCGGCGACGGTGCCGGTGAGGAACTCCAATACGTTGGCCGAGTACTCGGAGTCGGCCATGCCCTCCTCCTTCTGAGGGCACTCTCTGGGGATCCTGACGTCCCAGAGGTAATCACGTCCGACGTCACGGCCGGGAGCGTCTTCTACGGGCTCCTTTCCGTCGTCGGTGTCTTTGGACAGGGTGACGTCCAGACCGAGGTCTTTGAGGATCTGAACCGCGTCCAGGACCACGGAGTCGACCTCGAGGTCCGGGTCGTCCTCCTGTCCTCCCCTGTCGTCGAGCTCGTCCACGACGTCCTCGATCACCACCTTCTCCTTGTCCTTTTCGCGCTCCGATTTATGCGAGATCAGATGCATTTGCTTCGGGAACGATTCCTCTCCCGTCTCGGCGTCCACCAATCGCTGTCGCTTCTGGTGACACACCAACGTTCCTTCTCCGCACCGCTGGTCCTCCACCCAGGTCCCATTGTAGCTGTTCCCGTTGGCGTCGATGAAACTCCCCTCGCCATGCCTGCGATCTTCCTTCCATTTCCCGTTATAGCTCGCTCCGTCGTGGAACAGATACACTCCCTTCGCGCTCCGCTGTCCCTGCTGGAAGCTCCCCTGCGCCTTACCT